>NZ_JACJEO010000008.1:9988-194751 GCF_014164115.1 Pseudoalteromonas sp. SG45-2
TCATAACCCGAAGGTCGTCGGTTCACCTTTTATAAGTTCAGGCTCCCGCAACCACTGAGATAAATAAGAATGAAACGGCACGCTTAAAGCGTGTTTTTTTATGTCTAAAATTTAGTGTGTATATTGTGGTTCATAACCCGAAGGTCGTCGGTTCACCTTTTATAAGTTCAGGCTCCCGCAACCACTGAAATAAATAAGAATGAAACGGCACGCTTAAAGCGTGTTTTTTTATGTCTAAAATTTGGTGTGTATATTGTGGCTCATAACCCGAAGGTCGTCGGTTCACCTTTTATAAGTTCAGGCTCCCGCAACCACTGAAATAAATAAGAATGAAATGACACGCTTAAAGCGTGTTTTTTTATGTCTAAAATTTAGTGTGTATATTGAGGCTCATAACCCGAAGGTCGTCGGTTCACCTTTTATAAGTTCAGGCTTCCGCACCACTGAAATAAATAAGAATGAAACGACACGCTTAAAGCGTGTTTTTTTATGTCTAAAATTTGATGAGTGTGGTGATTTAGCTTATAGGATAAAGATCATCTTCACTGCATGAGGCATTCACTTCTCATAAGCGCAAGCTCCCGCCCCCCCTGAGATACACTTTAAAATGTTATAAACTTCTTAAAATAAATCGTTATTACTTAAAACCTTGTTTGGTTTGTGTTAAAACGGCACAAATATTTTTAGGTTGTTACAAATATGACTGAACTTTACCACTGGTTTGATTTAATAGGCATTGCGGTGTTTGCTGTATCGGGCACTTTGCTAGCGTATGAGAAAAAAATGGATGGCTTTGGGGTCGTAGTTTTAGCGACAGTAACTGCTATTGGTGGTGGTACAGTGCGAGATCTAATTTTAGATGTTCCAGTGTTTTGGTTACACGATCAAAGTTACTTTTTTGCCATACTCGCTTCAGTATTTGTTACAACACGCCTTATAAATAAACAAAAGCCGATACCTCATTATATTTTACAAACAGCGGACGCGTTTGGGTTAGCTTTTTTTGCAGTAATGGGGGCGCAAAAAGCACAGCTTGTTGGTATGCCCGATATGACTGCGGTAATTATGGCTGTAATTACAGGCTGCTTTGGTGGATTAATTCGAGATGTGCTTGCACGCGAGATCCCTATGCTATTAAAAGGTGAGCTTTACGCTATTACCTGTATAGCGGGTGGCACTGTTTATACGCTTGGCATTAGTTTTTCGTTAGTAACCGAAATGGCGATGGTATTAGGCATGTTAATGACCTTATTACTTCGTTTAGCCGCTATAAAATGGCAAATCACATTACACGTTTTTAAATATCCTGACTAAACTGGTGTAATCACACCATTTACTAGGATAAGGAATGTCGTTAGCTCGTATATTTTCTCGTGCTCAAGTGGGTATAAATGCCCCTGAAGTTATTGTAGAAGTTCACCTAGGAAATGGTTTACCCGCTTTTCATATTGTAGGCCTGCCCGAAGCGTCTGTTAAAGAGTCGAAAGACAGGGTACGTAGCGCACTCGAAAACTCACAATTTGGTTTTCCCGATCAACGAATAACCGTAAATTTAGCCCCAGCCGACTTACCAAAAGATGGTGGGCGGTTTGATCTGGCTATTGCGGTGGGTATTTTAGTCGCCTCTGGGCAAATAGTGTGTCCTGATATTCATAAGTACGAGTTTTATGGTGAGCTTGCTCTTAATGGTGAAGTGCGTGGTGTAAACGCTATTTTACCTTCGGTACTTGCTGCTAAAGAAGAAGATCGCTGCTGCTTTTTACCTCTTGCAAACGACAGCCTAGCAAGCCTAGTTAATGGCGTTAAACGCAAAGCCGTAAGCTCTATTCAAGAAGTATGGGGCGACCTACTTAATCAACAACCCTTGCCATTAAATATAGAGTACCCCGACTGCACGCAAGCCCCTGACTTTTTGCTCGATTTAAGCGATGTTAAAGGTCAGCCCGGTGCAAAGCGAGTGCTCGAAATTGCTGCAGCTGGCGGGCATAATTTACTATTTTTAGGCCCTCCAGGTACTGGTAAATCAATGCTGGCCCAGCGAATGGCTACAATTATGCCTACTATGTCGGACGATGAAGCTATTTCAACAGCTGCGCTTTACTCTATTATTGGACAATCCATAGATTTAACTAATTGGCGACAGCGGCCATTTCGTAATCCGCATCATACGTGCTCAGCTGTTGCTTTGGTGGGGGGCTCTTCAAATCCCAAGCCTGGTGAAATTTCGCTGGCACACAACGGTGTGCTCTTCTTAGATGAGTTACCGGAATTCGAGCGTAAGGTGCTTGATTCACTGCGTGAACCAATGGAGACCGGCACAGTAACTATTTCACGTGCAGCTAGGCAAATGGAGTTCCCAGCGCAGTTTCAGCTTATTACAGCATTAAACCCAAGCCCAACGGGGAGCCATACTGATAAGCGGGCAACTCCCGATCAAGTTATGCGTTATTTATCGCGAGTATCAGGGCCTTTTATTGACCGTATTGATTTGCAAATAGAACTACCTCGTTTAACGAGTGTTGAGCTACAAAGTACCAAACCAGAGGAAACCAGTGCTGAGGTTAGAGCAAGAGTTGAGGCTGCTTATTATGTGCAGCTAAAACGCCAAGGTAAGGTTAATGCGAGACTTAATAATAAAGAAATGAGTGTGCACTGTGTACTTGCGCCTGCAGAGTTGCAATTTTTAGCTAGAGCAAGCGAGAAGTTGTCTTTATCGCCACGCTCTTACCATAGAGTAATTAAGGTGGCGCGGACTATTAGTGATTTAAAAGGCGCTGAAAACATTAGTTTAAATGAGCTTAAAGAAGCACTTAATTACCGCGCATTTGAGCGCCTTATTGCGCAATTAACTAAGTATTAAATAGAAAGCATATAGCCTTTACCGCGTACGGTAACGATGCGTTTTTGATCTTTTTCGTCATTTAATTTTTTACGTAAACGACCAATAAGCACATCAACAGTACGATCGTTTGGGCTCCAATCGGGCTGGCCTATTTCTTCTGATATTTTTTCACGGGATGTGGCTTTACCTGCATTACTAATTAAGCAAATAAGCACTTTATGTTCGGCTTCAGTTAAGCGTGACTCAACGCCCGCAGCAGTAATTAATGTGCGGTTATCAGGATGAAGCTTAAAGTCAGCATATTCTATAAACTCTTCGCTTTCGTCGTCTTCTAGGTTAACTGCAACACGCTTATAGAGCGCGCGCATGCGAAGTTCTAACTCAAGTAAATCGACGGGCTTACAAATATAGTCATCAGCACCTTGTGCAAGACCTGCAATACGATCGGCTTGGGAGTCACGACTCGATAATACAATAACGCCAATATCGGTCAGTGTGTTTAATTCTTTTGCGAGCTGAAGCCCGTCGCGCTTTGGTAAGACAATGTCAATTATGGCTAATGATATAGCACCGCGCAGGTTTACCCGCTGCCTTACAATGTTAAGTGCATCAGCGCCAGTGGGGTCTACCTCTATTGTAAATTCGGTATCTGCAAAGTGATTTTGGATGCGTTTAACGAGTAGTTCATCGTCTTCAACCAATAAAACATTAATAGCCATAGTACTTTATTTTGAATGCTTATAGCTCTGTATGGTAGCACCAATAGGTAAATGCTGAGAAGGGGGTTTATTAGTTTTAAGTAACTTAATATTTCAAAGGGGTATAAGACGTTATTAGAGGATGAGGTTAGCACCTTTAAACTAATTAAAAGGTGCTAAATAATTAATTCTACTACTAATAAATCTGTATTAAGTTGTTATTTTAAAGGTTCAGGCTCAGTCATTTTTATACATCGAGTCCCACCATTGAGGCTCGTTTTTTAGCTTTTTATCAAAGTATGCGAGCATGGTGTTCCACCAATCAAATCGTTTATCGCGTGCAAAAATTTGATGGTCGGCGCCTTTGTATTCGATTAACTCTACGTCCTTATTAAGCAGTTTAAGCGCAGTGTACATTGTTAAGCTTTCGCCAACAGGTACATTGGTATCGCTATCACCATGAAGAAGTAGCATAGGTGTTGTTACTTTGTCGGCATGAAATACAGGACTATGTTGGCTGTAAAGCTCAGGGTTATTCCACGGGAAGCTATTTTTTGATGCTTCGCCAGAATATAAGTAACCCCACCAACCTTCACCCCAATACGAGGTAATATTAGAAATACCCGCATGAGCTATTGAAGCACTAAATATATCGGTTTTAGTTGCTAATAACATGGTCATGAAGCCACCGTACGATGCCCCTAAATTCCCTATTTTTTTACTATCAACATAGTTGTATTTATTTAAAAAGGCTTGTGTGCCTTCGATAATATCGTCTGCGGTGTAGTCGCCCCAGGCATTAACATGCTGCGCTGAAAACTTTTGTCCAAACCCTGTTGCGCCAGTAGGTTGCACAACATAAACAATGTAGCCATTTTCTGCCCATAAGTTAAACGGGTACCGACCTGTAAAACCACGCGTAACTGGTGAAGTACCGCCGTAATAATACACGAGCGCTGGGTGCTTTTTAGTTTTATCTAAATTGCTCGGAATGTAAACACGGCCAGTTATTTCAACACCATGTTTATTTTTAAAATTAAAGTCTTCTAATGTAGGGAGTCGTGTATTTGCATAGCTACTTGGTTTTGAATCCCATATTAAATCTGTTTTATTTTTACTTACGTTCAGGCGCTTTAGTTGTTGTGGCGCTAAAGCGTTAGTGCCACTTAGTAAAATTTCGGTATTACGGTCGTGCGAGTAACTAAATTTTTCAACAATATCCAATCCCGTATTTAATTTTTTAAAGCGCTGTTTACTTAAATCAAATAGATAAAGTGGTTGAGTGTCTTGCTCTGTTACTTTAATAAGCGCATCGCCGTTTTCTAAAACGTGCAGTTGGCCAATAGCGGGGTCGAATTGTTTACTGAGTGTTTTTACGTTTTTACCGCTTTCAGTAAGTAGGTAAAGTTGCCCGTCGTAGTTATTAGCAAGCATTGCTTTTGGTAGTGCTCTGCCTGCGCCATTTTTAAAGTCCGGGCCTGCAACTACATAAATATCTTTATTTGCGTATTTGGCTAAATTAAACGTTTTGAATTTACCAAGCGATGAAAGCTTGTTTGATTTTAAATCGAGTTCAACAAGCTCTGTTTCAGGGTGGGTTGATGCCTGCATTGCCATTACTGGGAGGCTCATTAATACTTTGCCACGGTTACTATTTGAATCTTCAAGGCTGTAAGAAAGAGGACCTTGGCTAAGTGCTTTTGTTAAACCACTTTTAGTATCAAGCATATAAATTTGGCTGATGGAACGTGCATACGACCAGCGATCTTGCAGACCTTTATAGTGCTTGGTTAAGCTGTTAGTGCTCTCAGGTGATTTAGACCAGCTAAACAAAAGACTGGTGTCGTTATAAAAGGTAAAGCCATTAGCTCCTTCTAAATCGTTTGCTAATGTTTTTATTGAGAGGTTTTTACGGTTAAGTTGTTTAAGCTCACCATTTAACAAATACACTAAATATTGGTTATCTGGACTCCAAATAATGTTACTTGGTTGGCCTGCTTCAAAGCGATAAAGCGTTTGATTGTCTGAATCTTTAAGTACAGTAACTGTATTTGCTTGATTTTGTGTTTTATCGCTATAAGTGCGAGTGGTAGTAACGTACTGCTTGGCATTAGGTGCGAGTGATAATTGGCTAATGGTAGGAGCATCAAACAGTTGTTTTGCAGATAAACGTTTTGTTTGTGAAGTGCTGAGCGTAATTTTATCAATGTCGCTCTTTGGAGCAAAATCAAGCGTTACATCGTGCCAATTAGCTACTTGCTGGGCTACTATTAAAACAGTGTGAGTACTGTTATTTAAAGTTAACCTATAGCTATTTTTATCGCCTGTTTGTAGTTCGCCATTAATAAATAACTGCCCTTGCTCAATCCCTTTTAAGGTAAGCGTACCTTGCGTAAAGCGGGTTGTTTCAATATTAAATTTTAGTGCCTGTAACCCACCTAAAGTGAGCGCATTGATTTTATTAAACGGTTGCCAGTTTTGTTTTTTCCCAAATACAGAAAAACTATCTGTGTCTGCTTGTAGTTGTGGCAATAGGTTGTTAATAATCGCACTGCCATGAGGTGTCTGAAAAGGCTTTAACTGCATATCTTCGGCAAGTGGGCCGATAAACTGAATTTTTGATTTATCCAATGGTGCCGCTATTGCAGCAAAGCTTAAGCTGCTAAGCGTTAAAAGAGCTGCTGCGTACTTAAATAGCTTATTTTGATGACACCATGGTGCGCTAAATTTCATTATTATGCCTATTATTATTGGAAGTTTGGCCAAATATAGCATGTATTGTTACCATGCTCACATATCCAATATAGAGGAGAGAAAGTGACTTTACTGATAGTTTATATGGTAGTGGCGATTGTTATTTCGTTTTTATGTTCTGTGATGGAGGCTGTGTTATTAAGTATTTCGCCCAGCTATGTTGCATCACTTAGAAAAAAACACCCTGAGCTTGCTAAACAGCTCGAAAAGCTTAAAAACAATATAGATCAGCCTTTAGCTGCTATTTTAACTTTAAATACAGTTGCCCATACTGCAGGTGCAGCGGGAGTTGGTGCACAAGCGGCTGTCGTTTTTTCCGATGCGGCTGTAGGTATTGCATCAGCCATCATGACATTTCTTGTATTAATTCTTTCTGAAATTATACCTAAAACCTTGGGGGCTAATTACTGGCGAGCTTTAACCCCAAGTGTTACCTACGCTTTGCGGTTTTTAGTTATATCGCTAAAGCCTTTTGTATGGTTTGCACAAAAGCTAACAAATTTAATGGGTCCAAAGCACGATGAGGCTTACTATATTCGTCAAGAGATAGAGGCAATGGCAGATATAGGCACGGAGTCGGGAGCATTACATCAAGATGAATCTGATATTATCCGTAATTTGTTGCATTTTAAGCATGCAAAATTATGTGATTTAATGACGCCGCGAACTGTTATTTTCAAAATCCATAAAGATTTAACAGTTAATCAGTATTTAAATGAACATGGGTCGTCATCGTTTTCTAGAGTGTTGGTATTTGATAAAGATGCCGATGATATCGTTGGGTTTGTGCATAAAAACGATATTATGCTGGCATTTCACCGTTTAGGTACCGATTACAAAATCAGCAAATTGATTAAGCCTATTTATACGGTGCCGAGTTCTCAAAATGTATCGTCGTTACTGCAAACTCTTTTAACAAAGCGCACGCATATATGCCTAGTTGTAGATGAGTACGGTGACGTGCAAGGTATTGTAACGCTAGAGGATATGATTGAAGCTTTAATGGGGCTAGAGATTGTAGATGAGCGTGACCAATCTACTAATATGCGCGCAGTAGCAAGGCAGCGTTGGCACAAACGTTTAGCAAGCAGTGCGCATATAGTCAGTGAAGAAGATAAACACACTCGGGGTGATAATTAGTTAACCAGCCCCGATTAAATATTAATACCGCTTTAAGCGGGGCTGCCATCAGTCTTCAGCCAATCTTTAGCCCAAGATATAAATTCGTCTTGTGGTTTAGGGCGGCTAAATAAAAAACCTTGTATGGCTAGTTTTCTTCTATAATGCCTTAAATAAACGAGCTCTTCTGGTCGTTCAACACCTTCTGCTACTAAGTCTAAATTATCTTTACTCGTAATATTAAATAACGAACTTACGACCACTTGAGAAAATAAATCTGTTTCTATATGGCTAATAAGTGAACGGTCTATTTTAATTTCAGTAAAAGGAAGATTTCGAAGCTGATTCATATTAGTAAAACCAACACCAAAATCGTCTAGCGATATACCAAAGCCATGCATTCTTAATCTGTTTAGTGTTTCTAATTGCATGAGGCTTGAGAGTGCATGTTGTTCTGTTATTTCTATAATTATATTACTAGGTGTGAGTTGGTTTAGTTCTAAAATGAGCAGTAATTTATTAGGGCAGTTTAAGTCGTCGAGCTGAGTTGGCGATAAGTTAAATGCCATTTTAAAATCATGACCTAGTTGCGCTTTCATATTTTTGAATTCGCTGGTGGCCTTTTCAAAAAGAGAAAATGTAATTTGATTAATTAAGTTGTGTTGTTCGGCAGTGTTTATAAAACGGTTAGGTAAAATAATATTGCCGTCTTTACTTGATAAAATACGTGCTAAGACTTCAACGCTTTCAATTTTATTGTTATCAGCGTTTATTTTTGGTTGGTAAAAAGGCGTTATTTCATCGTTTTTTAATGCATCAATAAGCTCATCTTTTGAAATGGCTGACTCTTTTAATAAAGTGTGGCTGTTTAATTGCGCCACTTTAGTAAGTAACCTACTAACCTGAGACAGTTGCACTGGCTTTGAAATATTACCAATGAGGTGCGCGTTGTGTTGTTTCGCGAGATTGGCAGCTAAGCTAATAACTTTATGGTCCATTTCAGAAACAATTATTATACCGCCTTGATAATGTAACTCTCCTAAGTGGCGGATTAATTCCATGCCGTCCATTTCGGGCATATTGAGATCAGTAAAAATAGCATCAAAGTAGTTGATATCCTCTTTAACTTTTTCAAGCGCTTCTTTTGCATTCAGGCACGTAGTTATAGTGTTGGACATACCCAATTCGTTAAGTATAGCTTCCATAACGATCAAAATTGCTTTTGAATCGTCAACAACTAAAATATTAGGCACTATTTTGTCCACTGTTATCCCTTTCAATGTATCGCTTGGAGTTACTATAAAAGTAGTAGTGTTTTTTTATTTTGTCAGTATCAAATACTTTTATTTTGAAAATAGTTACCTAGCACCTTCACTCGTGTTTTTAAGCTGATTAGGTATACTAGCGCCATTATTTTAAACGGTCTTAATTATGATAAGAATAGATCTTACTTTAGCCGAGCAACCATTTTCGCTTATGGTGTCTGGGAAAAAAATTGTGCAGGTATTTCACGCGCAACAAGCCATTACATTTGATAACCCTCGTGAAAACTATTTTCAATTTACTTACGACAACAAAGTAATAGGTATTGATACAGCGGCAGTGGAAGAGCAAAGCATTTCGCTCTTTGTAGATGATCAATTTGCAACACAACTTGCGTTACCAGCACCTACAAATGGGTCACCTAAAAAAGGCTTTTTAGGGCTAGCTGCATTAGGCTTTAAGCTTTTTAAAAGCGCTAAGGTAATTAAAGTAGTGCTTGCAGGGGCTTCTGTTGCAGGCTATGCGTGGCTATTTAGCATCGAATTTGCGCTGATGCTTATTGCGTGTTTAGTAGTACATGAATATGGGCACGTAAGAGCCATGAAATACTTTGGCATAAAAACCAAAGGTATTTATTTAATCCCGTTTGTTGGTGGGCTTGCTGTAAGTGACGATAAAATAACAACCCGTTGGCAAGATGTAGTTATATCATTAATGGGGCCTGCATTTGGTTTAATTACCTCGGTACTGGGTGTCGTTTTATATTACGCCACCGAGATGGAAATATTTGCAGGTGTTGCGGTGCTTAGTGCGTTATTAAATTTATTTAACTTGTTACCTATTTTGCCGCTTGATGGCGGGCATGTATTAAAAAGTATTAGCTTTTCAATGCGTTCATGGATTGGTTTAAGCGTATGCTTATTAGGCGTACTATTTGGCTTATGGCTGAGCTACACCTTTGGCTTAATGTTACTGGTATTCTTTTTGTTTGTTGGTGCGCTGGAAATTGTATTTGAATGGCGAGGCCGTCACTATTCACACTTAATGCCGCTAGATAAATATGGCCAAGGCTTTTCAGCGGTAATGTATGCAGTTGTAGTAGCTGGGCATGTAGCTGTAATGATGCACTTTGCCGATTCAGAAAATCCAATATTGAGCCTGCCGATGACTATTTTATCGAGCTAGTATTTTTATTTTGCCTAACTAAATAAGTTAGTTTTTTACATTAATGTTTTATTTTTAGACTTTTATGTTTGTTTATTGTTAATTGAGTTCTAGTGTAATATAAATTAGAACAATCTTAGCGGATCAACTGGATGTTATTTAGAAAGGAAGCTGTCGCTCAGCAAAGAGAGCGTTTAACAGGAGTGATTACGCTCGCACAACCACTATCAATAAAACTTACCGTATTTATTTTGGTATGTATTTCGATTGTAATGATAGCCTTTTTATTTACAGCAGAATATTCACGCAAGGAAACAGTTCGGGGGTTTTTAATACCCAATAAAGGGGTAATTCAAAGCTTTGCTAATCAAGGTGGTATGATTGAGCAGCTATTTGTACAAGAGGGTGATGCCGTTACTAAAGGTCAGCCGCTGGCGACCATTATTGTGCAGCAAAATAACAGCCAAGGCATAGCTTTGAGTACCGAGCTTGTTGAGCAGCTAAGTATGCAAATACAATTGCTTAATGACGAAATAACACAAAGCTATACCCTACAAGAACAAGAATCCCTTAACTTGCAAGCGCAAAAACGTGCGCTAACTAATGAGCAAGTGGCATTAAAAAACCAGCTTACACTGACCGATGAAAAACTCGCACTACTTAACCGCCAACAAAGTAATATCAACCAGCTTAATAAAAATGGCTTTTTATCAAATATTGAGCGTGAGCAACAACAGCAAGCTTTGTTAGATGCTAAGCAAGAAAAACAAAACCTAGCACGCTTGCTGATGCAGCAAGAAAACCAATTAAGTCAACTTAGCTTTAATATTGCCAACGTGCCCCAGCAGTATACGTTGCGTATAAATAGTCTTAAACGTCAACAAGCGGATATTCAAAACCAGCTCACACAAATTAAAAGTAACTATCAATATACCATAACAGCCAGTAACAGCGGTGTTGTTACTGGCATTCAAGTGGTTGAGGGTGAAACACTCACTCAAGCAAAACCGCTACTGCATATTATTCCCGAAGGTTCAGAGCTAGTGGCGGAATTGCTGCTACCTACACGTTCAGCAGGCTTTATACAACTAGGTAACGATACGCGCCTGCGTTTTGATGCTTTCCCTTATCAACGCTTTGGTTTTATTAACAGCAAAATTATCCGCATCGACAAAGCACTCATTACCCCAAATGAAATACGTTTGCCCATTGCACTGCAAGAGCCTGTGTACCGTTTGCGAGCAACACTCAGCCAACAGCAAATGCAGGTCTATGGTAAAGCGTTCGAGCTAAAAAGCGGCATGTTGTTTGAAGCGGATATTATGTTAGAGCAGCGCACATTAATTGAATGGTTACTCGAGCCACTATACAGCCTAAAGGGGCGAGTGAGTTAATAGTTCATTGTAGGTCGGAATTTATTCCGATAACAAACAAAAATTCATCTGTTTAATTTGCTGCAATAAGCAATATTAAGCAGGGAATAGAGTGGCTGACTTTAGTCAAACTTTAGCGAGAACAACTAAAGCCAGCCTACTAACCATTAGCTCAAACAGTTGAGTTAACACATTAGCAACCCGATGACTTAACTAAAAAGCATCGGATTTATGGAGTATAACAAAATGCGTGAATTAAACGTAAAAGAAATTGAACAAGTGAATGGTGGCTGGGGTTGGTTGAGATATTTAAGGCCAACAAAGATGGGTAATGGTGAAATGCCAAGTTATTGGGACACAGGTGATTCTTGCTCCATAGTCCCTGTGGAAGGCGCCACGCCTGTTTACCCATAAAAACTTTTGAAATTTAGGTATGGCGTTTATGCGCTATACCTTTAATACGGGAGTAGTTTGAAGCAATGAAAAACATTTTATGTAAGATTTTAATTGTTTTTATTTACTTATATTTCATTAGGTTATGTGAGCTTGGCTCTAATTTATACTCATTTGAATATATGTTTTATGGTTTTTTAATATTGTTTGTAACCTTTTTTATAGCAGATTTAATGCAGAAAAAAAAACGAAATGCTTTACTATCGTCGGTGGGTGTTAGTGTTATTACCATGTTTATGCTTTCAATAAATTTACCCTTTGTTACAGGTTATTCTTTTGACCAAAACGAAACAAAGTCAAACTTGCCTACTATTTCTTCAAATGATTATATAGTCTCCAAACATTTTGATTTTAGTCTTGATGAAGGTGCTATGTATGCTTTCATAAATGAACAAGGTGACTTGCATAGAAAGCGACTGATTGCTGGTCCACATGATAAAGTGCAAGTCTGCGGTGATTTAGTATATGTGAATGGTTTTACACGTAATATTACAACAAACTGGAAAGCAGAAGAATTAAAGTCGGATAAAAACTGCAGTAATGGCTCGGCTTTTAAGCTTAGCGAAGAAGAGTATTTTCTTGTTGGTGATAATTTTTCCAATAGTCTCGACTCTAGGCACTATGGACCTGTAAAACGAAAAAATATTGTTGCTCATTCTCTTTATAAGTTTCAACTTAATCAAAGCGGTTCAATTTCTAAAGAACAGACTAGTCTATCTGTTATTTTTGAGTAATGACTGCAAATGAATAGCGAGCTAAATTTTTCAAGCTTTAAACAAGCTCCTCTAATCCTTCAATCCGAAATAGCCGAATGCGGTCTCGCTTCTATGGCTATGGTGGCGTGTTATCACGGCCATCAGTTGGATATGCCTGCCATGCGCAAGCGCTTTTCGGCTAATTTAAAGGGGATGAACTTACAACAGCTGATTGAGTTGGGTGATAACTTGGGGCTCGCCAGTCGTGCATTGCAATGCCCACTTGATGAAGTGCATAAACTACAAACGCCGTGTATTTTACATTGGGATATGAATCACTTTGTGGTATTGACCAAAGTCTCTGGTAAAGGATCTTCAGGTAAGTTTGCAATTAATGACCCTGCTGTGGGTAAACGCAGTTTAAATAGTGAAGAATTTAGCAAGCACTTTACCGGTATTTGTTTAGAGCTCACGCCAACGAGTAAGTTTGAAGCTAAACAAGAAAAAGCGCAGATGAAGTTTACCCAACTTTGGAGCACCATGAAGGGCTTAAAAGCAGGGTTACTAAAACTGATTGCGTTGTCACTGGTATTGCAGCTATTTGCCTTGATGACCCCTTATTATATGCAGTGGGTGGTGGATGAAGTACTCATTAGTTTTGATGAATCGTTATTAACGGTACTCGCTATGGGGTTTGCGCTGATTGCGATTATTTCGGTGGTGACTAATGCGGTGCGAAGCTGGTTAATTTTACGGCTTTCCAGCCTTTTGAATATGCAAATGGGTGTGAACTTACTCCGGCACTTATTGCGGCTACCGATGAATTATTTTGAGTCACGCCATGTTGGCGATATTGTATCGCGCTTTGGCTCCTTGGCACAAATACGTGAACGCATAACTACAGGGTTTGTCGAAACACTGGTCGATGGCGTAATGGGCATTACCGTATTGATTATGATGCTAATTTATTCGCTAAAACTCACTGCAATAGTTGTCGGCGCAATTGTGCTTTACACCTTAGTACGTTTAGCGCTGTATAGGCCGCTGCACCAAGCTACCGAAGAAATGATTCAATCATCTGCCAAAGAGCAGTCGAACTTTTTAGAAAATATTCGCGGTATGCAAACTATAAAGCTGTTTGGCAATGAATCGCAGCGCCAAGGTATTTGGCAAAACCGTTATGCTGAAGTCATTAATAGTGAAATCCGTTTAGGGCGTTTAAACATTAGCTTTGATTCATTTAATAAACTGTTATTTGGCCTTGAAAATGTATTGGTGATTTACTTTGCTGCATTGCTAGTTATGAGCAATAGCTTGTCTGTTGGTATGGTACTGGCGTTTATTGCTTATAAAAACCAGTTAACCAGCCGCTTTGCCAACTTAATTGAGCAAATTATTCAATTCAAAATGATGCGCTTACACTTAGACCGTATTGCAGATATAGCACTCACGAAACAAGAAGCTAATCGTGACGGTGAAATGGCATATACCGGTGATGACGAAGGTAAAGCAAAAGGTCAGCTTACCCTTGAGAATATTTGCTTTAGTTACAGTGAAGAGCAAGCGCCCATTTTAAATAATGTTAATTTAACGCTGAATACGGGTGACTCGATTGCGATTACAGGGCCTTCTGGTGCAGGTAAAACTACGCTAATGAAAATTATGCTGGGGTTATTACAGCCGACCTCGGGTAAAGTGCTGCTGGATGGTAAAGATATCACCCAGTTTGGTCTTAAAAACTACCGTAAACAAATAGCTGCAGTGATGCAGGATGACACATTGTTAGCTGGCTCAATCGCCGATAACATCAGCTTTTTTGACCCACAGCCCAATTACTTAAAAATAGAGCAATGTGCCCGACATGCAGCTATTCATGATGATATTACCAAAATGACTATGGGTTATAACTCATTAGTAGGTGATATGGGATCAAACTTATCGGGCGGGCAGGTGCAGCGGCTATTATTAGCGCGAGCGTTGTATCAATCGCCCTGCGTGTTGTTTATGGATGAAGCGACTAGTCATTTAGACAAAGGCAACGAAGCCAAAATAAGTGAACAAATTCAGCACTTACCCATCACACGGATTATGATTGCTCATCGCCAAGAAACCATTAACATGGCCAGCAAAGTCTATCAACTGAAAGAGGGTAGGTTGGTGGAGCTACAACAGCAGAGCGAGAGTGCATAAAACAATCAAGGCGTGTGTATTACACGCCTTTTTATTATGTTTACAGTTAATAAAAGCTCAATACCAGCGATATAAAAACCCCAGTTACAAACAACTGCACAACACAAAACCCCATAATATCTTTTGCTTTTAAGCCTGCGATAGCAAGGACGGGTAATGCCCAAAAAGGTTGAATTAGGTTAGTCCACGCATCACCCCACGCAACAGCCATTGCAACGCGAGATATATCGGCACCTAGCTCTTGTGCTGCGGGTATAACAATAGGCGCTTGTACTGCCCATTGGCCGCCGCCAGAGGGTACAAACATATTAACGAGTCCTGCACTTATAAAACTAAAAAATGGCAAGCTATCAGCATCTGCAACGGCAATAAAGCCACGTGATATCTGTTGTGCTAATCCACTATCAACCATTACCGCCATGATGCCGGCATAAAAAGGAAATTGAATAACAATGCCAGCCCCGCTTGGAATTGCTTGTTGCAGACTGTTAAGTAAATTATGGGGTGTTTGATGCAGCGTAATAGCTAAAAACAAAAATACGGCAATAACGCTATTAAGGTTTAAGTTTCCGCCAGCAATAAAAAAGTAATAACCTAAATATGCCAAACCTAATAAGCCAATTGTCATACCGAGTAGTTTGCTTTGTTCCAAATGTTGGGCAGGTCTGGTTATTGTTGTGGGCTTAGGTGTTGTCTCTTGTAAAAGAGCTGGGTCGATATATACGCTTTCTTGCTCGCTTGGCAGCATATAGCGATTAACGAGCGGCATAATAATGAATAAACCAACTAATATGGCTATATTAAAGCCCGCAAATAAAGTGTGCTCTGTACTAATAATACCAATGCTGGCCTCTGAAAAGTGACCATCGGTTGCGATGGTTAAAGGAATCGAACCCGCTAATCCGCCATGCCATACAACAAAACCTGAGTAAGCGCTGGCTACTAATAATCGATAATCAACACGAGTATGTTTAGCAATTGCTTTGGCAAAAAGGGCACCAATAACTAAGCCAAATCCCCAATTTATCCAGCTCGCTAAAAGCGAAATAAGCGTTACCAATATAATTGCTTTAGGTGCTGTATTTGCGAGTGTTGCTAGTTTTTCTAATAACTTACTTATAGGTGGCGTACTTGCCAACATATAGCCTGTAATTAACACTAGTAGCATTTGCATCGCAAAACTTAATAAGTTCCAAAACCCACCTCCCCACGCTTGTAATACTTCAATGTTAGTTGCGGTTGTAAATAAGCTCGCACTGACAAGGGTAATTATTGTAAGTAAAATTACAAATATAAAAGGGTCGGGAAGATAGCGCTCTACAATTTTAGTAAAAGGGCGGGCTATTTTATTAAGCATAAGCACAACTGTTTTGGTTATTATTTTAACGCTAATTAATCATGAAAAATCACCATTGGCAAACAGCATTTAGTCTAATATTTGCGGTTAAAAGCTTAAACATTGCTTAAAAGCATCGCTTACAGTAACGTACTGTTTATAGATAATTTACTAACGAAGACTTTGTATTATGCCGGTGATATTTAAAAGGCTAGCGTTACTTGTTCGCGCTCATATAGATCAGTTGAGTTGGCAAGCAGTGGCATTAGCTATTTTGACTCATATGCTATTAACATGGAGCTTGCTATTTATAGCGAATGAGAAAGCGTTAACTTCGCTTACTACCTTTTTTTACTATTACACAGTAACAACATCAACAGTGGGATATGGTGACTTTAGTCCAACTACTGATCTTGGTCGTTGGGTGGTTGCATTAATACAAATTCCATTTGGTTTAGCTTTATTTGGTGTCTTGCTAGGAAAAGCAGGACAGACAGTTACTTACTTAATTAGGCGCGCTATGACTGGTGATAAAAACTTTGCCCACAGTAACCACCATATTATTATTTTTGGTTGGCACGACACTCGTACAAAAAAGATGATTGATTACATTTTGGCAGATACGAAGCGAACCGATCGTCGTATTTTACTCGCGGTAACCGAGCAAATGGATCATCCTTTTTTAGCTAACGAAAGCGTTGATTTTGCACGTTTAACGAGCTTTACTAATTTAGCTGAGCTAGAGCGGGTTGCTATTCGTAGTGCTGATAAGGTGATTATTGATGGTCAAGATGACGATCAGACATTTACAACAGCCCTGCGCATAAGTCGCTTAGTAAAAGATGATTGTCATATAAGTGCTCACTTTTTGGATGAAACCAAAGTTGAGATGATGTTAGAGCATTGCCAAAATGTAGAGTGTAGTAGTGCAAAATCAGCTGAGATACTCGTACGCTCAATGCAAGATCCAGGTTCGAGCCGTGTGCAAGAGGAGCTGCTATCTACTTTGCACGGCGATACACAATTTAGTTTGAAAATACCAGGCGGCTGCAAAGATATGGAGTTTGGTACTTTGTTTCATCATTTTAAGCTTGAGCATGATGCAATACTGTTGGGTGTTGCTCATAATTTAAGTGCACAAAATATGGATTTAAATCCACCATTAGATTACAAAGTAAGTGAAGGCGATATTCTGCACTATATATCGGTAGATCGAGTATTAAGTAGTGAAGTAGACTGGTCGAGCCTAGAAAAATAATGAATGAAGTTGTATTTTTAATTGTTGTTTTAAGTGCTTATATATTACCTGTCGTTATTGTACTCAACAGTAGGCGTACACAGGGTCATGAAAAGAATGGCTGGCTAATGGGAATAATTATATTTTCTTGGTTAGGGTTAATGATGTACTTTGCCATTGTGCCCAAGTATGGGCACAAAAAGAAAAAGGCCAAATAGAGTAGTTGGCCTTTACAGCCGCTTTTACTGGCGTAACTACTCTTCTAGTTGCTTAATTTTATGCTCAATTAAAGGATCGTCAGGTACAAGTTGTTGAGCAACTTCTAATAACTGAATGGCATCATTAGGATGCTCATCTTGATGCTTAAGGGCAACATCTATTAATGGCTGAATATCAATTTTTGCCTGATGTTCCAGTACGTGAACTTCTTTTTCATCAATCAAAATATTATGAGCTTTGCTTAATAGTGTTTGACGGTGAGCTGAGTTTACATTCGCTTTATTAAGGCTTTTGTAATAATCCTCTTTAAAACGTAAGGTTTTAGTTTGCAGACGAAACTGCGCAATATCAATTTGCTGATGCTGGATAAAATCGACGGCTACTTGCTTATAAAATCCAAACTTATTCAAATATGTGGCATGTGTGCCATGCCCCATACCAAATACTCGTAAGTGAGTTAACTGCTTATAGCGCTTAGCGTGCATTCGGTCTATACGATTAGTAGGATCGTAAATAATATAGCCTTGGGCATCTCCTAAATCTAGATCGTGATAATCTTGCTGCCAATCAAACTGCTGAGCTATATCGGTACTAGAGCGGTCATCCCACGGTACTAATTCTTTATTTTTAGTACTTACTGGATGAAAGAACAACACCTGATTTAGCTTTAATAGTTTAGCAAAAGCGCCAACAGCAAATCCGCCACGACTTAAACCATAGCCAAGTCGACAATTAAACGGCGTAAGTAATGTTGATAATTGCTCGAGAAAAAAGATTAAATTACGATTACGAAACCAATTACTTTTACCTAAATGCTGAAAAGCGATTACGTTTACGTTTTGTTTTTGAGCTAAGTGATAACCCCATGGTGCAAAATCAGGATGAAGATCTTGCTCTTGCACGTTAGTGCCAGCAGGGGAAAAGGTAAAAAGCAGGGGTTTATTAACGTCAACAAAATCATACTTAACAAATACATCGCCGAGTAAATCACTACCCGTCATGGGTAATCGAGTTTGTTGCTCATTGCGCGGGAGAGTTAACCATTCATCTAACCAATACAGTAATTTCATTAATCCTCCAGCTATAAGTCAGCATAGATCATATCAAACTCAATGAAATTAGGTCAAACCGATAGGGTATTACTGCGCCATTTTGATTATTTCATCCCAGTCATTTTTAGTAACAGGCATTATTGATAGACGTCCGCCCTTTTTAAGTGCGATTTCAGTAATATTGTCATTGGCTTTAATATCTTTAAGGCTAATTAATTTTTTTAAATGGCTTTGATAAGTAACCTCAACAACAACCCAACGTGGTTTGTCGCTGGTGGCTTTTGCATCGTAATAGTCGCTGCTTAAATCAAATTGAGTGGGGTCTGGGTAGGCTTCTTTAGTAACCTCGGCAATGCCCGCTACGCCCACGTGTTTACAGCTTGAATGATAAATCATGACTGAATCACCGACTTTGACGCCGTCACGCATAAAATTTCGAGCTTGGTAATTACGCACGCCTTCCCAAAGAGTCGTTTGTTTTGGTGCATTTTTTAAGTCATCTAATGAAAACGCATCGGGTTCAGTTTTAAATAGCCAGTAAGCCATAACAGTATTCCTAACAAATATTTACTTCCCACTATTGTATAGTATCATTTGGACACTAGGGTAATGAGGAAGAAATAATGAGCCAAGTATTAGATGATTTATTGTCGTTGTTAACACTTGAAGAAATTGAGCAAGGTTTATATCGAGGACAAAGCCAAGATTTAGGTTTTGGTGCTGTATTTGGTGGTCAAGTAATGGGGCAGGCGCTTTCTGCTGCCAAAAAAACTCTACCTGAAGGGCGAATAGTTCATTCATTACATTCTTACTTTTTACGCCCAGGCGATCCGGCTAAACCCATTGTTTATGACGTTGAAACTATTCGTGATGGAAAGAGCTTTAGTACGCGCCGAGTCAAAGCAATTCAGTACGGTAAACCTATTTTTTATATGACCGCGTCATTTCAGGGTGAAGAAAATGGGTTATCGCATCAAGCGACAATGCCTGATGTTCCCGCACCGGAAGAATTACGTTCATCGCTTGAGTTTTACCAAGATAATGCTTCGCATATCCCAGAGGTTATCCGTAATAAGTTTACCCGTGAAATGCCAATTGAAATGCGACCGGTTACTTTTCATAACCCGTTTAAACCAGAGGTTATGGAGCCGGTAAAGCATATTTGGTTTAAAGCTAATGGTGAAATGCCGGACGATCAGCGTATCCATAATTACTTATTAGCGTATGCGTCTGATTTTGAGTTTTTACCAACTGCATTACAACCTCATGGTGTATCGTTTATGCAGCCAAATATGCAAGTAGCTACGATTGATCATGCAATGTGGTTTCATCGTCCATTTAGAATGGATGATTGGATTTTGTATTCAATTGATAGTCCAAGTGCGAGTAATGGGTGTGGTTTGGTACGCGGGCAGTTTTTTGACCGCCAAGGCAACTTGGTTGCCTCAACAATGCAAGAAGGGGTTATGCGTCAACGCTAACCCCTTCTGTAAATGCATTGCTAGTTACACTGATCTTGTACTATATCGCTGATTGACTGCCAGACGCGTGCTGGCAGTAATGTTTTAAGGTGTGCGTAGGTTTCACATAGTTGTGTGCTACCTACTAAGCCCTTATCACCCTCTGTTATTAACGACTCGCCACGTAAGTTTTCGATAAAACTAACAAGTACTTTTTTGTCAAAAAACTCAGGTGTTTTAATACCATGCAGTGTACCTAAACGTTGTGCGAGTACTTGGCTTTCTCTTTCAAGCTCGGCTTTTTCAATGCCATCACTTGTTTGAATAAAACCAATCACAATAGCGTAACGTTGTAGGGTAAAGCTAAGTGCTCGTCCAAGCATTTCTAGCTTAGCTAAGCAGTCGTTACTGTTCGTTATATGAATGTTATCGCCATCAAACTCAATTAAATTTTGATCGGCAAAATTAGCTAAAATACGCGTTATGTAGTTTTCATCAAGAGGTTGTAAATACCATTCTTTAGCAAATAGCGGATAAAATGTTTTTACAAGTTGCTGGCATTGCTCAATAGTTGTGCTGTGTTGTTTAAATAGATGTAGTGCAATTAAGCTTGGTACTGCAAACAAGTGCAAAATGTTGTTTCGGTAGTAATTAAACAGTACTTTTTCTTTATCGCTAATAGTAATAATTTCGCCAAATTCATCACTGATAACTTCAAACTTATTCAGCTTTAATGCATGCGTTAGTAATTGCTCTGGTGTTTCGTCTGGCGCGGTTACTTTATCGCTATAGCTTGCATCGCGCTGTAAGCGCAGATAAAAATCAAGTTGTGCTAATAGCTTTGGTTTACTCAATGCTTGTTTATCGTTAACCAGCAATATCATCGCTAGTAAGTTAACAGCATTAAGCGCCGCCGCATTATTAATTTTAACCATTACTTGGTCGGCAAGTTTAGTTACTTGTGGCGCTAACCATTGTGGCTTTTGCACGTCGGTTGGGTGTATTGAATCACGCCAATCAGGTTGGTTATCGTTTAAGTATTGGTTAATCGAGATTGGATCACCAAAGTTTAAATTACCACGACCGTAGTTTTTAAGGTTTTTGATTGCCTTAAAAATACCAAATATAGATTCGCCTTTTTTATCTTTTCCATCTAGCTCTTTAAGGTAGGTGTTAATTTCCATTACGTGCTCGTAGCCAATGTACACAGGAACGATAGATATTGGTCTGTCTATTCCGCGCAGCATTGCTTGTAATGTCATAGATAGCATACCTGTTTTAGGTGGAAGTAAGCGCCCAGTTCGGCTTCGACCGCCTTCCGTGTAAAACTTAACAGAGTAACCTTTAATAAACAGTTGGCTTAAATACTCTTTGAATATGGCAGAATAAAGTTTATTGCCTGCAAACGAGCGACGAATAAAGAATGCCCCAGAGCGTCTAAATATGCCACCGGCAGGGAAAAAGTTAAGATTTATACCTGCAGCTATATGCGGAGGTACTAAACCTAAATGATAAATAGAGTAAGTAAGCAGTAAGTAATCCATATGACTGCGATGACAAGGCATATAGATTATTTCATGGCCTTTATCTGTTAGTTCATGAATTTGTTCTGCGTGTTTAATATCAATACCGTTATAGAGCTTATTCCATAACCAAGTTAAAAATCGCTCGGCCACACGTATCATTGCTTCAGAGTAATTAGCAGCTATCTCATCAAGTAGCTTAAGTGCATTTTGGCGGGCTTCTGTTTGGCTAATGTTTTTAGCTTTAGCTTCATCTTGAATTGCTTTTTTTATTGTAGGTGACGCTAATAATGAATTAAATAATTGTTCACGAGATGGCATTTTAGGGCCTGTAGCAGCTAGCTTTTGGCGCTTAAAGTGAACACGTGCTACACGTAATAATTTATGTGGTAACTCGCTTACATCGGCTTTTTCATTGACTAAAAGTGATAAGTCGAGTGGTTGGCTAAAGCGAATAAAGTTATCGCGCCCTGAAAATAACACCACAAAAAACTTTCTAAACCAGCTTGGAGTAAGAGAGTGTGTAATTAAAGTACGTAGTCCTGGCTTTTCTTTACCTGGGTCGCGCCCCCATAAAATAGTAACAGGCACCACTTGTACGTTTTGCTGACCGCTTTTTATTAAGTACTCAATAATTTGCTTGCCTTGGGCTAAAGCATTGGTTGGTTTTGCTTCATCACCAAACAGTGGTGGTGGATTTTTAATACCAATAAAACGGTCTAAATTCTGAGTCCCTAGCACTTGCTCTTCTGTTGGGCTTGGAAGGCCATTCTTTTTACAAACATGCGCCAGCGCGGCTAAATCAAAACGTGAATTTAAACGCACTATGTAAAATGTAGGGTACTCAGGGTTTAGATCATACTGTTTAATAGGATTTTTTGGCAGCACTTTGCTTTTCACAAATAAGCGGCTAAATCCAGCAGACATAACATTTAAACAATAATTAAAAATACGCATCGACTCACCATATTGAGAGTATTAAGGGCAAAATTAGCGCAACAGGATACCATAATATCTAAAAATCCCTTAGTTTGCGCAATTAAGATGTTTAGTTGTTTGTTGACTAGCATCAAAAGCATTAGTTCAAGTATAGCTATTGAACATGTATGGACGCATATTTAATCAAATTAGTATTCATTACATTGTTTCTAAATAGTTGTTGCATTTATCACCAATACCTCTATAATACGCAGGCTTTCAAAATTCCTCTGGGAACTAGAAAGGATAAATTAAGCTTGGATTTCAAGCTAATAAACAGGAGTTCCGATTTGGAACTCAACGTAGATATAATCAAACAGCCGACATCTTAAGTTTTAAGATTGTTTCGGTCGTTTTTTTATGCTCTTTTATATGCTCTTTATATTGAGGTTAAGAATGTCAAATCAACGCATTCGTATTCGCCTAAAAGCTTTTGACCACCGTTTGATTGACCAATCAACGGCAGAAATCGTGGAAACTGCGAAACGCACTGGCGCACAAGTACGTGGTCCAATCCCACTACCTACACGCTTTGAACGTTTTACTGTACTAACTTCACCGCACGTTAATAAAGATGCGCGTGATCAGTACGAGATCCGCACCCATAAACGTCTGATAGACATCGTAGAACCAACTGACAAGACTGTAGACGCGCTTATGCGTTTAGATCTTGCTGCTGGTGTTGATGTTCAAATCAGCCTGGGTTAATCGAAAGATTAGAGAGGTTTTAGGAAAATGGCATTAGGTCTAGTCGGTCGTAAAGTGGGTATGACACGAATCTTCACTGAAGATGGTGTATCTATCCCTGTGACAGTTATTGAAGCGACACCTAACCGCATTGCTCAGATCAAATCTGACGCAACAGACGGTTATAACGCGCTTCAAGTAACCGCAGGCACTAAAAAAGCAAGTCGTGTAAACAAAGCTAAAGCGGGTCATTTCGCTAAAGCTGGTGTTGAAGCGGGTCGCGGTCTGTGGGAATTCCGCCTTAACGGTGGTGAAGGCGATTTTGAAGTAGGCGCTGAGCTTACTGTTGAATTATTCAACGAAATCAACAAGGTTGACGTAACCGGTACTTCTAAAGGTAAAGGTTTCCAAGGTGGTGTTAAGCGCTGGAATTTCAGCATGCAAGACGCTACACATGGTAACTCTCTATCTCACCGTGCTCCTGGTTCAATCGGTCAAAACCAATCACCTGGTAAGGTGTTTAAAGGTAAGAAAATGGCCGGTCATATGGGTGCTGAGCGTGTAACGACTCAAAACTTAGAACTAGTTCGCGTTGACGCTGAGCGTAATTTGCTTTTAGTTAAGGGTGCAGTACCTGGAGCTATTGGCGGTGACGTTATCGTTAAACCAGCTGTTAAAGCATAAGTCCTGGAGATTTAGTGATGGAATTAGCAATTAAAGACGCTTCTGGCGGTCTTGAAGTTTCTGAAGCTACTTTTGGACGTGAGTTTAACGAAGCATTAGTACACCAAGTAGTTGTTGCATACGCAGCAGGTGCTCGTCAAGGTACTCGTGCTCAGAAGACACGTTCTGAAGTAAGCGGTGGTGGTAAAAAACCATGGGCTCAAAAAGGTACTGGCCGTGCACGTGCCGGTACAATCCGTAGCCCAATTTGGCGTTCAGGTGGCGTTAGCTTTGCAGCTAAACCACAAGACCACAGCCAAAAAGTAAACCGTAAAATGTACCGTGGTGCGATTAAAAGCATCTTATCTGAATTAGTTCGTCAAGAGCGTTTAATCGTTGTTGAAAGTTTTGCTCTAGCAGCACCAAAAACTAAAGAACTAGTTGCTAAGCTTAAAGAACTTGAGCTTAAAGATGTTCTTATCGTGACTGAAGAAGTAGATGAAAATCTTTTCTTATCGGCACGTAACCTTTATAAGGTTGACACACGTGATGTAGCTGGTATCGATCCTGTAAGCTTAATTGCTTTCGATAAGGTACTTATTACAGCCGCTGCTGTTAAGCAACTTGAGGAGGCGCTAGCATGATTCGCGAAGAACGTCTTTTAAAAGTGATCCTTGCTCCACATATCTCTGAAAAAAGCACAATTGCTGCTGAAGAAAACAATACTATTGTTTTTAAAGTAGTAAATGACGCAACTAAAGCTGAAATTAAAGTAGCAGTTGAGAAGCTTTTTGAAGTAGAAGTAACGGGTGTTCGCACACTTAACGTTAAGGGTAAAACAAAACGTACTGGCGCACGTTTCGGTCGTCGTAGCGACTGGAAAAAAGCTTACGTTACTCTTAAAGAAGGCAGCGAGCTAGACTTTGTCGGCGGCGCCGAGTAATAAGGGGATAGAATTATGGCACTTCAAAAGTGTAAGCCTACTTCTGCGGGCCGTCGTCACCTAGTTAAAGTGGTTAACTCTGATCTACATAAGGGTAAGCCATACGCACCACTTTTAGAGAAAAACTCTAAATCAGGTGGTCGTAATAACAATGGTCGTATTACGGTTCGTCATATCGGTGGTGGTCATAAACAACATTACCGTTTAATCGATTTTAAACGTACTAAAGATGGCATTCCAGCCACTGTTGAACGTTTAGAATACGATCCAAATCGTAGCGCAAACATCGCTCTTGTATTATATGCAGACGGTGAGCGTCGTTACATTATCGCACCAAAAGGCTTAAAAGCTGGCGATGCAATCCAGTCTGGTGTTGATGCACCAATCAAACCTGGTAATGCATTACCAATGCGTAATATGCCTGTAGGTTCGACTGTTCACAACGTAGAATTAAAACCAGGTAAAGGTGCTCAAATCGCACGTTCTGCTGGTGCATACGTTCAAATCCTTGCTCGTGATGGTCAGTATGTAACATTACGTCTTCGTTCAGGCGAAGTTCGTAAAGTTGAATCTGATTGTCGTGCGACTCTAGGTGAAGTAGGCAATGCTGAGCATATGCTTCGTTCACTTGGTAAAGCAGGTGCAAATCGCTGGCGTGGTATTCGTCCGACAGTTCGTGGTGTTGCCATGAACCCGGTAGATCACCCACACGGTGGTGGTGAAGGTCGTACATCTGGTGGTCGTCATCCTGTGTCTCCATGGGGTAAGCCGACTAAAGGTGCGAAGACGCGTAAGAACAAGCGTACGGATAAATTTATAGTACGTCGTCGTACTAAGTAATATTGAGGAATAGCCATGCCACGCTCTCTCAAGAAGGGTCCTTTTATAGACCTACACTTGCTGAAGAAGGTAGAGAAAGCTTTGGAAAGCGGTGAGAAAAAGCCAATTAAAACTTGGAGCCGTCGTTCAATGATCATACCTAACATGATCGGATTGACCATTGCTGTCCATAATGGTCGCCAGCACGTACCAGTTTTCGTTTCTGACGAAATGATCGGTCACAAACTAGGTGAATTTGCACCAACTCGCACTTACCGTGGCCATGCTGCGGATAAGAAAGCGAAGAAACGATAAGAGGGGAAGATAAATGCAAGCATTAGCTAAACATAAATTCGCCTCTGGTTCGGCGCAAAAAGCACGTCTAGTTGCAGATCAGATCCGCGGGTTACCTGTAGATCGCGCACTAGAAATCCTGGCGTACAGCCCTAAGAAAGCGGCTGTATTAGTTAAGAAAGTACTTGAGTCTGCTATTGCTAACGCAGAGCATAACGAAGGTGCTGACATTGATGAGCTTCGTATAACAACGATCTTTGTGGACGATGGTCCTACAATGAAACGTATTATGCCTCGTGCTAAAGGACGCGCAGATCGCATCCTTAAGCGTACAAGCCATATCACTGTTATGGTTTCAGATAGCTAGGAGTATAAGTAATGGGACAAAAAGTTCATCCTACTGGTATTCGCCTAGGTATATCTAAACCTTGGGTTTCTACCTGGTACGCGAGTTCAAAAGATTTCTCTGCACAGCTTTTTGGCGATCACAAAGTTCGTACATTCCTTACTAAGGAATTAAAAACGGCTTCTGTGTCTAAAATCGTTATTGAGCGTCCAGCAAAATCAATCCGAGTAACAATTCACACGGCTCGTCCGGGTGTTGTTATCGGTAAAAAAGGCGAAGACGTAGAAAAATTACGTCAAGCGGTAACTAAAATCGCTGGTGTACCTGCTCAGATTAATATCTCTGAAGTACGTAAACCAGAACTAGATGCACAACTAGTAGCAGACGGCATTGCCTCTCAACTAGAACGTCGTGTTATGTTCCGTCGCGCTATGAAGCGTTCGGTACAAAATGCAATGCGCATCGGTTCTAAAGGGATTAAAGTTGAAGTTAGCGGTCGTCTTGGCGGCGCTGAAATCGCACGTTCAGAATGGTATCGTGAAGGTCGTGTACCTCTACATACTCTTCGTGCTGATATCGATTACGCAACTTCTGAAGCCTTAACCACTTATGGTATCATTGGTGTTAAAGTTTGGATCTTCAAAGGCGAAGTTATTGGTGGTTTACCACTAGTACAAGAGCAAGAGAAGCCAGCTAAACGCGCACCAAAGAAAGCCAAGAAAAGTGCTAAGTAGAGGTAGCGAGTAATGTTACAGCCAAAACGTACAAAATTCCGTAAAATGCACAAAGGCCGCAACCGCGGTTTAGCGCAAAACGGTAACAAAGTAAGCTTCGGTACTTTCGGATTGAAAGCAACTGGCCGTGGCCGTATGACTGCTCGTCAAATCGAAGCAGCTCGTCGTGCTATGACGCGTCACGTGAAACGTCAAGGTAAAATCTGGATTCGTGTCTTCCCTGACAAACCGATTACAGAAAAGCCTCTTGAAGTTCGTATGGGTAAAGGTAAAGGTTCTGTTGAATATTGGGTTGCTGAAATTCAGCCTGGTAAAGTACTTTACGAAATGGAAGGTGTTTCAGAAGAGCTTGCTCGTGAAGCGTTTGACCTTGCTGCTCGTAAACTGCCATTCAAAACAACTTTCGTAACTCGGACGGTAATGTGATGAAAGCTAGCGAACTAAAAGATAAAAGCGTAGAAGAGCTTAATGCTGAACTTCTAGGACTACTTCGTGAGCAATTTAATATGCGCATGCAAGCTAGCACTGGTCAGTTAGCTCAGACACACACGCTAAGAACAGTACGCCGCGATATCGCGCGTGTAAAAACAGTTATTAACCAGAAGGCAGGTCAATAATGAGCGATAAAATTCGTACTCTTCAAGGCCGTGTAATCAGCGACAAGATGGAAAAATCTTTCACTATCGCTATCGCACGTTATGTGAAGCACCCAATCTATGGGAAATTCATTAAACGTACGACTAAGTTACACGTACATGACGAAAATAACACAGCAAAAGCGGGTGACGTAGTTACTATCCGTGAATGCGCACCAATTTCTAAGAATAAATCTTGGACTTTAGTAGACGTTATTTCTAGTCCAAAACAAGCTTGATTTTTAATTAAGTTAGTTTTGTAAAAAAGCCCTGGCATTAGCCGGGGCTTTTTGTTTTCTGGAACTGCCTTGTCTTGAAACGTGTTTACACATTTAGGACTTATACCAATCCGCAATAATACTTAATCATTTTGTGGGGCTAAACGTGTCGCTACCTGCTTTAAAAAATGCTCATTTAGAACAACTAAATAGCGAATTTCTGCCTAGCTATCAACACGTTTTTCCAGCCTCAAAATAGATCACTTAATTAAGCGAATTGGTATTATCTTTTTATCAGAAATACAAAAGCATGCAGGGTAGTTTTCTGGTTTGTGTCATCAACTCCGTTGTTGCTATATATTTTTTAGTATCAGAACTAGTGGCTGAATCATAAAAGTTTGATTATAAGCTTACATATCTCAGTAACTTTAATACTTGCTATAGGCATATAAGCCGTAGCGTTACTTTTCTCTTACTTTATTTCAATGTTACAGTTTTAAGGTATCGAAAATAGATATTCAAATATAACTTAATCATTCGCTTGTCTGGTTTTTTTATGCCTAAAACCTCAATTTATCGCCTTAAATGAATATTCTGGTATGATTAGCAAATATGCGCTTTTGAATGAATTTTTGAGGTAATAATGACGCGTAGTTTTGAATTTCATTTAACTGATGAGATTGCCACGGTTACAATGGGTAATCGCGTTGCTGATATTATAGAGCAAGGTGCGGTTATTTATTTACATGGTGATTTAGGTGCTGGTAAAACAACGTTTACACGAGGTGTAGTGCAAGGCTTTGGCCATACAGGTAAGGTTAAAAGCCCGACCTATACACTAGTAGAACCTTATGAGCTTGAGCGTGCAAATGTTTATCATTTTGACTTATACCGCTTAGGTGATCCTGAAGAACTCGAATACATGGGAATACGCGATTATTTCTCAGCAGACGCAATTTGTGTTGTTGAATGGCCTGAAAAGGGTGGTGAATTTATTCCTGTGCCTGATTTAGATATTACTCTAAGCTATGTGGGTAACGAACGTAAAATTGTTATAAATAGTGCGAGTGAGCGCGGTATAGCAATTGTCGAAAAACTAAATAATCAATAATAATATAGTTAAGGCAGTAATTATCCAATGAGCCGAGGTGTAGTTAAACTTTTTATTTATCTTATGGTTATCACCATAAGCTTGCCGCTATGGGCTAAAAACACAATCAATAGTGTGCGTGTATGGCCGTCTCCAGATAGCACGCGCGTGGTATTTGATTTAAATGATAAGCCCGACTTTAGCTATTTCATGCTTAAAAACCCTAGCCGCCTAGTGATTGATTTAGAAAATACTAGCGAGTTAAAAACATTGCCAGGTGTGCCCCCGAAACATCAAATAGTAAGCAAATTACGTTACTCAAAACCTAAAAATAAACAAAGCGTACGTTTAGTATTTGAATTAAGTGCGCCAATAAAGCCAGTGGTATTTGCCCTCGCACCTACAGGCCCTTATAAAAATAGACTCGTTGTTGATTTATACAATAAAAGCCAAGCTACTACAGTTGTTTCTCCTGCTCAAACAGCCGCTAAAAACCGTCAACTAAGCCAAGAGCGCGACATTGTTATTGCAATTGATGCGGGGCATGGCGGCGAAGATCCTGGTTCAATTGGGCCATCAGGCACCTACGAAAAAACAGTTACACTGCAAATTGCGAAACGTTTAGAGCGCATGATTGATGGCGAACGTGGCATGATTTCGCGCATGGTACGAAGCGGTGACTATTTTGTAAAATTAAATACCCGTACTAATCGAGCCCGTGAAAAAAAGGCAGATTTTTTTGTTTCTATTCATGCTGATGCATTTACAAGCCCTGGGCCAAATGGTGCCTCTGTGTGGGTTTTGTCATTAAGACGTGCTAATTCAGAAATAGGTAAATGGATAGAAGATAAAGAAAAACACTCCGAGCTTTTAGGTGGCGCTGCTGATGTAATGAAAGATGCCGCCAATGAAAAATATCTAGCACAAGCGTTGCTTGATATGTCGATGGACCACTCTATGAAAACTGGCTTAAATGTAGCTGATGAAGTGGTTAAAGAGCTTAGTAAGGTTGCCAAACTGCATAAAAAAGATCCCCAGCATGCGAGCCTTGCAGTACTAAAATCACCAGATATTCCATCTATTTTGGTAGAAACAGGGTTTATATCTAACCCGCGAGAAGAAAAGCTACTTAAAAGTCCTAATCATCAAGAGCGTTTAGCTAAAGCTATATTTACTTCAATTAAAAATTATTATTTGAAAAACCCGCCGGATGATTCTTTATTTGCTAAATTAAAGTCGCAATATCCAACAAAGCATAAAGTACGCCCCGGTGAATCTTTAAGTATGTTAGCGAGTCGCTATGGCGTTACAGTCAATAAATTAAAACAAGTTAATAAGCTTAGTTCTAATACCTTATTTATTGGGCAAGAGCTCGATATACCTCAAAGTTAGTCATTATTATTAGCGCAATGTTTGCTAGGAAGTCTCATGAATATTGAAATATTACCCGCGCGTTTAGCCAACCAAATTGCCGCAGGCGAAGTGGTTGAGCGCCCAGCGTCGGTAGTAAAAGAGCTTGTTGAAAATAGCTTAGATGCTGGCGCAACGCGTATTCAAATTGATATTGAGCGCGGCGGCCACAAACTTATTCGTATTCGTGATAATGGCGCAGGGATAAGTAAAGATGAGCTAACGCTCGCACTTTCTCGCCACGCGACAAGTAAATTAAAATCACTTGATGACCTTGAAAACATTTGCTCACTTGGCTTTAGAGGGGAAGCACTTGCGTCAATTAGTTCTGTGTCGCGTTTAACGCTGAGCTCAAAACCAAAAGAGCAAGAAGCAGCTTGGCAAGCTTTTGCAGAAGGCCGCGACATGGCCGTTCAAGTAAAACCTGTAGCGCATCCCGATGGCACAACCATTGAAGTAAAAGATTTATTTTTTAATACTCCAGCACGTCGTAAATTTTTACGCACCGAAAAAACTGAATTTAGCCATATTGATGAGTTGATAAAGCGTATTGCGCTTAGTCGCTTTGATGTCTCTATTACACTAACTCACAACGAAAAAGTAGTAAGGCAGTATCGTGCCAAAACTGATCCCTCTCAGGCTATAACACGCGTAGCACAAGTTGCAGGTAAGGCCTTTGCTGAGCAAGGTTTGCATATTCAATCAGGAGAGGGCGGCCTACAGCTGCATGGTTGGGTGCTACCTGTAGGCTCAGCGAATACGACTCAGTACACTTATGTGAATAATCGCATGATGCGCGATAAGCTTATTTTGCATGCTATACGCCAGGCATTTGAAGAAGTAAGTGGAACACAAGAATTACCCGGTTTTGTCATTTATATTGATATTGACCCACGACAGGTTGATGTCAATGTTCACCCTGCTAAGCATGAAGTGCGTTTTCATCAAGGGCGGTTAATTCATGATTTTATATTGCAAGCTATTAAGCAGGTAGTAGTGCCATTGCAAGGCGAATTCACTAACGAATCAGCGAGCATAGAAGCAGAATTCACGCCAGCGTTCATTGAGTCAACGCATAGCAGTGCTAATAATATAGAAAGCGAAGGAGTGTTTGATTACCCTAAATCGCAATTACAGCCCTCTTACTCTGGAAGTGCTGGTTGCTCAAGTTCGTCCTCTGGTACTAGAAGTGTTGGCGGTGCATACCGTGCTGCACCAAGTACGAGCCATCATGACGTAAATGCGTTTTATCAAGGAGTGAGTGAGCAACACGCCGCGCATTTTGATAATGCAGCCAATATATCTGCTGCACCACACCAGTCCATATCTGTGGATAATGTCTTAAAAGCTGTTTCTATTATAAGTGTTAGTGAAGGAGTGTGTGTCTTTAGTGAAGAGCAGCAATTGTATTGCTCACATTTTAAATATGCATTAGTTGATGATTGGCATAATCAAATTAAAGAGTTCGGAAGTTTAGAAGGGAAAGCCCTTTTGTTACCAGTGCGAGTAAACTTAGAAAAAGAAGATTGCTTACTTATAGAATCCCAGCAATCGTGGTTTACCTTACTTGGTTTTGAACTTGTAATAGAAAAACAATTTGTAATGGTTAAAAAATTGCCAGCGTGTTTATATTTACTTGACGTAAGTGCAGCGGTAGGTGAGCTACTTGATGCGTGTAAAGCAAAACTTGAAAATATAGAGAATTGGTTAGAATGGCAAATGAAATGCGTGCCGACCCGATTTTATTTAAGCAATGTATTTTTAGCGCAACAAATGCGCTTACAAAATAATCCACAAACTATTGAACGCTTGCGTAAAAAAGCAGTTAAAATAGAGCTAAATCACTATTTAACGCAATTAGATTAAGGTATCAGTGTTGAGTAATTTACCAGTTATATTTTTAATGGGTCCAACTGCAGCAGGTAAAACAGCATTGGCAATCTCGCTGTGCGAGCATTTAAATACAGAAATAATCAGCGTAGATTCAGCGCTAGTGTATAAAGGTATGGACATTGGTACAGCAAAACCTGATGCCGAAGAATTAGCCAAAGCTCCGCATCATTTAATTGATCTACTTGACCCGAGTGAAACGTATTCAGTTGCAGATTTTAGGCGCGATGCAGTGCAAAAAATTGACGAATTTCACAGACAAGGTAAAGTACCTGTATTGGTTGGAGGTACAATGCTGTACTTCAAATCTTTAATTGATGGTTTATCGCCTTTACCTGAAGCAGATACAGAGATAAGAGCAGAGCTAGAAGCGCAAGCTAAAGAATTTGGCTGGCCTCATTTATATAAAGAATTAGTTAAAGTTGACCCAAAAGCAGCCGAAAAAATAAGTGAAAATGATTCACAAAGAATTAATCGAGCTTTAGAGGTTTACAGGTTAACTGGTAAGACCATGACTGAGTTGCAAATGCAAAAACAGCCGGCTTTACCTTATACTTTTCATCAATTTGCAATTGCACCGCAAGAACGCAGTGAATTACACCGCCGAATTGAAGAAAGGTTTAAAATAATGATTGATCAGGGGTTTGAAAATGAAGTTTCGACCCTATATCTACGTGAGGATTTACACCCCAATATGCCTTCTATTCGTTGTGTTGGTTATAGACAAATGTGGGATTACCTTGCGGGTGAAACAAACCATGATGAAATGGTTTTTCGTGGCATCGCAGCAACACGTCAGCTGGCAAAACGGCAGTTAACGTGGCTTCGTAGTTGGCCTGATGTTACTTGGTTAACAACAGGCGACGAAGAAAACTTGCATCGTGTAGTAAGTTCGCTAAGCTAGTAGTAGTTGAATATTGTTTTTTATCAAATAAGTTCAGCCACTTAATTATAATAACACCTAGAACGAAGGAACAATAACATGGCAAAAGGCCAATCGTTACAAGACCCATTTTTGAATGCACTACGACGTGAGCGCATTCCAGTATCAATCTTTTTGGTAAATGGCATAAAATTACAAGGCAAAATTCAGTCATTTGACCAATTTGTTATTTTACTAGAGAACACCGTAAATCAAATGGTTTATAAGCATGCAATTTCTACAGTTGTCCCTGCTCGCGCAGTTAACTTCCAAGCAGTTCAAGGGAGTGAAGACACTGAAGAGGCAGAAGCTGGAAACTTTTAATTAGGAGCATAATGTTTGTTTGACCGCTATGAATCCGGCGAACAGGCAATTTTAGTTCATATCGACTTGCCTAAAGAAGGAGATCGTGAAGATCTTCACGAATTAGAAATGTTGGTATCTTCTGCTGGTGTTAGTAGTTTGGCGGTTGTGCAAGGCAGCCGTCAAGCACCACATCCGAAACTATTCGTCGGTACCGGTAAAGCAGAAGAAATAGCTGAGATTGTCAAAATCCACAAAGCAGATGTCGTAATTTTTAATCATCAACTCAGGCCATCACAAGAGCGTAATTTAGAGCGCGTTTGTCAATGTCGTGTGCTTGATAGAACGACGCTAATTCTTGATATTTTTGCCCAACGCGCACGTACCCACGAGGGTAAGCTGCAAGTTGAATTGGCTCAACTTCGCCATATGTCGACTCGATTAATTCGAGGCTGGACTCACCTTGAACGTCAAAAAGGCGGGATTGGTTTACGTGGTCCTGGTGAAACTCAACTTGAAACTGACAGAAGATTACTTCGTGCCCGTATTCAAAATATTCGTGCACGTTTAGCTAAAGTTGCAGTGCAACGTGAACAAGGTAGGCGAGCTCGTACTCGCAACGAAATACCTACAGTTTCATTAGTTGGTTATACCAATGCGGGTAAATCTACATTATTTAATCGAATTACAAATTCAGATGTATACGCGGCCGATCAGTTGTTTGCCACGCTTGACCCGACTCTACGTAAGCTTGAGTTAGGTGATGTTGGCCCTGTTATCTTAGCTGATACAGTGGGCTTTATTCGTCACCTACCACATGACTTAGTTGCTGCTTTTAAAGCAACGCTTACTGAAACTCGCGAAGCTGATTTGCAGTTACATGTAATTGATGCCGCAGACTCACGTCTGCAAGAAAATATTGAACAAGTACAATCGGTGCTTAAAGAAATTGAGGCCGATGAAGTACCACAGCTATTAATTTATAATAAAATTGATGCGCTGGATAACGTAAGCCCACGTATTGATCGAGATGACGAAGGTCAACCTATAAGAGTATGGCTTAGCGCTCAGACTGGTGAAGGGTGTGAATTACTTAGCGAGGCTATCAGTGAGTTACTAGCTAAGAAGATGTTTAACGAAACATTATTTCTTACGCCATTGTATGGTCGCTTAAGAGCTGCATTGTTCAGTTTAAATGCAGTGCATGAAGAGCAATTTGATGAGCAAGGTAATTGGCTGTTAGATGTTAGAATGCCAATGGTTGAGTGGAATCGTTTAATTAAAGAATTTGGTCCTGAAATTGCTGGTTTTATCAACCGTAATTAAAAATTGACGTTTTAATGTCGGTTTTTGTATGAGAAACGCGGTAGATTTGTTAGATTTAACACAATTTCCTAATTTATTTAGATAACAATGGAGTATAGCTATGGCCTGGAATGAACCGGGTAATAATGGCAATGACAAAGATCCGTGGAATAATAAAGGCGGACGTGATCAAGGCCCACCTGATTTAGACGAGGTGTTCCGCAAGTTTAGTAACAAGTTCAGCGGCTTATTTGGCGGGAAAAAATCCGGCAATGATAGCGGCGGTGGACTTGGCGGAGCCGGTATTTCATTCATACTTATTATCGCCGTTATTGTATGGGCGTTAAGTGGTATTTATACGGTTAAAGAAGCCGAGCGTGGTGTGGTTCTACAATTTGGTAAATATGACAGAATTGCTGATCCTGGTTTGCGCTGGAAAATGACTTTCATCGAAACGGTAATCCCAGTAGATATTGAAGCTGTTCGTTCATTATCGGCTTCTGGTTTTATGCTTACTGAAGACGAAAACGTAGTGAGCGTTGAGTTTCAGGTGCAATACCGTGTTATTGACCCATACCTTTATGAATTTAGCGTAACTAACGCTGATAGTAGCTTAGAAGAAGCGCTAGACAGTGCACTGCGTTATGTCGTGGGCCATGCAAAAATGGACCAAGTATTAACTAATGGCCGTGAGGTTGTTCGTCAAAATACATGGGATGAGCTTAATAAGATTATCGAACCATATAACTTAGGTTTAATTGTTACTGACGTGAACTTTAAAGACTCTCGTCCACCAACTGAAGTTAAAGATGCATTTGATGATGCAATTGCTGCACAAGAAGATGAAGAACGTTTCATCCGTGAAGCAGAAGCATATGCTCGTGAAATTGAACCGCGTGCTCGTGGTCAAGTAACGCGTATGACTCAAGAAGCGGAAGGTTATCAAGAGCGCATTACATTGGAAGCACAAGGTGAGGTAGCTCGCTTTGAAAAGCTTTTACCTGAATATCAAGCAGCTAAAGAAGTTACTCGTGAGCGCTTATACATTGATGCAATGGAAGAAGTGTTAGGGAGTAGTTCTAAAATATTGGTTGATGTTAAAGGCGGCAATAACATGATGTATTTACCTCTTGATAAAATCATGGACAAGCAAGGAACCGCAACACGAGTTGCACTTCCAAGTTCAAGTGATATTCAAGACTTACGTAATAAAGTTAATACGTCGCGCAATAGCTCTGTTAATAGTGGCAATGACCGCTTTAACAACGACCGCTTCAATGATGGGAGATAATCATAATGAAAAACTTTAGTTTAGTAATACTATTAGCTGCCATTGTTATGTCTTTCTCATCGGTATTTGTTGTACCTGAAGGGCAAAAAGCAATTGTAATGTTATTCAGTAAAGTACAAAAAGATAGCGACGATAAAGCGATTGTATATGGCCCAGGCCTACAATTTAAAGTACCATTTTTTAGCCAAGTACGTCGTATTGATGCACGTATTCAAACGCTAGATGGTGCGCCAGATCGCTTTGTTACTAGCGAGAAAAAAGACTTAATTGTTGATTCGTTTGTAAAATGGCGCGTTAATGACTTTAGTGCCTTTTACTTACGTGCTCGTGGCGATAAGCAATATGCTGAAACGCTACTTAAGCAAAAAGTAAACAATGGTCTTCGTACAAACTTTGGTACACGTACAATTCGCGAAATTGTATCAGGTGAGCGTAGCGAGTTGATGGAAGAAGCGTTAGTACAAGCTTCTGAAAGTGCACGTGAGCTAGGTATTGAAGTACTAGACGTACGTGTTAAGCAAATCAACTTACCACAAGAAGTGAGTAGCTCTATTTACCAACGTATGCGCGCTGAGCGTACTGCGGTTGCAAAAGAGCACCGTTCTGAAGGTCAGGAAAAAGCAGAGACTATTCGTGCGGGAGTTGACCGTCGAGTAACTGTAATGCTTGCTGATGCTGAGCGTAATGCACGTTCTGTTCGTGGTCAAGGCGATGCTGATGCTGCAGGCATTTATGCTAATGCGTATAACAAAGACCCTGAGTTCTTTAGTTTTGTACGTTCGCTGGAAGCTTACAAAAAGACTTTTAAAGATAAGCAAGATGTTATGGTGCTTTCACCAGATAGCGACTTCTTCCAATATATGAAAGGCGCTAAAGCTCAATAGACTTTACGTTAATTATTTAAAAGTTAAAAAGCCTCGCATTTGCGGGGCTTTTTGTTAAATACAAACTAGTGCGTTAAATCACTGTTATTTATGTGGTTATTGGTCAATATTTGGATATAACAATTGCCCGCAGAAAAAATAAGCTGAACAGGGGTGATCTTTACTTTAGTTTTCTGGTAAAATCTCGTCCTAATTTTCTCTAAGTGAATTTACGATGGGTAAAAACGTTGTTGTATTAGGCACCCAATGGGGTGACGAAGGAAAGGGTAAGGTAGTTGATCTCCTTACAGACAAAGCATCTTTAGTAGTTCGTTATCAAGGTGGCCACAATGCGGGTCATACTTTAGTTATCGAAGGTGAAAAGACGGTTCTACACCTTATTCCATCGGGTGTATTACGTGACAATGTTAAATGTGTGATTGGTAATGGTGTAGTTTTATCACCAGAAGCGCTAATGAGAGAAATTGGCATGCTTGAAGAGCGCGGCGTACCAGTACGCGAGCGTCTTTTAATAAGTGAAGCATGTCCGCTAATCTTGCCTTTCCATGTTGCATTAGATGTAGCCCGTGAAACAGCTCGTGGCGATAAGCCTATTGGTACAACTGGCCGTGGAATCGGTCCTGCGTACGAAGATAAAGTAGCACGTCGTGGTTTACGCGTAGGCGATTTATTTAATCCTGAAGTATTTGCAGCTAAATTAAAAGAAGTGCTTGAGTACCACAACTTCACTTTAGTTAACTACTACAAAGTAGATGCTGTAGATTTCCAAAAAACGTTTGATGATGCAATGGCTGTTGCTGATATCTTAAAAGCAATGGTTGTAGATGTAACTGAGCTTTTAGATCAAACGCGTTTAGCAGGCGAAAACATTTTATTTGAAGGTGCACAAGGTACGTTACTTGATATAGATCACGGTACTTACCCTTATGTAACATCTTCAAACACTACCGCTGGTGGCGTTGCGACTGGTGCAGGTTTTGGTCCATTAAACCTTGATTACGTTTTAGGTATTATTAAAGCGTACACTACACGTGTTGGTTCAGGTCCTTTCCCTACAGAGCTTTACGACGGTCTTGATAAACAAGATCCAGTTGGTAAGCACCTAGGTGATAAAGGCCATGAGTTTGGCGCTACAACAGGTCGACTTCGTCGTACTGGTTGGTTAGATGCAGTAGCTATGCGCCGTGCAGTTCAAATCAACAGTATTTCAGGTTTTTGTTTAACTAAGCTTGATGTTTTAGATGGCTTAGAAACACTTAAAATCTGTACTGGTTACAAGCTTGAAGATGGCACAGTTACTAACGTAACACCATTAGCGGCTGAAGGTTACGATAAAGTAACACCAGTATACGAAGAAATGCCAGGTTGGTCAGAAAACACTGTTGGTGTAACTAGTCTTGACGGTTTACCAAAAGCTGCGATTGACTACATCAAACGTATTGAAGAAATTACGGGTGTTCCAATTGATATTATTTCTACAGGTCCTGACCGTGTAGAAACTATGGTGCTTCGCAATCCGTTTGCGTAATTACCATTAGATTAAAAAAAGCTGCTTCGTGCAGCTTTTTTTGTGTCTAAAATTCACCTTGGAACGATCTTTGTATATTATTTAATAAGTTTATTTATATAAGTGGTGAACATGCGTTTATTTAATCGTAATTGCGTACTAAGGCTTTCGTTAATACCGCTGTCTTTATTTATAGCAACCAACAGCTTAGCTACAGAAAGCCCTGCTGCTGTGCCGCTATATACAGAATCAGAGCTAATTGCGTTAATAAATAAAAATACGCATTTAGCGCGCGTAAAGGCAGATGATTGCCAGTTGGTGCAAGATATAGAAGCACGAGCCAATAAAATGGCATTGCCGTCTTATCAATTTTTATACGGCGATATGCTGGCTTATAACGTGTGCGTTGATCGCAATGTAGAGTTAGGTGTGTATTACATGCGAAAAGCAGCTGAGCAAGGCTTAGCGGCAGCGCTAGAGCAATTGGGACGATACTACGACACTGGTCGCTTAGTTCAGCAAGATAAAGCAATGGCAATTACCTATTTGCGTGAAGCCTCGTCGCAAGGCAATTTAAAAGCACAACTACGTTTAGTTAAATTATTTAATGATGGTTATGGCAGCCCGCGTGATTTTGAAGATGCCTATCGTTGGCTATTTAATTCTATGGTGGCAGATAAAGCGACTCATAGAAAAATTGAGCGAGCGCTGACTAAGTTAGCGCAAAAAATGCCAGATAGTGTGGTTGCTCGAGCTCGCCTTCCTATTTAATGGCTGTTAAAAACAAAACCCTAACTTTTTAAGTTAGGGTTTTTTAGTTTTTACAGACTGTAAAAGTATTTAACTGTCTTCTTTAGTCTTTGTTTGCGGGTCTTTTAAAACTGACATTTTAGGCGGCTGTAAAGCAACAACGCGTTCGCCTTCTTGCGGCGGTTTTTCCATGTTGATTGTAAACGGTCTTAGCTTAATTGGTGTATCGTCATCACTGTCTTTATCACCTTTGAGAATAAATAAAGGGATAGCCTCAGGGTTCATTTCTAAGTATTGTTCCCAGCTAAACTCATCCGAGATACGTGTTGAACTAACCTTACCGCCTTTAGCTATAATACTGCTTAAACGTGCATACGAGCCTTCGTCTCCAAACAGTATTTGTCTAGATAAAAACGTTGCGCTGTCTTTATTTGCTTTTGCATGCGACGTTGATGAGCGTAGCGAAAATACATTTTTCTCATTAAGTAAATGCGAAAAGTATTGAACACCTAACGCATTATGATGACGATTTGGCGATAATGCTAATACACTACGAATCGTTGTTAGAGGTAAGTAGCGTTCAGCATGCTCTGATTGCGGGTTACCATAATAACAAGCTAAACCATCCATACGTGCCATTCTGCAGTTTTCCCATGCAGGATCTGACAGGTGAACCGGAATGTTTTGCTCTTGTAAGCCTCGGCCGATTGCACGCGATACATGGTTTGCACCAATAATTAATATTGTATTTGGCGATGGCTGGCGTACACCTAATAGCTTGGCGACAGGAATGGCGGTTAAGCTCTGTAGTACAACGGTAATTATAATTACTGTAAATATAAGAGGTACCATTTTTTCAGCATCCGCAACACCAGACTCCATCATGCTAAGCGCAAATACTGACCCAACGGCTGCGGCGACTATACCGCGTGGAGCTATCCAGGCAAGTACCAAACGAGACTTCATTGGTAAGTCAGTACCAAAGGTCGAAATAGCAATACACAGTGGCCGAGCAACAAAAAGCACGATAGCTAAAAATATAAATACATCGCTGTCGAGCATCATTAAATCAGAGAGCTGTAAGCGTGCTGCAAGTAAAATAAACAGCGTTGATATTAATATCATCGACAAGTCTTCTTTGAACTCAAGTACAGAATCTATTTCTAAATCGTCTTGGTTAGCAAGCCAAATACCAAATACAGTCACTGCTAATAGGCCTGATTCATGGCTTAAATAGTTTGATACAGAAAAACTAATGAGTACTAATGCCAATATACCAAACTTATGTAATTCAAATGGTAGCCACTCGCGGCGCATTAATAGTGTTGTTAACCAACCAGCAGCAACACCAATACTTAATCCAACACCTAGGGTTTTAACTAAAGCAATAATAGTGTGGCTAAATACTTCGCCTTGGCCTACCAGCATTACGGCTTCAAATACTAATACAGCGAATAATGCGCCGATCGGGTCTATTACAATACCTTCCCATCGAAGTATGCGGTCAATGTCTTGTGTTGGGCGCATTGAGTTTAATAGCGGTGCTATAACAGTAGGGCCTGTTACAACTAGCACTGCACCTAATACCGCAGCTACACGCCAATTAAGTTCAAGCAACCAATAGGCGCTGAGGCTAATAATAATACAGGTAGTAAGCATGCCGATGGAGCAAAGGTTTCTTACAACTTTTCCGATTCCTTTTAGCTCTCTGAAATGCAGAGTTAAGGATCCTTCAAATAAAATGATGGCAACACTTAGTGATACAACTGGAAACAGTAAATCACCTAACAATGCATCAGGGTCTAAAACACCACTAAATGGCCCAAGTAAAAGACCAGTAAGCAATAAGAAAAGAATAGCGGGCACTCTAAAAGCCCACGCGACCCATTGGGCAAGCACAGAGCAAAGTGCGATACCGGCTATGTAAATTGCTGACATAGATTAAGAATTCCTTATTTATGACGGTTTGTTTAGAAAGTATAACTTTTGTTAATTATTAATACAGGGGTATACACGGGAAATTCAAATATTACTAATCAATTTTAGCTGCTTATAGAAGATTAGTAGGCTTAAATTATTTTGCGCGTGTTAAGCCGCCTTATTTTAGGCTGTATTAATTGTTTAATTGGTTGAATTTTAATAACAATCTAACACCACAAACGAGGAGGAATTAGCTTCGCTCGAATTTTAACCTTGATTTTTAAGGGGTATTTAGTGTAATATGCTTCGTGTTCTAATGATTAGTTATCTAATGAAGTTTATTGGAAGTAAAAGTGGTTTGTTAATCTTAACGTCATTTTTAACCTTTATAATCATGCATTAGTGGTGTTACTAGTATTCGAACACTATATAATTTCATTTGCCGAACTCTTGGTATGGTTTTGCTAAACAAGTTTATTTAATTATTTAAGTAAATAAAGGTTTGAGTTGAACTATTACTTTCAATGTTTAACCCCCATCGTGGCGGTTAAATCTCGGTCCTTTGGTCTTCACCCTATCTGTTGGTGTATCAGACTTTAGAGGCTCTATGTATGTTGTTAATAAAAAAGCCACACACAGCTTTTTACAGCGATGCATAAACAACACTTTTAAATTTTTTGATTAGTGCTGCTCAATATTATTGGGTTGTTGCTACTTTATACTTAACCTTAAATCTAAGCTTCTTGTTTTAGATGTGGTTTTTGCGTGTGTGTAAAAAAGTGTTGCCTAAATGAAAAGCAAAATTCGAAGCTATGTTTTAAACCTAGCTACTTAGTTTTAGCTCGTCTAATTAAGATGAGCGCAGATAAAATGGAAAGTTGAGCATTTATGCAAAAGTTAAATTGGCGACGTATCGTACTTAAAGTAGGTAGTGCATTAATTGCACCAGATCAAGATGGCTGCCGTTCGCGTTACATATTAACCATCGCACAGTTCATTGTTCGTTGTCGTGCCCGTGGAATTGAGGTGATTTTAGTATCATCGGGTTCTGTAGCGGCTGGAGCGCATTTATTCCCTTCAGACAAACCTCGTTCTGTGGTGATGAAAAAAGCAATGGCAGCAGCAGGTCAAACAGAAATGATCGCCATGTGGGACCGCTTTTTTGACTTTCCATCTGCGCAGCTATTATTAACGCACGGTGATTTACGTGATCGAGAGCGTTACCAAAGTATTCGTGAAACAGTGTTTACTTTACTTGAGCATGGTGTTCTTCCTATCATTAATGAAAATGATGCTGTAACTACCGACGACTTAAGAGTGGGTGATAACGATAACTTATCAGCAATGGTTGCAGCAGCTGCCGACGCTGATGCTTTATTAATATTCTCAGATGTTGACGGGCTATATGATAAAAACCCTAACTTACATGATGATGCGGTGTTACTGCCTGAAATAAAATCAATTGATGAATCTATTTATGCTATGGCAGGATGTGCTACAAGTGCCGTTGGTACTGGTGGTATGAAAACTAAAATAGAAGCGGCAGAAAAAGCAACGTCACATGGTATAGCAACTTATATTATAAACGGCTTTAAAGAAGAAACATTTACGAAATTGCTAGCTGGGGAAAATCCTGGTAGCGTATTTTTACCGTACGAAAAACCGATGCAGGATTCTGTGCATTGGATGACACACACAGCAAACGAGCAAGGTGAAGTTGTTGTTGATGGATCATTTGATGAATCCCTGGAAGGGGAAAGCGGCTGTATTCGTGGTGACGAAATCATGGAAGTCCATGGTGAATTTGCTGTTGGTGATACTATTTTAGTACGTAGTGAAGACGGTACGCGTTTAGCTAAAGCGACCGCAAATTATAGTAGCTGTTTGTTAAACTTTATTGCAGACAACGAACAGAGTGAATTCAGCGAAAAAATGCAGGATTCAATTGGACCAGTTATATCTGAAAAACATATCGCATTATTGGAGAAGTCATGAGCTTAATTACGGACATTTCACGCCAGACAGCTAAAGCTGCCCATACACTTGCTTTACTCGACACCGAGACTAAAAATCAAGTACTAGTTGAAATGGCAGCGGCACTAAGAGAGCAAAAAGCATTTATAATCAAAGAAAACGAGAGTGACCTAAGCGCAGCACGCGACAATAACTTAGCAGCCTCAATGATAGACCGCTTAACGCTAAACGATGAGCGCATTGAAGCAATGGCAGAAGGCATTGAAGTAATAGTAAGCCTAGATGATCCTGTTGGTCAGCTACGTGATATTACTGAGCGCCCAAATGGTATTAAAATTCGCAAAATGCGAGTACCTCTTGGTGTTGTATGTATGATTTACGAAGCACGCCCGAATGTGACAGCAGACGCTGGTGCATTATGTTTTAAATCAGGTAATGGCGTAATTTTACGTGGCGGCAAAGAAGCACTTAAAAGTTCACAAGCTATCGCAAGTGTAATGCACAGCGTACTTGAGAAGCACAACTTACCGGTATCACTTATTTCAGTGATTCCAGATCCAGACCGTGCGCTGTTAATGGAACTGATGCAGCAACGCGAAAGCATTGATTTAATCATTCCACGCGGCGGCGAGGGTTTAATTAACTTTGTTACTGAAAACAGTACGATCCCAGTAATTCAGCATTACAAAGGCGTTTGTCATCTATATGTAGATAAAGATGCCGACCTAGAAATTGCGCTTAACTTACTGCTTAACGGTAAAACCCAGCGTACCGGTGTTTGTAATGCACTAGAAGGTTTAGTTGTGCATCAAGATGTGGCAGATGAGTTTTTAAATTTGTGTGCAGTTGTATTACGCCAAGAAGGTGTAAAAATAAATGCTGACAGCTTTGCAGCTAAATACTTTGATAACGCAACAGTCCTAGCTGATAACGAATTTGGTGAAGAATATCTAGACCTAGAAATCGCTATTCGCGTTGTACCAAACTTTACGGCAGCGGTTGAACACATTGCACAGTTTGGATCAAACCATACAGAAGTAATTTGTACTAAAAATGAAGCTGCTGCAGAGTTATTCCAACGTAGTGTTGATGCTTCTGTAGTAATGGTTAACGCATCGTCTCGTTTTTCTGATGGCTCACAATTGGGCCTAGGTGCAGAGATTGGAATAGCTACTTCCAAGCTACATGCATACGGTCCTATGGGCCTCGAATCACTAACGACAGAAAAGTATTTAGTTAATGGAGTTGGCCAAGTTCGCGAGTAACTGCAAAAATTAAGTCCATAAAAAGCCGAGCATATTCATGCTCGGCTTTTTAGTTTGTAAATTACGCAACGGTTATTTTAATTTATCAAGCCAATCGCTTGCAGGTTCAGGTCTATGTAAATAGTAGCCTTGAAGAATAACTTCTGGATATTCCTGCAATAAATCAAAATGGGATTGGTTCTCTACGCCTTCAGCTACAATCTCTAACTCGAATAAACGGCCTAAGCTTACAATCATATCAATAATTAACTTATCGTTATTATCAGTCGGTGCTTCCAATACAAAAGAGCGGTCAATTTTTAGTTCTTGTATAGGTAATTGTTTTAGATAAGTTAAACTCGAATACCCAGTACCAAAGTCATCAATAGATACCCTAATACCTAGTTTCTTGAGACAGTGAACAGCCTCAATAGCCGCTTCCATATGATTAAGCAATGTCCCTTCAATTATCTCAATAGTGAGTTGCTGAGGATTAATGCTATGTTGCTTTATTTGTTGGCTAATAAAGCTTAAAAAACGCGCTTCATGAAAGTGCCTACCACTTACATTAATTGATAGGTTTAACTCAGGGTGAGTTTTACTAAGTTGCGTTAATATTTCTAGCGCATTTGTAGTCACCCAGCAATCTAAGTCATAAATTATATCTGACTCTTCAGCTATAGATATAAACTCACCAGGGCTAATAAAGCCTTTTTGGGGATGCTCCCATCTTAATAAAACCTCAGCACCTTTAAGTTCTTGATTGCGATCAAATTGCGATTGCAAATACAGAGACAACTCATTTTGTGCAATTGCTTTGCGTAAATCTTGCTCTATTTCGAAGCGGCGCTTTGCTTGCTCGCCAAATGAAGTATCGAAAAAGGTGATTCTGTTACCGCCTTTTTCTTTTGCTTTGTAGCAGGCCGCTTCACAATTTCTAATTGTTTCTATAGCACTTTCCCATTGATCCTCACGCGGAAAAATATACGTGCCAATACTTACCGTTAAGCTTACTTCTTGATCATTAAATATAAATGGGTGATTTATTGCTATGAGTAACTCTTGAGCTTTTCGTTCTGCAATTATTTGTGCTCTAGCACGACCAACTCCTTTATCTACAATGCACAGTGTTGCAAATTCATCGCTCCCTAAACGGGCAATAACATCTTTTTTATCAATATGAGTATGAATACGTTTAGTAAGATCTTTAAGTATATTATCTCCTGCAAGGAGCCCTAAACCATCATTTATTGAGTGAAAGCTATCAATATCAATAATATAAATATAAGCGTAGGTTTTATCCGTATTGCAGGTTTGAAGCTGTTGCTCTAATTGCTTTAAAAAGCCATTTCGATTAGGTAAACCTGTTAGCTCATCATGCCATGTTAAATAATCAATACGCTCTTGAGTTATTTTAACACTCGATATATCACTAAATACACCAATGTAGTGTACGTTAGTATCTTGCTCACCTTTAACCATTGTTAGTGTTAAAAGCTCTGGATATAGTTCGCCATTTTTTCGTCTTGTAACAAGTTCGCCACTCCAGTAACCGGCTTTGTTAGCATGCTCCCACACCTGATCAAAACTAATACTAGGATGATTGTTTTTCTTTATATCGTGCAATTGCATTTTTAAAGAGTCAGCTTCACAGTATCCTGTAATTCGACAAAAAGAAGGGTTAACGGCAATTATTTTACCATCGCTATCAGTTATTACTACACCGTCAGCAGTGCCTGTTAAAGCTTGATAAAACAACTGTTGCTTAGAGGAAAGTAGCTTTAATTCTTCTTCTCGTTGGGTTAGTTCTTGTGCTAGAGATTCTATTTCGAGAAGCTTATCGTGTAGGTCAAAGTTTTTTTCTATAAGCCTATCTAGCATGCCTTGAGCGGTAATATGAGTGCGAATGCGTGCTCTAACGAGCGCTAGTTTGTAAGGTTTGTGTATGTAGTCAATTGCGCCCATCGCGAAGCCTTTTTCTTCAGACTCTTCCTCGGTAAGCGCTGTTACAAATATGACAGGGATCCCTTTGGTATTTTGTTTCGCTTTGAGTATATTACATACTTCGTAGCCGTCCATGCCAGGCATCATTATGTCTAATAAAATCAAATCAGGGCGAGTTGACTCAACAAATACTAATGCTTGTTCACCACTAGTCGAAATACGTACATCGTAGTCCGTTAAAAGCCCTTCAACTAATACGTGTAAATTACTAGGTTCGTCATCAACAATAAGAATTAAAGGTTTATGCTTTTTCTCTGTGGTTAATCCATTACTGTTTGCGAGATAATTTGAATGCACTATCTATCCTTCTTTGCGTTCTTTGCAATATTAAATCTAGTTCAGGTTAGTGGTTATGCCTAATTTTTATTATCGTTTCTATACTTATCAATAAGCTCAATCACTAACGCGTAGTTAAAATGATCAATTGCTTCTTTGAGCTTAAATAAAGAGTGTCCTCTATCATATTGATCCATTTCTAGCTGTCTAATCAAACTGCTAGGTACAGGGCGAGCCGTTAATGCTAATGAGTATATATTATCAATAACCGAGTCTTCGTTTTCTAACTGATTTAGTTGCTTATGCTCTTTTTTAAAGCCCTCAGCTATCAAAAATTGTTTTACAGCAAAAAGTGTAAGAGTTAATTGCTCATTAAAGCTAGATAAGTTAATACTCTTCTCATCTATTAAGTTTTTCTCAATACTTTGCGTGCTTTGTTGCAGTAGCTCCAAGCCTAGTGTTCCGGCCAATCCTTTAAGTGTATGTACTAGTCGAATTAAGCTTTCTAACTCTCTATTTTTGATTAATATATCAGCTTTAGTTGAAAAGTCATTGTAATCGTTGACAAACTGAGTAAATAATTTAGCTAACAATTCATCATTGTTTTCTACGTTTTCTTTTGCCAGCTGCAGATTAATTGTATTTAATGGTTTGTTACTTTGTAGGTGTTTTTCTATACTTTCGAAAAGAGCATCAAAAATAATGGGTTTTACTAAAAAGTCATCCATACCCGCTCTAAACGCTGCTTTTTTATCATTAGGATCTGCGGCTGCTGTAATTGCAATTATGGGAGTTTTGTAGCCCCGCTCTCTTAATATACTTGTTGCCTCTAAGCCGTCCATAACTGGCATTTGAACATCCATAAAAATAATATCAATGTCATTTGTCTCTACTTTACCTAATGCATCATGTCCATTATCAGCAATGATCACGGTCATATCTAACCTTGCTAAAAGGGCAGAAGCTATTTCTTGGTTAATCTTATTATCGTCAACCACCAATGCATTGAAACCCGAGAATTTAGGATGAGGCCGTAATTGCTTTTCTTTAAAGTTATCAGGTGAAAGCTTCCTTAAAATTTCTACTTCACTATTCTTATTACCAATAATTGTAATGTCTATATTTTCATTTTTTGCAATTGGTTCTGGAGACTCTTCATCGGTAATTAATAAAATAAGTTTCAATTTTTCATTAACGTTTTTATTTTGAGCGTACAGTTGTTGTAAAATAAAGTTATCGTTGAGCTCTTTTTCTTTTATCGACATTATTACAATACTAAATGGGCTATTAGGTTGAGCCATTTTCGCAATGGCTCTTAATGGTTCTTGTGTGGTTTCTGTTGTTATATTTATATCACTTAGTAAGTCCATTAATTTTTTAATTTGCTCATTATCAGGGCTAATTAATAAGGCGTGTTTTTTAAGCTTTTGTTGCTCAGATAAAGTAAAGGGTAGAGTAAAGAAAAACTCGCTACCTTGATTAATCGTGCTCCTTACTTGTATATCTCCGCCCAGCAATTTAGTTAATTGTTTGCTTATAGTGAGTCCTAAACCGGTCCCACCATACTTTCTTGTTGTGCTTGAATCACCTTGCGAGAAAGACTGGAATATAATTTTTGATTGCTCTTGCGTCATCCCAATACCCGTGTCTTTTATACTAAAGCGAAGGTTTATTGTTTTTTCGTGTTGAGATGTCGCTTCTATAATTAATGATATTTCACCATGCTCAGTAAACTTAATTGCGTTACCTACACAGTTATTTATTATTTGGCTTAAGTGCATTGGGTCGCCAATAAGTTCAAGCCCTGCATCAACGTGTAAAGTAAAGTTTAATAACAAACCTTTTTGCTTGGCATTTGTTGAGAATAAATTTTGAACGTTAGAAACTATAGTATGTAAGGTAAAAGGGATTTGCTCTAACTGAACTTTTTCCGATTCTAGCTTAGAAAAATCCAGAATATTGTTTAAAATCTGCAATAAATTTTGAGCACTTGAAAAAGCTTTATCTGCGTAGTGTTTTTGCCTTGAGGGAAGCTCGCTGCTTTGTAAAAGTTGCAACATACCTAATATGCCATTCATTGGGGTGCGAAGTTCATGACTCATATTGGCTACAAAATCTATTTTTGTTTTATTGGCTTTATCGGTTTGCTCCATGGCACTCGTCAGGTCGGCATTCATTGCTTCCATTTGGGAATTTAATACGCGGGTTTCATTGAGTAGCTCTTTGGTTTGCTTATTTTTTAAATATAAAGCGTTAGCTGCTTTTATTACCGATGCTATTTCAGTTTGATTTTGGCTGTTATTTGAAATAGTTACTGGCTTTTCGCTATTCATATCTTTAAGTAATAAAGTGAGCTGAGTAATTGGTTTTATAACCGATCTAAAAATAAAATAGCTTAAAAATAAAATGATTAACATAATTAAAACGGCAAATATATTTGCCTGTTCTGTATTTTTTGTTAAGTGGCTACTTAGTAGCTCTTCTGTTTTGATTAGTTTATTTTTTTCTATATTTTTAATTTCATTAGTTAAATACAGCAATTCGTTTTCTATGCCTGTAAGCACTACATTTACAGAAAAAGTGTAGCTACGGGTGAGTAATACAAGTTGGTTATAAGCTTGTTTTAAGCTTGTTGTTTTATTGGAGAGGGATTCATTTATTACAGAGGTGCTCGTTAGTTTTTTATGTAAGTGATTTAAGTTTTGTTTTACATTTTGTGCTTCATCAAAATTAGGTTTATAGAGGTAGCTTATAATTGCATGTTTTAAATTACTTATTGTGAGTAAAACATCGTTAAAAATAACTTTATTATCATTGTTTGAAGACCCTTCTAAATCACTAATTGTTACTTGTAAGTCATCAATAGGTTGTTTGAACTGAGTAATGTAAAGGTGTTCGCGTTTTTGTCTGTTTACGACAACTTGGCCAAATGTATCTTGGTAATTATTTAAATACTCGCCAAGGCGTATTAGTGAGTTTTGATACTCAGGGGTCTGGTTTTGAGTGTTTGTTTTTAGCTGCTCGAGATTTAGATTTGCCTTATTTAAGTAAAAATTAAATTTGGTAATCGTATTTTCATTTGCATTGTCAATAAATGAAACTGCATGCCCTTGCAGGGAAATAATATCGTTTTCTAAGTTAGTTACAGCTTCACTTTGAATAAGCGCGTTATGTTGCGATTTTTGCAAGTTAAGTAAAGACGTTTGCGAATAGTTAAACAAATAGCTCTGTAAAAGAAGTAATCCAATCAGCGAACACAGAGCTAATATTATTTTTGATTTAATTGAGTTTATTATCATTATCGGCTAATCAACTCATACCATTTTTGCAGGCTGTAGTCGTAGGTTGGCATAACTGTATTCCACACTGCTACATTACTAAAGCGTTTATGGTAACTACCGCCATTACGTTGCCCACCTGCTTTTACTGCTACGTCGCCATTGGTATTTAATAAATCTATGTTTGTTGCTTTTCCACCGTACCAGTAATCCCATTCAGACTGAGATAGGAGTAGTTTAGAGCGCTGCGGGTTACTAATGTAATAACCTTGGCGAGCAATAAATGCACCAGGCCAGCCTGAAAGCCACCAATTCATATAATCGTACGCAGCATCTTTTGCGCTACTTTGTATTTGTGACGATAAACACATAACACCATGCCAGCCTCGGTAGCCTTCTTTTGGCGCGGCAAATCGTACATTAATATTTTGGCTGTTTAATGCAGACACGGCAGGCGAAAACATACTTTCTATGTGGGCTCGTTTACTTTTCATAAATTCAATCGACTCAGGAACCGAGTTCCAATAGCCACTAAAGTGACCTTGGCGTTTAAAATCGAGTAATATACTAAACAATCTATCAAGTTCGGAGCGGGTCATTGCACCTATATCGTTAAACTTTATAAGCCCTTTACTTTGTGCTGCTAGGGCTAGGTCAAATAATCCAATGGTAGGCGCATTTACAATAGCTACTTTACCTCTGTTCTCGTCATTAAGCAGCCAACTCCAGCTTTCTGTTTCGTATGCTATACCGGGCTTAATAAAGTCGGTGTTGTAACCAAAAGAGTCAACATTATGCACATAAGGTAAAAAGCTAAGATGATCGCTTTCTTGTGCGCTTAATGTGCCATCGGGTTGAACATTTAATAATTTATAGGGGGCATCACCTGCACCAATACTTGCAGTTTCGGTTAGTTTTCCCGTTTTAGTAAGTGGATTTATCTCGTTAAAGTAGGTGAGTCGTTTTTTTTCTATTGGCTGAATGGAACCTGCATCCCAAAGCACATTAATGCTGTCTGACCATTGTTCGTATAAATCAAAGGAGTTAGGGTCCATTGATGCCTTTTGCAAAACAGCAGCGCTGCCTGCGGGAGTAAATTCTATATTAATACCCAAGTCACTCATCGCTTGCTTGCGGATAGCCTCTTGGAGTGTTACATGCGTACCAAGCACTCTTAATGTGACTTTTTTTCGGGCAAAAACATAAGGCGCATGTGTTATTGCACCAGCTGTTAAACCTATTGCAGCTAGCTTTTTTAGCGTTGAACGCTTAGGGTTGTCCATGTTAAGCCTAAAGTACTAATGTGTGACATTATGTATAGCTAAGAACTTGTAAAGACACAAGTTGAATGGATAAATTTAAAATTATATAGAATGAAAAATTAGAATTTTAGGGTGTCAAAAAATAATAAAAACAGTGGAAAAATAGAAGAGTAGAACGAATTTGAAAAGGAGTAGGAAAGTGGTGGAGCTAAGCAGGATCGAACTGCTGACCTCCTGCGTGCAAGGCAGGCGCTCTCCCAGCTGAGCTATAGCCCCACATTCCTAAGTTACATATAATGTAACTGCTTGACTGCTGAGTTCCAAGCGGGACGAACTTTAAGTTTTTTTATAAATTTGGTCAAGTATTTTTTCGTAAATTTTCACTGTTTACGTCAATTTTTGTTAGACTCGGCTTAATTCAAAACTAAAACGATAAAAAACAATGAAAAAATGTGTTCTAGCGCTTATGGTTTTACTCGCTGGCTGTGCTTCAAATGATGAGCCGCCTTTTGAAATAAATAATAAACAGTTTCACGAAAAGCAAGATGAGCAAGGCAATAAGCTTTTTGCTTATGTTGTTTCGGTAAAAGCTAAGCATCGTGAAAACTTTAACCTTGACCGTGGTCCTAATAAGAGACCAAGTCGTGGTGAGGTTAAGCAGTATATAGAGAAAGAGCATTTTGAAGAATCGAGCATTCTGAAGTTACAGCTAGAAGACCAAGCAGTTGAATTATTAAATCAAGAGCTAAAAGATCGTAAGTATTGCGGCAACAAGCATGAAGTTAATGATGTTTTATGGCGAGATTTGAGTGTACAACTAAGAGGGCGTTGTTTGTAATATGCTGGCTGATAAAACTAAGTTAGCAGAGCTTTTGGCGCACCTAGATATTAACTATGATGTAATAGAGCATCCGCCGCTACATACTAGCTTAGCGGCAGATGAGTTTATGATTGAGCGCCCAGGTACTCGCCTTAAAAACCTATTTTTACGCGATAACGAAGGCAAGCGACACTTTTTAGTTATTACAGCGCACAATAAGCAACTCGACTTAAAGGCACTATCAAAGCAACAAGGGCTTTCACGCTTAGGGTTCGCATCGAGTGAGCGGCTAGCTAAATATTTAAAAGTGGCTCCTGGGTGTGTATCTATGTTGGCTCTTTTAAATGATAAGCAAAACGAAGTGAGCTTATGGGTTGACCAAGATATTTGGCACGGTGATTTGTTTCATTGTCATCCGTTTGAAAACACCCAAACATGGTTGCTTAGTAAAGCTGATTTAGAAACATTTTTTAATTACACAAAGCATCAACCGCGCGTTGTATTTTTACCCTCAAAATAAGCCCACATAATTAACGATAAACCACATAAGCAAACCGCAAGCAGTGTAAACATAAACGGTGTTTGCCCATGATGTTGGTATACCACACCGGGTAATAACGACCCCAATGCGCCACCACTGTAATAAAACGATACATATCCGCCATTGGTTACACTTGGTGGGGCTTTACTGATTTTATTAACGAGCGGTGCGGCAGTTGAATGAATCACAAACATAGCACCACAAAACAAAGTAAATGCGATTAAAAATAAGCTAAGCTGATGGCTCATTAATAAAATAATACTCACACTATAAAAACTAAATACCGCAGTTAATAAATGCCAAGGCGAAGGGACTTTTTTAAGTAACCAAGGTGCAGCAATAGAGGCGAGGGCACCAATTAAATAACCACTGTAAACTAAACCTATGTCACGAGTATTGGTAATTAAAAATGTGTTTTGTAATATAAACGGTAAGTAATTAAGTAGTGCAGCGAAACAAAAGAACATACAAAAAACGGCGCCGTAAACTTTAAGTACAGCGCCTTCTTTAAGTTGTTTAATGTAATCGAGTGGGGAGAGCTGCGACTGTTTAGCTGGGTTTGTAAAGCGAGAATGCTTAACTGTCAAAGCTAAGCAAATAAGCATAAAAGCAATTACGTAATAAAAGCTCTGCCAATTCCATAAGTCGCTAAACAAAGCGGCAAGCACACGTCCAAAGTAACCACCAACTATACTGCTACCAATATATAGGGTCATATTTTTTTGAAGTGTATCAGCGCTATAACTCATGCCTATATAGCTAGTCATTGCTGTTAAAGCTGCGGGGAGCGTTAAACCTTGTAAAAATCTGACTAATAATAAAAGCTCAAAGCTAGGTACATAAATAAAAAGTAAGCAGCTAAGGCCTAAAAGCACCATTGCAATACGTAATATAAGTAGTGGATTTATTTTTGCTAAAAATAAACCATAAACGAGCGGGGCAATGGCTAAGGGCAGCATAGTTGCAGTCATTAAGCTGCCAGCTACCGCAGGTGCTACATTAAATTCGCTCGCAAAAAGGCTAAGTAGGGGTTGCGGTGCATAAAGCACAAAAAATATAAATACCGAGCAAACGAGTAGATGAGGTAAACGCATTATATGGCTTGTGCATTTGCTGATTGGTTGCGTGGTATTGTATTAAAAATTGCTTTTAATTCATAATTAAAACCATAGTCATTGCGCTATATCATGGTTTGTTTTAACTAGTTTGCTAGATTAATGTCGATAGCGCTGTTATTTGAACTCGTTGGTGATTAAAATAGCGATAATATTAGTTTTTAGTGGAACAAAGTCATGGGTTCATTACAAGACCAATTGCTTCAAGCAGGATTAACAACATCGCATAATGCTAAAGTTGCTAAATCAGAAAAGCGTAAGCAACAAAAAAAGCAAAAGAAAGGGGCGACTAGCAACCCAAGTGATCTGCAAAAGCATATTCAACAAACCAAGCTAGAGCAGCAAAAAAAAGCTGAAGAGCTTAACCAAACACGCCAAGTGAGCTTAAAGCAGCGCGAACAAGAAGCGCGTGTTAAACAAATTTTAGAGCACCACAACCAAGACGCTATTCGTGGTGAGCGCACATTTAATTTTACTTATCAAAATAAAGTAAAAAATATCGACGTGAACGAGAAAACGCAAAAAGCGTTATCGGGCGGTCGTTTAGCTATTTGTGTACTAGAAGGGCAATTTTACGTACTAGACGACGAACCAGCACGCAAAGTGGCTGAAGTTGACGAAAAGTATATTGTTTTTCATGTAGAGCCAGAAAGCAAACCAAAAGATGAAGATGACCCATACGCAGACTTTGAAGTACCAGATGATATAGTGTGGTAATAAGTTATTAAGGGTAAGCTCATTTTTATTTGCTAAAGTATATAAAAGTGAGATAGAAACGAGTTAGCGGTTTTTGGTTAAGTTGATCGTCTAGCGTCGTTTCGTACGTATGCTTTTTATTTGATTGTTTACTACAATCAATAGAACAGTTTTTCTAACCGTCAAAAAAGAAGAGTAAATACAATGAGCAAGATGAAAACACTACTATTAGGCGCGGGTATTACTTTAGCCGCAAGCTTCTCGTTTAATGCAACAGCTGCCGATGGCGCTGCACTTTATACCGCTAAGAATTGTCAAACTTGTCATGGCGCTGAAGGTAAAGCACCAATTATGGGTATGTACCCTAAACTAAACGGTCAAAACAAAGACTATTTAGTAGCGCAAATGAAAGATATTAAGTCAGGTGCACGTAATAACGGTATGACCATGGCTATGAAAGCAATGGTTGCAACGGTAACTGATGAAGAGTTTGAAGCAATTGCAGATTACCTAGCTAACGTAAAATAATTTACGCAGTTATACCATTTTAATGCAATTGGTATTTTAGTTTTATAAACAGCCACACAATAGTGTGGCTGTTTTGCTTGGTGTTTGCTATAAAATAGAGACTGCTTTAGACTTCTAAACATCTGTTCGTACAGGTTAATAATGTACGTTTTTAAAAGGCTCATTATGTTTGATTTACCCCAACTCGATTTAAAAAATAAAGTATCAGCACAAGAGTGGCAACTTCGTGTTGATTTAGCCGCGTGTTATAGACTGGTAGAGCACTTTCGTTGGGGGGATTTAATCTATACGCATTTATCAGCACGTTTGCCTGGCACCGACCACTACTTAGTGAATGCGTTTGGTTTAACCTTTGATGAAGTAACTGCCTCTAATTTAGTAAAGGTCGACTTAGACGGTAACATTATTGATGATACGCCATTTAGTATTAATCCAGCTGGTTTTACTATTCACAGTGCGATTCATGAGGTACGCGAAGACGCTCATTGTGTTATTCACCTTCATACTAAAGAAACAATCGCAGTCGCTACACAAAAAAATGGTTTATTACCGCTTAGCCAGTATTCAATGTTTTCACTGCCATCGCTTTCTTATCATGGCTACGAAGGGCTTGCGGTAAACGACGACGAGCGAAAAGTGCTGCAAGATGATTTAGGCAGCACTAACCATATGTTATTGGTAAATCATGGTGGCTTAACGGTAGGTCCAACGGTAGGCGATGCGTTTATGCGCTTTTATGATTTACAGCGAGCGTGTGAAATTCAATTAGCGCTACAATCAAGCTCGCAAGAGGTTATTGAAGTACCGCAACCTATAATCGACAATATTTATAATCAAGCAAACGTAGTACACAGTGGCAGCACTGGCGGGCAACTTGCGTGGCCTGCGATGTTACGTAAAGCGTATCGACTTGACCCTAGTTTTGCAAAATAACCCATAGCGGTTAATAAGGAATTTTAATGAAAGTAAATCGCGTTGAAGTATTTGATATTCACTGTCCAGATAGACCTTCTTGGACACCTGTGTTTGTACGTATTCATACTGACGAAGGTATTAGTGGTGTTGGCGAAGCGGGCCTTGCATACGATTTAGGTCACAGTGCTGCAGCGGCTATGATTAAGGAAATGGCAGATGCCTTTTTAATCGGCCACGACCCATTTCAAACAGAAAAACTATGGTCTCGTATGTTACGTGAGAGCTTTTGGGGCTTAGGTGGCGGACCTGTTGTATATGCTGCAATGAGCGCAATTGATACCGCGCTTTGGGATATAAAAGGTAAAGCGCTTGGTTTACCTGTATATCAATTGTTAGGCGGTAAAGTTAACGACAAACTACGTACGTACGCATCGCAATTACAGTTTGACTGGGATAGCGAATTTAAAGCCCTAGTACAACCGCAAGAATATGCAGAAGCGGCTTTAAAGGCGATGGCCGAAGGTTACGATGCAGTAAAAGTAGATCCAATTCAGTACGATAAAGACGGCAATACTTATTACGATCGTACAAAAATAATTTCACGTACTGAAATGAAGCTATACCGTGCGCGCATGCAAGCTATTCGCGAAGCAGTAGGCGACGAAGTGGATATTATTTTTGAATGCCACAGTTTACCAGGTGTTACAACAGCTATTCAGCTAGGTGAAATTGCAGAAGAATTTGACTGTATGTACTTTGAAGAGCCAGTTAACTATTTAAACCATTCATTACATGCAAAAGTAGCAGATAAAGTTAATGTGCCAATTGCTGGTGGTGAACGTTTGTATAATCGCTGGGGTGTGCGCCCGTACTTAGAAGATCAAAGTATTGATGTTCTACAACCTGATATTGGTTTATGTGGTGGTTTTACCGAAACCAAAAAAGTGTGTGATTACGCTGATATTTTTGATGTGCGTATTCAAGCTCACGTATGTGGCGGGCCTGTTGCAACAGCAGCATCACTGCACTTAGAAACGGCTATCCCTAACTTTTTGATTCATGAGCACCACACTTATGCGATTAAAAAGTGGAACCGCGAGTTATGTTTACAAGACCCACAACCTAAAAATGGTTTCTTTGAAGTGTCAGAAGAGCCAGGGTTGGGTATTGAATTAAATGATGAGATTGTTATGCGTTCTCAACGCGTAGAAATAAAATAATAGTCTTTTAACCTAACTTTAGGTCATGCATTAAAAAGCCGGTAAGTGATTAGTCACTTACCGGCTTTTACTTGTTTGGTAAAGTTTTAGCTTGTTATAACTCGTTAATTCTACATTCTACGTCTTTAAGCTCAATAGTGGCTTTACTATCAAGGTGGCGTATATAGCATTGCTTGCCTTTAATCATCAATTCAAACTGATCGGGTGTATTGCGACTTTGCGTGTCGATAATATTATTACCATCCACATTGCTAAGGGTTACTGTGCTGCTGGTAGTAAATACATTCTCAGCTAATTGAGTTTCTTGTATATGTACAAGTGTTTTAATTGCTTTGCTAACGGCTGTTTTATTTGGCTTTGCCAGTAGAGCATGTTGCAGCTTAGGTGTAGGGTCTGGATTTTGAGATATGCAGCCATTGAGAAAAAACGCAGAAAATACAACGATTAGTAAAAAGTACATTTTCATAAATTGGCCGTATTATTATAAAAAGAGAGTTTAATATAACTAGTTTTACTTAAACTTGATAGTAGTGCTTAGCGTTTGCATAGCTAAGGTCATGCCATGTCTTATCGTTTGAGCATAACGCCTTATGGCAGTGCCATAGGTTGTTGTAGCTTGTATTTATTTGGCACACAGGGAAGTTGCTAGCAAACATAATACGCTGCTGGCCAAAGTGATTAAAAAGAAAATTAAAACACGCGGCTTGTTGCTCACTGGTGAGCCTAAGTAATTCAAAACCAGAGAATTTAATTGCTATGTTGTCGTGCTGAGCAAGTAACTCAGCACCTTGTTGCCAGTCATTTAAATTACTTGGCAGTCCTGCATGATTAATTATAATTTGAAGCTGCGGTAGCTGCTTAGCGTAGTAAGCTATTTGTTTGGTTATTTCGCTATTTTCAATATCAAATTGAGCTTCAAAATGCAGTTTATTTGTAGCCAATAAATTAAGGTTATTAATACAATGAGGGCTTTTTAGTCTCACTGCATCATCGTCTTCGGTTATATCTCTTATACCACAAAGGCTTGAATGAGCCAGTGCATTTAGCGCGTGATTAAATTGCTCTGCGGGCGCATCAATTTGGTTGTAACTAATAGCCTTAAATGAAAGGTTTTTTAAATGCGAGCTTAGCCAGTTTAACTCGTTTATAGGTGATTGATTATCAAACCCAGCCTCAATGTGCACAATACCCGCAAGTTCAAAATCAGTACTTTTAACAAGTTGCTTTGCACTTATTGGTTGTTTAATTTTTTCTAGGTTAGGCCATGCTGGTGGGTTTTCGCCTTGTAGCCAAGTATATTGCCCCTCGGCAAGATTAAAAAAATGCACATGAGGGTCAATAATTTGCATGCTCATTGGGCTGTATAGCCGCCATCAATACTTTGTAAGCTACCAGTAATAAAGCTGGCATCGTCGCTTGCTAAAAAGCTCACAAGAGCAGCAACTTCGTCGGCTTGACCTAATCGGTTAAGCGGTTGCAGACTTGCTTCCTCGGCAACTATTTCAGCTTTGTTTGTGCCACTTTTTGCGCAGTACGCATCTATCGCGTTATGAAATAGCGGGGTTTCTATTGTGCCAGGGCATACCGCATTTACTCTAATATTAAAGCTCGCGTAATCAAGCGCCGTTGTTTTGGCCATTGAGGCAAGGGCATGTTTTGTTAGGTTATACGCAAAAGAGTTTTGCTTACCTATAATTGCTTGATCGGATGCGACTAATATAATAGCGCCGCTATTTTGCGCTTTCATGCTTGGCAATACGCTTTGTACTGCGGCATAGGCGCCTTTAACATTAAGCGCAAAAAGTGCATCGAGAGTTTGCTCATCGGTGCTTTCTATATTTGCGCTTAAGTGTTTTCCAGCATTAGAAACAAGTACATCAATGCGTTTGCTTTGTTCACAGATAGCGTTGATACAGCTTTGTACCGCCGATACATCACTTACATCACACTGATGAAATATACCAGTTTCGCTTGGCTCTATATCAAGGTTATGTACTTTATAGCCATTACTTAGAAAACGCTTTACAACGGCTAGACCAATTCCTTTTGTACCACCTGTAACTACTGCAACTTTAGACATACTTACTTCCTTTATCGCTAACTAGTGAGAGTGACCACAGCCGCCTTCAGCGTGCACATGTCCGTGAGAAACTTCTTCACTTGTTGCTTCACGTACAGATACAACTTCAACGTCAAACGTGAGTGTTTTGCCCGCAAATGGGTGGTTTAAATCACAATCTGCGTTAAAACGACCAACCTTAACAATAGTAACCTGATGACGACCTTGGTTAGAGCTAACCATTGCTGTCATACCTGGTTTCCATACTTTAACGTCGCCTTGTAGATGCTTAAGCGGAATACGTTGAATTAAATCATCAACACGCTCGCCGTACGATTCACTTGGCTCTAGAGTTACACTAAATTTTTCGCCGGCTTCTTTACCTTCAAGTGCTTTTTCTAAACCAGGAAGCATGCCTTCGCTGCCATGAATGTAAGTAAGTGGCGCTTCGTTTGTGCTACTTTCAATTTGCTCGCCCGCTTCGCTAAGGGTGTAATGAAATTCAACTGCTGAATTTTTGCTAATTTGCATGCTTGTCTCTTCAAATAATAACTATGTTAGGGCGCAATTTTACGCGAAATATACTTGTTTATAAACTTAACGTGGCTGATTTAGTGTTTTTTGTAAATCTAGCAGTAAATCTTTTTTTATTGGTGCTGCTTTTTGCTTTTCAGCCTGTGGTATAAACAGTACTAATTGAGTGCCAGGCTTTAAAATACTTGATGCAGAGAGTTTGTTCCATTTTGCCAAGTCGCTATGAGGTACATCGTAAAGCTGACTTATACTCCAAAGGCTATCGCCTGACTTAACTTCGTAATCTATTTCAATGGTGGGGATCGCAATCTCTTGGTGTTCTAAATAAGGGCTGATTTTGTAATCAACAGTTAATGTGCTTGGCAGAGTTTTAGGTTGTCCAACTAATAACTTTTCTCCGACACCTATTAAATTATTATTTTTATTATTAAGTTGTTTTAAAGCTTTTACAGACATACTAAAACGCCTGGCGATACTGTAAAGCGTATCGTTTTGTTTAACGATGTACTCTCCAGCAAAGTTTGATTTGAAGAACTGACTTTTTAATAATGCTTCTTGCCCTATAGGCAGCAGTAAAGTGTGCGGCCCGTTAGGTGAGCTTTGATTTTTTAAATATCCCTGATTAATAGCATGTAACTGCTTTGAACCTATACCAGAGAGCTTGGCGATGACTGAAAAGTCGAACTGCTGGCCTATGTTCATCTGTGTTGTAAATGGTTTATATGCAAGCTTTGGGCGTTTAATGCCCTTTTGTGGATGTTTAACTAAATAGCTTAAAGCGAGTAATTTGGGTACATAATCAGCGGTTTCTTTTGGCAGGCTGAGCGACCAGTAATCGGTGCTTTTACCGCGTTTTTTATTTTTTTCTATTGCGCGTTTAACGCGGCCTTCACCACTGTTATAAGCGGCCAAAGCGTGTAGCCAATTACCATCAAAGCGTTTATGTAAGTAACTTAAGTAATCAAGTGCAGCATCGGTTGAAGCAAGTACGTCTTGGCGCCCGTCATACCATTGGTCTGACTTAACACCAAAGTGATGCGCCGTTGCGCCAACTAACTGCCAAACACCAACAGCTTGCTGTGATGAGGCTATTGTTGGTCTAAAATCGCTTTCTACAAATGGTAGTAATGCGAGCTCCATAGGTAATTGCTTTTGCTCAATTTTTTTTACGATGTGATACAGGTAAGGCGCTGCGCGTTTGCTCACCGTTTGTAAGTAGTTAGGTTGCTTTGCATACCAGCTGATACGCTTTTTTAACGCGCGATTTTGATAAATCGTAAAGTGTAGATTATTGGCTATATGCACCCACAGATCGGTAGTTTTTGGTGGGCGCTTTTTTACGATTGTTTTTTTGAATTGAAGTGGCGTAACTGGCTCATTAACTTGAGGCGTTTGAGCTACTTCCTCGTCAATATCATAAGTATAGTCAGGCTCAAAATGAGTAAATATTTGTGGAGCTTCTTGTGGTTCTTGCTCCGTTGATTGACAACCAAATAACAAAATACCCAAACAACATAAAACCAAACTGCGCATAGTGATCACTTTTGTAAATTCCTTTTATTATTTTAACACAATCCGTTGTGTTGAGTTATTCTGCGCTTTTTACGCGATTTAGGCCTGCTTGTAAAAAAAAGTTACTCGATTTTATATTAAGCGCTTCTTGTTTATAAGGCTCAATAACTGATTCAGGAAACGACAGCATTAACTGCTCAATACTTTGATCTTTACTGTTTTTAACATGCTCCGTTATGGCTGTTAAAAATGATAGCGGCTGTTTCAGCTGCTCTTTTGTTAATGTGCCGCCGTGGCCAGGTATAATAATAGTGAGCTTTTCGTCGTTAATATATTGCTTAAGCAACGTTTGCCAACTTTTAAGTTCGCCGTGACCAGGGTAAGGAAGCCAGTCAACGATATCGCCACCAATCAGCACACTGCCCTTATTAGTAGTAATAGTTAAATCACCGTTAGTATGGGCTTGCTGCGGCTCAAGCGTTACCTCAAAACCACCAAGGTCGATAATTTTACGACTATTAATTACTATTTCGGGTTTGCTAAGCTGATACTCCTGCCAGCGAAAAAGTCGCTTTTTTGCAAGCTTTAACTTATCACGCCATTTAGCTTGCTCTTCTTTAGGGACATTCGCTAATCGTTGGTAGCTCAGCTCAATGCTCTTTTCATAGGTGTCTAGTTTGTCGGTATATGCTGTTTGGTAAAGGCTAAAATTTTTATTTACTTGTTGATGAACAGTGAGCTTGGCATCAGGATAAAAATTTTGCATAACCGCCATACCTAGCAAGTGATCGTCATGGTAATGCGTGGCAACCAAATAGCATAAAGGTGTTTTAAGGCGTTTTTTTAAATCTTCAGCAAGTTGTTCAACTGCAGCAAAATTGGCACTCGTATCAACCAGTAGGGCACATTTTTCGCCTTCAATTAATACTTGGTTAGAGTCGTAAAAGCGAAGCTTGTCTTGTTGCTTTAAAAACTGAATATGAGGGTTTATTGTATTCCAAATAACGGCAGCGTAGGTGCTAGGTGCTATTGATAGTAAAGTGCATGCCAATAGTAAGTGCTTACATGAAGAGGTTATGTTTGAAAGTTTTAACTTCATTTATTATCTCTACGCTGAGGTTTAATTACTTTAATAATAAACAAAAAGCGCAGTATGCGCTTTTTATTTTTGGTGTTTGGGGTCATTTGCCAAATGCTGACTGAGTTTATCAATCAATTGGTCTTGATGCTGTTGTTCAACTGTAGCCTGTGTTTTTGCTTCTAGCAATTCGTGGCTTAAGTTTAATGCTGCCATTAGTAGGGCTTTTTGATCGTTTCTAACGGTTGAGCGTTGTTTCATTTGCTCAACTAAGTCATTTAGATTTTTAGCTGCTGCTATTAATGCATCTTCCTGCCCTTCAGGGCAAGCAAATTGCTGCTCTTTACCTAGCAACTCAACAGTGACCCGCTGGTTTTGCAGCTCAGACATTAGCTAGCCTGTTGTGCGCTTTGTAATTTATCAAGAAGACCAGATAAAGTAGTGCTGGCATCTTTTTGCTTTTCTTCATTTTCTAAAGCTTCAAGCTGTAGTAATTCGTTTTCATCGCTTAGTTTAGTGTTCTGTTCTTTTAAAGTAGCAACATCTGTTTGTAATTGATTATTACGTTCGATTAAAGAATCGATCAGTTGTTCGAGTTGTTGAAGAGTAGTGTTGTTCATAAAGGCGCTCATATAACTGTAATTAATGTCATGCAAATGTAAAGCAAAGTGTGTTGATTTGCCAGCATTTACGGTGGTTTTAGCTGATTTTTCTTCTGCGTTAAGGGATAATTCAGCATATGAGCTTTTTCATTCAGAAATGGTTCACTTTAACACTCTCTTATCTTGGTGTGAGTTGCCAAAGCCTAGTGCTTATGGTTCACTTACGATATTAAATTGCGTATGGCGAAAATAAATAATGCTTAGTTACAGACACTCATTTCATGCGGGTAATCCTGCCGATGTACTTAAACATTTAGTACTGGCACAAGTACTAAATTACCAAACAATTAAAGATAAACCGCTTGATTATATAGACACGCATTCAGGTGCTGGCTTTTTTGAACTGGCAGCTGCTGATGCGCAAAAAACGCAAGAGTATCAAGATGGTATTGAAAAACTTTGGCAACATAAAAGTGAACATGCTGAGCTTAATGAGTACATTGAATTAATTAAGTCATTTAACGACACTGACGAACTTGCATTTTATCCGGGTTCACCAAAAATTGCAGAGCATTACTTGCGCCGCCAAGATAAGGGTTGGTTTTTTGAACTGCACCCGCGCGATTTATTATTACTTGAAGAAAATATGCAAGGTAAGCGCTCCATTCGTGTGCGCGGAGAAGATGGCTTTACCGGCTTAGTAGGATTATTACCACCAGCATCTCGCAGAGCGTGTGTGTTAATTGACCCTCCGTACGAAATTAAAGATGACTACGAAACGGTTGTAAAAACCTTAGTTAAAGCTCATCAGCGTTTTGCTACAGGTACTTATATGATTTGGTATCCGGTAGTAGACAGAGAGCGCATTGATAATATGGAGCAGGGCTTAATTGATTCAGGAATGCGCAACATTCAGCTATTTGAATTAGGCACTGAAGCGGACACTGACGTACACGGCATGACAGCATCTGGCATGATTGTGATTAACCCTCCATGGAAGCTAAAGCAAACAATGGATGCAATAATGCCTGAACTTGTTGATTTGTTAAGTGAGCCAAGTGGTTTTTACAGAAGTGAACAACTCGTTGATGAGTAGCTTTAAATAGCGCTTACAATGAATGATAAAATGCCCAGCTTTGCTGGGCATTTTATTTAAAATCAATACGAATGTGTTAGGTAACACATATATTAGGGAGCTAAATATTAATTAAAATAAACTGCGTTAAAAGTAGCAAGCGTATTACCGCTGTTGTTTTTAAGTTTCAGTGACTCGCCTGTAATTTCCCACTTTGAAGTATTGTTAAGTACGTTAGACATAGCTGCCTCTTGGTCCATATTCTCCGAACACATCTTTTTTGTACTCGCTAACTGACTAAGTGTAATTGTGTGCTGCTCGGTGCTATAACTTCCGCTAAAATTATTACAGCCTAAAAAGCCATTAACACGGTAGTCTTTATCGAACTGAATAAACGGCTCTTTAGTTCTAACATTTACTGTTTGAGCATTGATTGTTATTGCTTTCCAGTACGTGTTTGTAAGCGTTATGTCTGGCTTTTCAACGGATACTTTTGAAAGCTCAATTTTATAAGGGCCAGTTAGCTGTGATTCTCTAAATGGGTCGTTATTTGTGGTACTTGTGTAAAGTACTTTGTCTTTATTTATGATTCTGGCGCTTAGGCTATAGCGGTGTTTATCGTTAACTTTACTGGCATCATAAGTTAGCTCTACAGTAAATGGTGGGGCTTGGGTAATATCAATCACTTCTTGGGTTATTATATCTGCTTTTACATCCATTTTAGATACATCCGAAAGCGTAACTATTAACTGTGAACCGGGGCGAAGCATACTGCGATCTTTGTAGCTAACTTGGGTAGTTAGAGTCGATATTGATTTTGCTTGCTCTGTATTTTCAGTCGGCTTTGTTTGTTGATCACAACCGGTTATAGCAAAAGCGCTCAGTGCTAATAAACTAAGTCCTGTAAGTGCTTTTTTACGTGAATGTACTGCTTGATGCTTTTCCATGTTTGTTATCCTTACTCAATATTATCCCCCTAGTGTATTACCTAGTGACTTAATCATTCCTTAACTTATTTTAAACATAAAAAAAGGCGCATTAGCGCCTTTAATAATTAAAAAACAAACGATTATTTTTTAACAAACTTAGTTAAAATAACTATGCGCTGGCCGTCAACTCGCCCTTCAATATGTTCAGGGTTGCTGGTTAGGCCAATATTACGAACAGCTGTTCCGCGTTTAGCTGTAAGGCTACTACCTTTAACGTCTAAGTCTTTAATTAGGGTAACAGTATCGCCTGCTTGAAGTACTACACCGTTGCTATCTACATGCTTTAAATCGTCATCTTCAGCAAGTGCTTTTTTAGCCCACGTTAGCGTATCTTCTTCAAGGTAAATCATGTCTAGCGCATCTTGTGCCCAGCCATTATCAGGCGCTAAACGCGAAAGCATTCTGTAAGCTACAACTTGTACTGCAGGAGTTTGGCTCCACATGCTATCGTTTAAACAGTGCCAATGCGTAGGCGTTATTTCGCTGTTATTCTCGATTTGATCTTTACATGTTTGACACGTGTAAATACATTTATCTGAGTGGGTTTCAGTTACCGGTGGTACTTCATAAACAGATAAGTTCTCGGTGGCTGCACACAATTCACATTGATTATTACTACGTTCGATTAAGGCTTTTTCAATACTCATGGGGCTCTTTCTGATTCTGGTCGAGTTAACATTTGCTGCTATTGTACTCCAAAACACGAGCTCTGCGCCATTAGTCCCTTAATTTTGTGTGGGTATATTACTCATATACTTATCTTCAATAGTTTTTATATATCCTTGAGCGTGAAGGTTTTTAATTGCTAGGTTTATCTGGGGCAATAATTCTTTGTGTTTGCTCAATAAGCGAATTCTTAAAAAACCATGGGAATGCTGTGCGCCAAAGGCAATGTTTATCCCTAACTGCTTTGCCCAATAGAGCGCAGTTAACTTACCTACTAGTGCAGCTTCTACACGGTTTCTTGATAGGGCTGTCATAAGTTCTTTTTCGGATGGAAAGTCAACACGCTCAAAGGTGTTGTCATTAAAGTAATAGTAACCTAGTACCGTTCCTATATTTTTACCCTTCAAGCTATCAGCGCTTTGCCAATGCTGGGCATTTTTAGGCAAGGTAACAATCATTTCTGTGGCATAAATAAGCGGCTCTGAAAAAACATAACGAGGGTCATTTCTCTCACTCTTTGAGAGCCATTCTAATGAAATAACATCAAAATCGATTATTTCATCTTGTAAATATTTGGTAATACGCTTTGTAGGTAGGTCGATATGAGAAGCTGCAATATTGGCATCATCGAGTACTTTTTCAATAATTTCGGGTAATATGCCAGGCTTTTCTGGATCATTTGTATAATATGGATAATGACTCCCTGACGCGCTGACATTATATTTGAGGGGAGTAGGATTAATGCTGGCATAGCTAAAAAATACAAATAGCAGAGGGCTCAGTACTAATAACCGAATAAAGTTAGTCAAATCTCTACCTTTTATATTAATATTTTATATTAGTGTTGTGTAATTTTAACGTTTTTGCAATGACGACTATATTTATCTTATGCGTGTTGCATTAAAGTACACATATTATTGGCTGTTTTGCCATCTTTTATTTATAGGTTTAGAGCCAAGTGAAATTACATAACATACCTGATGAAGTACAAAAAATAACTCAGTTTGTTGCGCGGCAACCTATTTTTGATATAGACCAGAATGTTTTCTCGTACGAATTGCTTTATAGAGACTCAGCCAATAATGCGTTTCCTGTAGGCACTTCTGATGTCCATGCGACAAGCCGCCTATTTTTTAATGCTTTAATGTTGGTTGGTTTAGATAGACTTACCGCACATCATTTAGCTTTTATAAACTTGTCATCAGAAACTATTCTCGATAACTTCCCCAAACTTTTATTGCCAGAAAATAGTGTTATTGAAATAGTGGAGCGCACGGGTAATATTCCTGCGGTGGCTGAGCGTGTGCAAGAACTTAAAAAAGAAGGCTATGTTTTTGCACTTGATGATTACGATGGCGATCCAAAATGGGAGCCACTGTTAGCACATGTTGATTACATAAAAATTGAGATAGATGATCCGGTTATTAAAACCAATATGCGCATTAAAAAAATAAAACGCGCAAATCCACATGCAAAAATAATTGTTGAACGAATAGAGACGCATGAACAATTTAATGTATTAAAATTGGCTGGCTGCGATTTATTTCAAGGGTTCTTTTTTTCTCGCCCAGAAATGATTACGTATAAAGGTGTAGAGCCTTCAAAGCTAACCGTTTTTGATCTATTGCGTTTTACAGCAAAAGAAACACTTTGCTTTAAAGAAGTTCATCAACGAGTGGCCAGAGATGTCGCCATAACAGCGAGGGTTTTAAAGCTAGCTAACGCGCGTTCAGGCAAAGCAAATTTAGTCATTACGTCTATTTCACAAGCGGTTATTTATTTAGGTGAGGACACAATAAGACAATTTGTTCGCGTATTAGCAATTAGTGAGTTGGGGGTCGAAAAACCAACCGAATTAACTAAGCTTGCTTTAACGCGGGCTCAATTTATGTCGCTAATATTGGAGCAAAATAATAAAGAGTTGACCGAGCAAGGGTATCTGGTGGGTTTGTTCTCGGTGCTTGATGCTATTTTAGATGCTGAATTAAAAGACATAGTTAAAGAGTTTACTTTAGATGCTGCAATATCTGATGCGTTACTATTAGAGAGCGGCATCTTAGGGAACTGTTTATCGCTTATAAAAGAGTTTGAATTAGATAATATAGATGAAGCTATGGTCCATTTGGCCAACATAAACTCAGAGCTGCACATTGGCGATATATTTAATTTTTTATTGGATGCTGTTTTATACAGTGATGACATTATTGAGGCAATAACAGAATAAATATGCGTAATTGGTTGTCGGTTATAAGTGTAGTGGTTGCTCTTTGTTTATTGTTTCCTGGTATTACAAAACCAGTATTAACAATAGAGGGCAACATAGATAAATCAAAATTAGCGCAAGCGGGCATTGAAATGCTTGCTGAAGAGGGCGATGGTCGGACTCGTAGCATGCTAATGATGTTCTCGAATATGCTAGGGCTTGATAAGTTAGAGGGCGAGATTAGCGCCTATAACAAAACACAAAGTATTTTAGGCACAGTTAAAGAGCTTGCTAGCAATAATAATTTATTTGTAGCTGCTTTAGTGGGGTTGTTTTCTATTGTTATTCCAAGCTTGAAGCTGCTATTACAATTGCTTTATTGTTGCCTACCTTTGAATGGGTTTAAGCAAAAGCTCGGTCTGGTTATTTGTGCATTAAGTAAGTGGAGCATGGTTGATGTATTTGTTATTGCATTAATAGTGACTTACCTAGCAGGTAACGCTCATGGTAAAAGTGGTGAGCTACTTGTTATGAATGCACAATTTGGTGAGGGTTTTTGGTATTTTAGCGCATATTGTATATTTGCAATTATCGCGAGTAACTTAATTAAAACACCTGATAAACCGCAGTCTACATAATTAAAGTATTTGTGGTTGCCGTTAGGTTATCTTACAATCATTTTAAAATTTATTAAAAGGCATAATGTTGCAACGTTTTTACTCTAGTTTACTCATGATAACTTTACTGCTCACTTTTGTGGGTCAGGCAGTTGCGTCTGTAGCTATGGTATGCGAAATGCCACATTTGCCAACGAAAACAGCAATGCATGCCCAAATGCCAATGACACACAGTAGTGATGCAACAGCTGTTGCTAGCATGTCTGAAAATATGATGCAGATGGATTGTTGCGACGACGAAAGTACGCCACAAAATGATTGCAAATGCCCTATCAGTGGCTGCGCTGCTAATTCAATGCTTAATGTTGATACTTTATTTAGCGTTACTTTACTTGAATCTGAAAAAGTAAATATAAGTGTATTTACTACACAAATTAATATACCTCGTTCACTCTACCGCCCTCCTATGTCTGCTTAATAGCAGGATAGGTGTAATATCAATTTTATTGAAAACATGCTCATTCTAGGAACTAAATACCTCTCTAACTGCGTTAAAAATTACTTATATAAAGCAACTATACTGCGTAATTTTTTCCTTGTTATAGAGCAATTTTCCTACCGCAATAATAGATCATTAATTCAATGCAATTGATATAAAAGGTTTTTGTAAAACTCCTAAACACCTTTTTTGCTTCTTAATTTAAGAATTTCTTTTATTTTTAGATGGAGCAGGTGATGAACCACGCTGTAAGTATTAAAGCCGTATTATGTAGTGTTGTGTTATTTAGCACAGCTGTTAATGCGCAAAACAATTCAAATAACCTAAATATCGATACGCTAAAACAAGCCCGCAATGAGCAAACGCTTAGCTTAACGCAAGCGCTTAATTATGCACTAACGCATGAGCCATGGCTAAAAGCGAGTTGCTACCAAGAAGATGCCACAATAGCGCAAAGTATTGCCGCAGGCACCTTACCCGATCCTGTTTTAACGGTTGGCTTACTTAACTTGCCTACTAACGGTTATGCATTTGATCAAGAAGGGATGACGCAGCTTAAAGTCGATTTGAGCCAAAAGTTTAGCCGAGGGAATAGTTTAGCACTTAAACAAAAGGCATTAGCTCAGTCTGCTCAACAATACCCTTGGCAGCGCGCCGATCGCTTAGCACAAGTAAAAGCAATTGTGATTGAGTCGTGGTTAAACGCGTATCGTGCTCAGCGAAGTATCGCTTTAATTGAGCAAGATAAAGGATTATTTACTCAGCTTATTGAAATTACCGAAGCAAGCTACGCAAGTACCTTAGGTAAAACACGCCAGCAAGATATTATTCGTGCGCAATTAGAACTCACTCGCCTTGAAGATAAGCTGGTTATGCTTGAGCAGCAATTTGAAAGTGCTAAAAACCGTTTAGCACAGTGGTTACCTATGAATATGCTTATGCAGCCTTTAAATGACGAATTTACTAAAACCACAGGGCTGGTTGATTTTGCAAACCTTGAATTTGATAAATTAATACAGTTGCTTATGGCGCATCCCGCAATTATTGCGATAGACAAAACCGTCACCGCAAAGCAAACCGAAGTTGCACTCGCCAAGCAAAGTTACAAACCTCAAATGGGCGTTAATGTGGGTTATGGTTACCGAGATGATACGCCGATGGGGGAGTCGCGAGCTGATTTACTTTCAGTAGGATTTAGCATTGATTTGCCATTGTTTACTGATAACAGACAAGATCAACAGGTTAAATCGGCTATTGCTAGTGCAGAAGCTACTAAAACACAAAAGCTGGTGGCGCTTCAAAAACTCAAAGGCATGTACTTTAAGGAGTTTAGCCAACTCGCTCGTTTGCAAAAACGCGATGCGCTTTATCAAAATACGTTATTACCGCAAATGTCAGAGCAATCTCAAGCAACACTTAATGCTTATACGCGCGACGATGGGGATTTTTCTGACGTGATGCGCGCGCGTATTAGTGAACTTAACGCCAAAATAGACGCGCTTAATATTCAAGTAGAGCAGCATATTATTACCGCTCGCCTTAATTATTATGCAAGTAGCTTAGACCCCCAAGTAATGAGCGAGCAAACTGGAGAATTACATAATGAATACTAATTTAAAGTTACTTGTTGCCGCCTTAGTCGGTGCGGGCGCATTTGCATTAATTGGCGCCTTAGTGATGCAGTTTTTACCTAGCAGCTCGGAAATGAATGAACAGCAAAGTGCTGAAAAACAGCCCTTGTATTGGGTAGCACCTATGGATAGTAATTACAGGCGTGACGCGCCAGGGCTGTCGCCAATGGGAATGGATTTAGTCCCTGTATATGAAAACGATAGCAACGCTCAGGATGGACCAGGTGTAGTAACTATTTCGCCTGCAGTCATTAATAACTTGGGTGTAAGAACTGCCAAAGTAGAGCTTAAAACACTTCACAGCGATATAAATACTGTGGGGTATGTGCAATATAACCAAGACCAACTTATTCACATTCATCCACGTGTAGAGGGCTGGATTGAAAGCTTGTACGTTAAAGCGCAAGGAGCACAAGTTAAAGCCGGTGAGCCTTTATATACTTTGTATTCACCACAATTGGTGAATGCACAGGAAGAGTTTTTATTGGCGGTTAATCGTAATAATACCGTGTTAATTCGCGCAGCAAAGGCACGTTTAGAGTCGTTAAATGTGTCTGATGGATTTATTGAACGTTTACAAAAAAATAAAAAGATAATGCAAAATATTACTTTTTACGCAAAGCAAAGTGGTGTGGTAGATGAGCTAACAGTACGAGAGGGCTTTTACGTTAAACCAGGCACATCAATGATGAGTATTGCCCAGCTAGATGAAATATGGGTAGAGGCGGAAGTGTTCGAGCGCCAATCAGAACAAGTGAGTGTTGGGTTGCCCGTTACAATGACGCTTGATTACTTAAAAGGTCAAAAGTGGGAAGGTAAGGTTGATTACATTTACCCCGCGCTTGATGCTAAAAACCGGACTCTGCGTGTAAGGCTTAGGTTTGAAAATGCAGATCATCGGTTAAAACCAAATATGTTTGCACAAGTGAGCATTCACGCTAAAGCGAGTAAGGCGCAATTTACAGTCCCTAAAGAAGCGGTAATTCGCACGCAGCATCAAAACCGTGTGGTTATTGCATTAGGTGAGGGTCGTTTTAAATCGGTAGAAGTTGAAGTTGGGCAAATTAATAGTAATGAAGCTGTCATTTTGTCAGGTGTAATGACAGGTGACACGGTAGTGACTTCAGCGCAATTTTTAATAGACTCTGAATCGAGTAAAAGCTCTGACTTTAAACGAATGGAAATACCTAGCTCTGGTATCAGCTCGGATTCTGGTTCAGACTCAAATATGAACATGGATATGCAGCCACAAAACGCCACGGTTAACGGCACTATTAATGCCATAGATATACAAAATCGCATTATTAATATTAGCCGAGAAGCCATTGAAAAATGGAATCGAGAACCCGCCACAATGGACTTTGTATTAGCGCCAGATATTGATATTACTCAGTTTGAAAATGCCCAGTATATTAATTTTACTTTTAGCATTATTAACGATGAATTTGTAATTACTAAAGCGCAAAACGCAGAGCCGATTGATCATTCTACTATGCAACCTATGCAATATAGTTCTCACTAGGAGCCATTATGATAACTGCCATTATTCGCTGGTCTGTTAGCAATCGCTTTTTTGTGTTGTTGCTTACATTAATTTTACTGGGTGGAGGATTGTTTGCACTAAAAAATACGCCCGTGGATGCCTTGCCTGACTTATCTGATGTTCAGGTCATTATAAAAACCACTTACCCGGGGCAAGCGCCGCAAGTAGTGCAAGACCAAGTTACATTTCCGCTCACCACAGCAATGCTTTCTGTGCCGGGAGCGCAAACCGTAAGAGGTTTTTCGTTTTTTGGTGACTCGTACGTTTACGTTATTTTTGACGAAAAAACCGATTTGTATTGGGCGCGTAGCCGAGTACAAGAATACCTAAGCCAAGCAGCAAACCGATTGCCCGATAGCGCTACGCCAGAGCTTGGTCCTGATGCGACAGGCGTAGGTTGGATTTACTTATACGCACTAATTGATAAAACAAATAAACACGATATTAGTCAGCTACGAAGCTTACAAGATTGGTTTTTAAAGTTTGAGCTACAAACCGTACCAGGAGTCTCTGAAGTGGCTGCTGTTGGTGGCATGGTTAAGCAATATCAAGTTAATGTTGAGCCTGATAAATTACGCGCATATGGTATTCCGCTTAGCCTTATTCAAACCGCTATCCAGCAAGGCAACCAAGAGATGGGCGCCTCAGTAGTTGAAATGGCTGAAGCTGAATACATGGTAACAAGCACAGGCTACATTAAAAGTGTTGCCGACCTAGAAGCTATTCCGCTTGGCGTAAACGCTAATGGTACTGCGCTGCAATTGCGTGATGTAGCTGATATTAGAGTCGGGCCGCAAATGCGCCGTGGTATTGCAGAGCTTAATGGCGAAGGCGAAGTGACCGGCGGCATCGTTATTATGCGCTATGGCGAAAATGCACAAAAAACTATTGAGCTGGTAAAAGCAAAATTAGAATCGCTTAAAAAGGGATTACCAGAGGGCGTTGAAATAGTCCCTGTGTACGATCGCTCCAACTTAATAAATAACGCAGTAGATAATCTAACAAGTAAGCTAATTGAAGAGCTGATTGTAGTTGCTTTAGTGTGTGTGGTGTTTTTGTTTCATGTGCGCTCATCATTGGTGGCGATTATTACGTTACCGCTTGGGATTTTAACGGCATTTATAATTATGTATTGGCAGGGGATTAACGCCAACATTATGTCTTTAGGGGGAATTGCAATAGCGATAGGCGCAATGACCGACGGCGCTATCGTCATGATTGAAAATATGCACAAACATATGGAAAAAACGCCACTTACCAACGAAAACCGCTGGGAAGTTGTGGCTAAATCGGCGAGTGAAGTGGGTCCTGCATTATTTTTTAGTTTATTAATTATTACCGTCAGCTTTATGCCGGTATTTATTTTAGAAGCGCAAGAAGGACGTATGTTTGCGCCACTGGCTTACACTAAAACCTATGCTATGGCGGCGTCTGCTGGGCTTGCGATTACCTTAGTGCCGGTATTAATGGGTTACTTTATTAGAGGTAAAGTTATTTCGGAGCAAAAAAATCCAGTTAACCGATTACTCGTCGCAGCGTATCGCCCACTACTTAACTGGGTGCTTAAATTTCCAAAAATGACATTGGTACTCGCGGTGGTTGTTTCTGTTATTGGCTTTTACCCGGTAAACAAAATAGGCAGTGAATTTATTCCGCCACTTGATGAGGGCGACTTAATGTATATGCCCACAACGTATCCTGGTTTATCGGTAGGTAAAGCGCGCGAAATACTACAGCAAACCGACAAGCTAATTGCCACAGTACCTGAGGTTAAAACAGTATTTGGTAAAGTTGGGCGAGCAGAAACTGCAACAGATCCTGCGCCGCTTACAATGATAGAGACGTTTATTCAGCTAAAACCAAAAAACGAATGGCGCGAGGGTATGACGCTTGAAAAACTTAAAAAAGAACTCGACGGTTTGGTTAAGTTTCCGGGGTTGACGAACGCGTGGGTAATGCCAATTAAAACACGTATTGATATGCTCGCGACCGGTATTAAAACCCCTGTGGGTATTAAAGTTGCGGGACCAAAGTTGAGTGAAATTCAAAAAATTGGTCAACAAATAGAAGTGTTATTGAAAGATGTGCAAGGCACTGCATCGGTTTACTCAGAGCGAGTAGCCGGTGGACGTTATATAAAAGTAGATATAAATCGTGAAAAAGCCGCGCGCTATAGCTTAAATATTAGCGACATACAGCAAGTTGTATCTACTGCAATTGGTGGTACAAACGTAACTCAAACCGTAGAAGGGCAAGAGCGCTACCCAGTTAATTTGCGTTACCCGCAAGCATACAGAGACTCGCCAGAAGAGCTAATGCTGTTACCCATTGTAACGCCTACAGGGCAGCGTATAGCACTTGGTGATGTAGCCAATGTATTTATTGAAGATGGACCGCCTGGTATAAAAAGCGAAAATGCACGTTTAAACGGTTGGAGTTTTATTGATATAGATGGCGTTGATATTGGTACTTACGTTGAGCACGCTCAGCAAGTGCTCGATAAGGACCTAATACTACCTGCTGGCTACTCAATTACGTGGGCTGGGCAGTATGAATACATGCAGCGCGCTAAAGACAAACTGACTTATGTATTACCACTTACATTAGCGATTATTATTGTGTTGCTTTATCTTAATTTTAGAAGCTTTGCTGAGGTCACTATTATTATGGCTACTTTGCCACTGGCAATGATTGGTGGCGTATGGCTAATGTATTTAGAGGGCTTTAACTTTTCAGTTGCAGTGGGTGTAGGTTTTATTGCCTTAGCTGGGGTAGCGGTAGAAATTGGGGTCATTATGTTGGTGTATTTAAACCAAGCCTATCAAGAAAAATGCATCGAAGCAGAGCAGGCAGATAAGCCACTTAGTTTAGTGCAATTACAGCAAGCTATTATTGAAGGTGCAGGGCTTCGAGTACGCCCGGTTATGATGACTGTCGCGACAATTATTATTGGCTTGCTACCTGTGCTGTATGGCACAGGCACCGGAAGCGAAGTAATGAGTCGAATAGCTGCACCTATGGTTGGCGGTATGGGCAGTGCAATTGTACTCACCTTACTTGTTATTCCTGCGGTTTACCTACTGTGGCGCAAACAAGGACTTAAATAATATAAAGCAACAAGACGATAGAGCAGTGCGGTTACTACCCACGCATTGCTCTATAAAAATTACCTATAATTTGTAAGTTATTCTATTAAATTGCTAACTAATATCCATTTTAAAATTAACCTTCTGTTTTTAAATGGTTTTTTAATTGGCACGCTTTACGCAGTGTAGTACCTATACAGTCAACTAAGTAAGGAATGCACATGCAAGTTAAAACAATTAAAGAGGTATACGATTGGACCGTTTTGTTTCATACGCAAATGGCGGCTAATTTTCATAGCGTAAAGGATTTACTCGATGAACATAATGCAATGCTGGTGGACTACTACCTAAATTACGAAAAAAAACTCGCTGAAGATTTAGTCGGGTTTAAAGCGATAACCGAAATAAATACGCTCGATACGTACTGTTATGAATACTTTGCTAAAAATCCTGAGCTAATTACTTTCGAAGACATTAGTAAAGACCAGCAATTTGATGAGAAAGTTATTCAAGCTTATTTATCAGAGCAGCATCAAAAGGTAATTGAATTATACGAATACTTACTTGAGCGCGCTGAAACTCAAAGTGGCCAAGAAAAGCTGCAACAAATACTAGAGCTGGAAAAGCAAGGTATAAAGCAAATGATGCAAAGTACGAATCGTCATATGGATATGTAGCTTTATAGGATAACTATTCAAAATAGCCGATGCTTGCATCGGCTTATTTTATGTCTGCGTTAAATAACCCGCAGAGGGCTTTGATAAACTGGCTAAAATAATATGCGTGTCAACAGTGTGGCACGCACTTAGGGAGATCAAACTTCTTCTGTATCTACAATTAAATCACTTGTTATTGATTCCAATGCTTCAATGACTTCGTCTTTATTCATACCATTGGGTAAAGTAACGGTAGCAACAGCGCTAAAAATAGGCACCCCCCAATTAGGCGCACTTTGCTGCCTTGAATTTAAATGAGTAATGTTAGCGCCTTTGTGGCGTATTACACTCGCCAACTCTTGAACAATACCTGGGCGATCGTTACCTGTTATAACCAGATTGATTTGTTCTAATGTTGATGGTTCAATTTCTGTGTTTCCGGTTTCAATTCGAACGTCTAACTTAGGTAACTTATTTAAAGCGCTTTGTAGTGATTGAAAGTGCTCCTCAGCAACTTCAAGTTGAATAATACCTGCAAAATGACCTAATAAATGGCTTAAGTTACTGCTTAGCCAGTTGCCATGATTTTGTAACACGACGGATGAGATACTCTCTACTAAACCAGGGCGATCTTGCCCTAGAATAGTTATAACCAACTGCTTCATAAATAATTCTCTTTTTAAGCCCAAAGAAAGTAAATGCATAGGCATTAAGTGTATTGTCTAATCTAAATTGTGTATTGTTGCACTTTTATAAATCGTTGATTTTAAAATAATAAAATTGAATGTGGTTGTGTTGACTATACGCGGTATTAATAGTCATTCTTATTTAGTAAGTACTCTTTTAGTATTGACCTCGATAAATGCTTTGTCCAATTATTTTATAATTTAGTTCACTTAAAAATCATCTATATGAGACTTATTTAGCGATTTTCTTCGCTAGTTTTATTTAAAACCGTTTTAACGTGCTTATTATTACTGCTGTAACATTACTGTCATCTTGATGAAATATAATTTATAGAACGTTAAGATTTAAGGGTGTTTTGATGACTTCAAATCCGAATAAACCGACTTTTAATACGGATCGAAGCCGTCTATTTAAAGATCGGTTTGCCAAATTTGGTATAACCGCAGGTGGGATAATGGTATTGGTAGCACTGCTATTAATATTCTTTTACCTTCTTTATGTAGTACAGCCAATTTTTGAATCTGCAAAAGTAGAAAAACGCGATAGCTTTCAGGTCGCTAATTCGCAGCAAATAGCAGGCCTAGGTGTAGAAGAGCAAACTGAAGTTGCTTATTTACTCAGTCAGCAAGGGCAGGTTGATTTTTACAGTGTGCAAGATGGCAGCTTTGGTAAAAAGCTTAAAACATTAAACGCCGAGCTACCAAGTGATGCAACAAGCTTTGCAACTAGCGCGCCTTTTCAAGGGCATTATGCGTTTGGTTTAAAAGATGGCACTGTAATGGTCGTAGCACCTAAATTTTTGGTCACCTTTCCTAATAACGAGCGTAAATTAACGCCTCGTTTAGACTTTCCTCTTGGGGAAATGGCTTTGGAAGTAGATGAACAAGGCTCAGCTATTAAACGCTTTGCATTTAGCCACTATGAAGACAGAACAGCTGTTGTCGCACTTACAGAAGACAAACGGGTGCTGTTTAGCAGTTTTGTTGCTGAAGAGAATATGTTTACTGGCGAAGTTGAGTGGGTTGTTGAGCGCACAGAGCTAGATGTTGAAGGGCGTGTAGATGAGCTATTAATGTCGCCAGATACAACCCGTACTTTTGTACGTTCTGCTAATCAAGTTTACGTATACGATACACGTGACCCAAGTGATGTAGAGCAAATTCAGCTACTTTCAGCTAACGAAGAAAATGCCAATATTGTATCTGCACAATTACTAGCAGGTGCAAACTCATTAATGCTTGCCAATGATAACGGCGAAGTTTCGCAGTGGTTTGAAGTTAACACTGACACTGGCCGCGAATATGAAAAAATACGTTCATTTGAAACGACTAAGCAAAGTAAATTAAATGTATTTACAGAGTTCTACCGTCGTACTTTTTTTACGACCAGCAGTAACGGTGAGCTTGGGGTGTACTACACAACAAGCGAAGCAAAATTATGGCAAGGTAAAGTAAGTGAAGGCGCAATACAAAACTTTGCAATTTCACCGCGTTCAAATGCTGCATTAATTTTGGCGGATAACAAACTAACAGTATTAGAAATACATAACGAGCATCCAGAAGTCACTTGGTCAGCGCTTTGGCAAGAAGTGTGGTACGAAGGTTACCCAGAGCCAGGTTATATATGGCAGTCAACATCAGCCAGTGATGACTTTGAATCTAAGTTTTCATTAGTGCCAATTTCGTTCGGTACATTAAAAGCAGCCCTTTATGCGATGTTATTTGCAGTGCCTATTGCGCTTTCGGCGGCAATTTACACGGCATACTTTATGTCGAGTAAATTACGTAAGGTAGTTAAGCCTACTGTTGAAATAATGGAAGCATTACCAACCGTTATTTTAGGTTTTTTAGCCGGTCTTTGGTTAGCTCCTTTGATAGAAGAGCACTTACCTGCAATTGTTGGGTTACTCATATTATTACCTTTAGGTATGTTAGCGACAGGTTTATCTTGGACTAAATTACCAACCAAAATCCGTCATCGAATTCCTGAAGGATCTCATTCAATTATCCTTATTCCGGTCGTTTTACTTATTGGCTGGTTTTCGTTTGCGATGAGTGAATTTGTTGAGCTTTGGATGTTTGACGGCAATGTACGTCAGTACTTAACAAATGAGCTAGGTATGACATTCGATCAACGTAACTCGCTGGTTGTAGGTATTGCGATGGGGTTTGCAGTTATTCCAACTATATTCTCAATTGCAGAAGACGCCGTATTTAGTGTTCCAAAGCATTTATCAAATGGCTCATTAGCATTAGGTGCAACGCAGTGGCAAACACTAATACGTGTTGTATTACTAACAGCAAGCCCTGGTATTTTCTCTGCGGTAATGATGGGACTTGGCCGCGCCGTTGGCGAAACCATGATTGTACTTATGGCAACGGGTAATACACCTATTATGGATTGGAGCATCTTCCAAGGTATGCGTACGCTTGCAGCAAATATTGCAGTTGAAATGCCTGAGTCAGAAGTAGGTAGTTCGCATTACAGAATATTGTTCTTAGCGGCCTTTGTACTATTCATATTCACATTCATTTTTAACACAGTCGCTGAGTTTGTTCGCCAGCAACTGCGTGAAAAATATAGCTCAATGTAAGCGGAGAGACATGACATGGTAAAGCAGTGGTTTAAGTCTGGTTCTCCTTGGATTTGGATGACCGGTGGTGCAGTGAGCATCAGTTTAATTTCAGTTCTAGGCTTATTAGCAATGATAGCCTGGAAAGGATTAAGTTTTTTCTGGCCTTCAGAAGTTGTGCAGTTTGAACTTGAAGGGTCAATTTCAAAACAAACCGTTATTGGCGAAGTTTATGACCGTGAATTAGTACCAAAAACGCGTTTAGCCGCGACAGGTATTGACGTTAGCGGATTTGAAAAAGAAGAAATAGAGCGCTTACTTATTAAAACAGGTAATCGTGAGTATGTAGATTTAGACTTTCGTTGGATATTAGAAACCGACATTAAAAATAAAACAACGCCTGCAACGCTTGCTGTATTTGAGCGTAGTAAAAACGGTAATTTTTATGGTTATGTTGAAAGTGTAATTAAAGATGGTAAACCAGTCGAAGGCGATAAAATTGAAGCTCTACATGAACTTGTAGAGCGTGCCGTGGATTTAAACGACGAAGCACTTGATTTACAAAATGGTGACATTGGGCATATTAACTATGAGCTTGAGCGTCTTCGTTTAAAAGAAAAGGGCTACTTACTAGATAACGCACTCACTGATGAACGTGTTGCTGAGCTTGCTCAAGAGCGTGCTGAATTACGTGCGCAGTATGGTGTACTTGAAAAAGATTTATTTGCACTACGTAAACAAGCTAAACGTGACCACGTAACTGTAAAAGATATGCGCGGTGAAGTAGTTACGATTCCAATGTATCAAGTACTTGATGTTTGGTTTCCAAATGATATGGGCTTTTTTGCAAAGCTAGGGCACTACTTTGTGCAGCTAGGTAAGTTTGTATCTGATGACCCACGTGAAGCAAATACAGAGGGCGGTGTTTTCCCTGCTATATTTGGTACTGTGTTTATGGTTATGCTGATGGCTGTAATAGTGACGCCGTTTGGTGTTGTTGCTGCAATTTACTTACACGAGTATGCCGCTAAAAATGCAGTCACTAAGATGATTCGTATTGCGGTGATTAACTTGGCCGGTGTGCCTTCAATTGTGTACGGTGTGTTTGGCCTCGGCTTTTTTGTATACATGTTAGGTGGTAGCTTAGACCAATTATTTTACCCTGAAGCGGCACCAACGCCAGTATTTGGTACGCCAGGTGTAATGTGGTCGGCGTTAACGCTTGCTATATTAACTTTGCCAGTTGTTATTGTATCGACTGAGGAAGGCTTATCTCGTATTCCAAGTACCGTACGTGACGGTTCACTAGCGCTTGGCGCAACAAAGGTTGAAACGTTATGGCGCATAATTATTCCAATGGCAAGCCCTGCAATTATGACTGGTTTAATACTGGCAGTTGCGCGTGCTGCAGGTGAAGTTGCACCATTAATGTTAGTAGGCGTTGTAAAAATGGCCCCTACATTACCACTTGATGGTAACTTCCCGTATTTTCACTTAGATAGAAAGTTCATGCACTTAGGCTTTCATATATACGATGTTGGCTTCCAAAGCCCTAATGTTGAAGCGGCACGTCCGCTGGTATACGCCACTGCCTTTTTATTGGTGTCGGTGATTATTACCCTAAACATAACGGCCATTGGTATACGTAACCATTTACGTGAAAAATTCAGATCGCTTGAACACTAATTAGTAAAGATTTTATAGGTAACAAAAATGATTACAGTCGCTCCACAAGTAAACCAAGCTAATATTGGTCAAAAGTTAGACCTAGAAAATTTAACGGATGATCAAAAAGCGCTAGAGATTAAAGACCTCGATCTTTACTACGGTGATAAGCAGGCGCTTAATAAAGTTAATATGAACATTCCTAAAGGCCAAGTAACTGCGTTTATCGGGCCGTCTGGGTGTGGTAAATCAACATTACTGCGTTGTATTAATCGCATGAATGATTTGGTTGATATTTGCCGTATTGAAGGTGAAATATTACTCCATGGTCAAAATATTTACGATAAGAGCGTAGATGTAGCAGCACTTCGTCGTAATGTAGGCATGGTGTTTCAGCGCCCTAATCCATTTCCTAAATCAATTTATGAAAATGTAGTTTATGGCCTGCGCTTACAAGGCATTAAAGAGAAACGTAAATTAGATGAAGTAGTAGAGCAATCACTTCGTGGTGCTGCTTTGTGGGATGAAGTAAAAGATAGATTGCACGATAGCGCGTTTGGCTTATCGGGTGGTCAGCAACAACGTTTAGTTATAGCTCGCTCAATTGCAATTGAGCCTGAGGTACTTTTACTTGATGAACCAACATCAGCACTCGACCCTATTTCTACTTTGGTAATCGAAGAGCTAATAAACGATTTAAAAAACAAATTTACCGTTGTTATTGTTACACACAACATGCAACAAGCAGCGCGTGTATCTGATCAAACAGCCTTTATGTATATGGGCGAATTGATTGAATACTCAGACACAAATACCTTATTTACTACACCAACGAAGAAAAAGACTGAAGATTACATTACCGGTCGTTACGGTTAATTAGCCCGTTATAGCGTGTTGTACAAGATTAAGAGAGAAGGTAACTATGGAACATAATATTAATAAGCATATTTCTGGGCGCTTTAACCAAGAACTAGAAAATGTACGTAACCATGTATTGAGTATGGGTGGCTTAGTTGAGCAGCAATTAAATAGCGCGCTTGATGCGGTGAGTCGTAACGATGCTGAGCTTGCTCAAAAGGTACGTCAGAACGATTACAAAGTAAATGCAATGGAAGTCAGCATTGATGAAGAATGTACGCGTATCATTGCTCGTCGTCAGCCTGCAGCAAGTGACTTACGTTTAGTGATTGCAATTGCAAAAACTATTGCAGATTTAGAACGTATTGGCGATGAAGCTGAGCGAATTGCTAAAGTTGCACTAGACTCATTTACTAAAGATCAACAAGACTTGTTAGTAAATATTGAGAATATGGGCCGCCAAGTTCTAAAGATGTTACATGATGTACTAGACGCATTTGCACGTATGGATGTGCAGCGCGCATTTCAAGTACATAAAGAAGATGCAAAAGTTGACCGTGAATATGAAGCTATCACACGTCAAATAATGACTTATATGATGGAAGATCCACGCTCAATCCCTAAAATTATGGACTTAGTTTGGTCTGTTCGTTCATTAGAGCGCATAGGTGATCGCTGTCAAAATATTGCGGAATACATTATTTATTTTGTAAATGGCAAAGATATTCGTCATACATCTCAAGAAGATATAGAAAAATCGCTATAATTTTTTACCTATTTTTCTTTTTTATTAAAGCGGCTTAGTGCCGCTTTGTGCATTGCAAGCCTTAGTGAAGTAATAAAAAGCGTTCACAATCTTGGTTAATACTGTAAAATTCATGCTGCAAAGCATATCAATTTGATTAAAGGGTCAGTTATGCCTACAAACGCGTTTTTAGGAGTATTTGCAAAATCTCCTATCAAACCAATGGAAGAACACATCAAGAAGGTTCATCAAGCAAGTAAAGCTTTGATACCTTTTTTTAATCACGTATTTAAAGAAGAGTGGGTACAAGCTGAAGAGCTTCGCATCACTATTCGCAATTTAGAACGTGAAGCTGATGATATGAAAAGAGATATACGCTTACAATTGCCACGTGGTTTATTCATGCCGGTAGAGCGTACAGATCTTCTCGAATTAGTAACTCAACAAGATAAAATTGCCAATAAAGCAAAAGATATTGCAGGACGAGTGATTGGTCGTGAAATGACCATTCCTAAAGTTATGCAAGCTGATTTCTTAGCTTACTTAACCCGTTGTGTAGATGCGACTAAACAAGCATCTAAAGCAATTAACGAATTAGAAGAATTGCTAGAAACGGGTTTTAAAGGTCGAGAAGTCACCTTAGTAGAAAAAATGTTAGTTGAATTGGATGCCATAGAACAAGACACGGACGAAATGCAGATAAAAGTACGCCGCCAGCTACGTGATGTAGAGGGTGAGTTAAACCCAATTGATGTGATGTTTTTGTACAAAATCATTGAATGGGTTGGCGAGCTTGCAGATATTGCAGAGCGCGTAGGATCACGTCTTGAGCTGATGTTAGCTCGTTAATTTAAAATCAGTTCAAACACGAAAGATTAAGGTTTTACAATGGATATCATTGCATCTTACGGCACGGTATTAATTTTAATTGCCGCAGCAGTCGGCTTTTTTATGGCTTATGGTATTGGCGCGAACGACGTAGCGAACGCCATGGGTACATCTGTAGGTTCAAAAGCGCTAACAATCAAACAAGCTATTTTTATAGCGATGATTTTTGAATTTGCAGGCGCCTATTTAGCAGGTGGTGAGGTTACATCAACAATTCGTAAAGGAATTATTGATGCAGCACCATTTGCAGATATTCCGGAATTAATGGTTCTGGGTATGATTTCGTCTTTATTTGCAGCCGGTGCTTGGTTATTAATGGCCTCGTTCTTAGGTTGGCCTGTATCTACAACTCACTCAATCATTGGTGCAATCATTGGTTTTGCGTTAGTTGCAGTAGGTACTGAGGCGATTCAATGGGATAAAGTAGGTGGTATTGTAGGTAGTTGGATTATAACACCTGCCATATCAGGCTTTATTGCATACTTAATATTCATGAGTGCACAAAAACTTATTTTTAATACAGATGCACCACTAAAAAATGCTAAACGTTATGTCCCTCTTTATATGGGCTTAGCAGGTTTTATCATGGCATTGGTTACAATTAAAAAGGGCTTAAAGCACGTTGGTATAGACCTAGGCTCAGCTGAAGGCTATGCACTGTCAGTAGGTGTTGCAATAGTTGTTGCTGTGATTGGTAAAATTGCCATATCTCGCTTAAATATTGATCCAAAAGCAGATAAACAAATGCAGTTCAACAATGTTGAAAAAGTATTTGCTGTTCTTATGGTACTAACAGCATGTTGTATGGCATTTGCACATGGTTCTAATGACGTTGCTAATGCAATTGGTCCACTAGCAGCTGTTGTAAACATTGTTGAAAACAATGGTGAAATTGCTAAAAAAGCAGCTATTGCTTGGTGGATTCTACCTCTAGGTGGTTTTGGTATTGTTGCTGGTCTTGCTATTTTAGGCAAAAAAGTAATCAAAACAATTGGTGAAGGTATTACACATTTAACACCTAGCCGTGGTTTTGCTGCTGAACTAGCTGCTGCTTCTACCGTTGTTATTGCCTCAGGTACTGGTATGCCAATCTCTACTACTCAAACCTTAGTGGGTGCGGTATTAGGTGTAGGTATGGCACGTGGAATTGGCGCGCTTAACATGGGTGTTATCAGAAACATTGTAGTTTCTTGGGTAATTACATTGCCAGTTGGCGCTGCCCTTGCTATTGTTATTTTCTACGTACTAAGAACCGCATTTGGGGTTTAATAAAAAAGTACTCAAAGACTTTTAGCTTGAAAAGATCTCAATGCCCTAGGTGTTGGGGTCTTTTTATTTGTGGAAAGAAAAAATGACTAACCTTCCAAGTATTAAACAACTACAGTATTTATTAGCTGTTCATCAACATCAGCACTTTGGCAGAGCCGCTAGTGCCTGCTTTATAGGACAATCTACTTTAAGTAGCGCTATTCAAAATCTTGAAGAAACACTAGGCTGTCAGCTAATTGAGCGTGAAAATCGCAGCCTGATGTTTACCAGTATTGGTGAAGAAGTTGTTGAGCGTTCTCGTAAAATAATTAACGATACAATTAGTTTAAAAGAGCTTACAAAAAGCTTTTTAACACCACTAAGTGGTAAGCTGACTGTGGGTGTTATACCTACAATTGCAAGCTTTATAGCGGCTCCGCTTTATCATTTTTGTAAAGAAACCTTTTGTGATTTAGAGCTGGTATTAATTGAAGATACGAGTGACAAGCTACTGGATAAACTTGAACATGGGCATATTGATTTAGCGCTACTTGCACTGCCGTACGAAACAGATAAATTTCATACACAAGTATTGGCAAAAGATCAGTTTAGTTTAGTGCACCATAAGGATTACAGCGCTGCAAAGGGCGTAGTCGACTTTAACCTATTACCAGAGGCTAGCGTATTCTTATTAGAGCGCGAGCACTGCATGACGGGCCATGCGCTTAGTGCATGTCATTTAAACCGTGCCAGTTGTATTAACCCATTTGAAGCTGCAAGCTTACATACTCTATTAAGCATGGTTGAACATCAGCTCGGGGTGACTTTTTTACCACAGATGGCTATTAATGCGGGTATTTTAGATAATAAAAATATGGTGGCTACACCATCACAAAGTGATGCATATAGAGATATTGGTATCTTGTGGCGTAAAACTACGGGCCGAATTCGAGACTTTAGGCTATTTAGTCAACAGCTTGAGGTGTTTTTAAAGCGTCAATGTAGTTTAGATTTTTCTAAAGCAGAATAATAAGTGAACTAAAGCAGCCTACAAAGGCTGCTTTTGATTTTGAAGATGACTTTCAAAAGGCTCAAGTTCAGGTAAAAATAATAAATAAATCCATACCACCAAGTTAAAGTAAGGCACGCAGCCTAATACAGTAAAAACCTTAACTGGGTAGCCTTTAATATTCGCGTAGCGGTAACACTGATACGCGATTGCAAAATGTATAATCAGTAATAACATAACTAGTTGTGTCATACCTTCTTCCTTAAAAGCTTAAATAGCTTTGAAACCCACTATAAATATCGGTACTACGCCGCCAAAAGGTAATGTCATGTTTTTAAAGTGAAAAGCATAAAAAGGCACGACATTTTTATTTGATGCTGAAAGTATAGGCAAGAAAGGTAATATTGGTAGTAATAAAATGATTAAAATTGTTTAATTTTGTTTATTTTGGGCTAGCTTGTTGTTGGTAAAACGTTTTATTTTTAGAAATTTTTTCGAGTTCATCTTTTACTTTTTCAACAGGTATTGGGCGTGCAATAAAGTAGCCTTGCCCATAATCAACACCAATTTCTTTTAGTGCAAAAAATATCTCTTCGTTTTCAACGTACTCAGCTACAGAGCGCTTATCGAGAGACCGACTAATATCATTTATTGCTTTTACTAACGCTAAATCTATAGGGTCATTGAGCATATCACTTACAAATGAGCCATCAATTTTTACATGCTGTGCTGGTAGCTGTTTTAAATAATTAAATGTACTAAATCCAGTTCCAAAATCATCGATAGAAAAATGACAGCCTAAGCTATTAAGCTTCTCAATCATTTTACGAGTGGCCTTTAGGTTATTAATACTCGCAGATTCAGTTATTTCAAAAATTATCCGCGAAGCAGGCACGTTATACTTTTCAAGGTTTGATTCAATTAATGGCAATAAGCGTTCATCTAAGAACGATTGTGCTGACAAATTAATAGCAACTTGGTTTAACTCTGGGTGCTTAGATACACAAGCAATAGCATTACGTATAACGCATTGATCCATCAAAAATGTGTCGTTAAGCATTTCTAAAGAAGGAATAAACTGGTTTGGGTATACGAGTTCACCTTTGAGTTTTAAGCGTAAAAGCGCTTCAAAATAAGCAACTTTACACTCCTTAAAATCCCAAATGGGTTGGTAATGTAGTTCAATATTATCTTGCTGTAGTGCTTGGCGAATTTCATGGCCCCATTCAAGCCCTGTTTGTAGTGTATTGTTTTGAGCATCTTCTTTTGAATAGCAATGTACTAAGTTACGCCCTAGGTTTTTGGCAATATACAAAGCAATATCGGCTTGTTTTAAACACTCATTAGGGTCGTTATTTTGTGTCGTGATTTGAGTTAAACCAATAGAGCAGCTAATAGTGTATATCTGATCTTCTGATTTAAAAGCATGTTTTTCTATCGCACTACACACACCTTCTGCAATAAGGTGTGCATCCAGTAAATTCATATTGGTAAGTATGACTGCAAATTCATCCCCACCAATTCTGCATACCAGGTGATCGTCGCCAATATTTGCTTTAAATAATTGCGCCACTTCTTTTAAAACTATATCGCCCTGATGATGGCCTTTACTGTCGTTTATTATTTTAAAGTGATCGAGGTCAATATAAATAACAGCATGCTCTATGCCATCATAGGTGTATTTATCTTGGCATATTTTATTAAGCTGTTGATCAAAATAATAACGATTATGTAAACCAGTTAATGGGTCATGGTGTGCTAAATGACGTAGTTGAATCTCAGCTTGCTTTCGTTCGTGTATATTGTCGATAGTTGCGGTTATAGTCGCGTTGTTACGACTATTTTTTATTAGCTGCAATCTGCATTCAACCCAAATTAAATTGCCATTTTTGTGGGTTAACTTTACTTCTATTTGTTGCTGTTGCTCGCCACCATGTAAAATATCGTTAATAGTGTAGTCAAGCCTTCCTTTATCTTCGTTATTACAATAAGCGCTTAATGGGTTTTGTAGTGATGATTTAACACCAAAACCGCTTAATGTTTCCCATGCGGGGTTAATAAAACGAATATTACCTTGCTGATCGAGCTCTAAAACAACTGTATTTAAGTGCAATAAAATACGCTGATGAGCTGAAAATAACTCTTTGTAACGCACTTCGCTCACGCTTAATTGTTCTACTTTGTAAGCAAATTCAGCATAACTCACCATAAAATCTTCACGTCGTGCGGCGTGGTCACACACTTTGTTTAAAAATGAAGGATCGTAAGGGGCTCTAATAAAGTCGGTAACACCCGAAAGTAAAAGCTGCTCAGCGTAATCGGCATCGTCACTTTCTATAATTGTAACAATAGCTTGTTTAGAATTGTGCTGGAGGATTTCTTCAACGAGTACACTCGAGCTCTCTGCACTTGATGTAGTGGCATCGAGTAGCACAATTGAAAACTGCTGTTGGTTATAAGCGTTAAGTGCGGCTTTAGCTGAAGTTACGTGAGTGATAGCAAAGTTTAACTTTAACTGTTCACTTATTTTGTCTGCCGTATTTTGAAGTGGCTCTAATAATAATAAGTTTAGCCGGCTACTTTTTTCTAAGTGAGTAGATAAAACATTCGCAAGTACTTGAGGGAGCATATCTTTGTGCTCAAACGGTAGTACAGCATCTATCCCATAGCTTCGGGCTGTTGTTTCGGCAATCCGCTCACAGTAAATTGGCGGAATAAGTAAGATTGGTGTGTTTTTTGGTGTTTTTAATAATCCTGAGCGGATCATCCTAGAAAAGCGCCAGCCATCAATTTTACCAACATTAATGCCCGTTATTATAATATCAACAGGGTGTTGTTTTAAAAGCTTTAAAGCTTGTTGGCTGTCTTGGGCATCAATAAAGGTAAATACATTTAAGCTCTCTAAAGTGCCCTTAATCGCGCGACGTTCAGCACTACTTGCGTTTAATATTAGCAATTTAAGCTGGTTTGGCACGAGTTGAACACCCCTAATAGAACTTATAATAATTTAGCCGAATAAGAATAGTGACATTTAACCATAAGAACAAGAGAATTTAATGGCAAACACGCAAACAGACATTATAAGTTTGGCTGATTTCTTGAGCTTAATATCCGATACATATACACTTGGCGCGATTTTAAATGATGTGGATTACTAATTATGCGCGTGGCTGACTTTAGCTTTGACTTACCTGATGAATTAATAGCTCGTTTTCCTAAAGCGGACAGAACCAGCAGCCGTCTACTCACTTTAGATGGCCCAAGCGGAACTTTAGAACATAAAGTGTTTAGCGATATACTTGATTTAGTAAACGAAGGCGATTTATTGGTCTTTAACAATACACGCGTTATTCCAGCACGTATGTTTGGTCAAAAAGCTTCAGGCGGAAAAGTTGAAGTACTTGTAGAGCGGGTATTAGATGAGCATCGCGTACTTGCGCATGTACGGGCAAGTAAGTCGCTTAAGGTCGGTAACGAAGTTATTTTAGAAGGCAAAGCCAAGGCAATAATGGTTGCACGCCACGATACTTTATTTGAGCTTGAGTTCGATCATAGCCAAAACGTGCTAGATATACTTAATGATATTGGCCATATGCCACTGCCTCCTTATATTGACCGGCCTGATACCGATGCTGACCGTGAGCGTTATCAAACTGTTTATGGAGAAAAACCAGGTGCAGTTGCAGCACCAACTGCAGGTCTACATTTTGACGATAAATTAATGACAGCACTCAAAGATAAAGGCGTAAACATGGCTTTTGTTACGCTACACGTTGGTGCTGGTACTTTTCAGCCGGTACGAGTTGATAGTGTTGATGAGCATGTAATGCACTCAGAGTACATAGAAGTACCTGATGACGTAGTTGCAGCTGTTGCGCAAACTAAAGCAAATGGTGGGCGTGTAATTGCGGTAGGCACAACTTCAGTTCGCTCATTAGAGTCGGCTGCTAAAGTTCACGGCGGCAAGTTAGATACGTATTTTGGTGATACCGATATATTTATTTTTCCGGGTTATCAATTTAATGTTGTTGATGCCATGGTCACAAATTTTCACTTACCAGAATCAACGCTTATAATGTTAGTCAGCGCATTTAGCGGCCAAGACAATATTATGGGCGCTTACAATACTGCAATAGAGCAGCAGTACCGCTTTTTTAGTTATGGCGACGCCATGTTTTTAACACGAAAGTAACAAAATATTGTTTAATACTCAGTAGAATATATTAAAACCCCCAGCTTAGTTGCTGGGGTTTTTGTTTGCGGCAATTGGCAAAACTGAATTTATCGCAGCTAATAGTATTAGTGAGGCAAAAAGGGTAGAATCAGGCGGTTAAATTATAGCTTGTTGGACTGTTTTTCCGACATTGAGGATGATATGAAATTTGAATTAGATTGTACTGACGGAAAAGCGCGCCGCGGCCGCTTAATTTTTGACCGTGGTGTAATAGAAACACCTGCTTTTATGCCTGTTGGTACTTACGGTACTGTAAAAGGTATGACGCCAGATGAAGTTAAAGCCACTGGTGCGCAAATATGTTTAGGTAATACCTTTCATTTAATGCTTCGCCCAGGTACTGAGATCATTAAACAACATGGTGATTTACACGACTTTATGAATTGGGACTTCCCAATTTTAACTGACTCAGGCGGTTTTCAAGTATTTAGCTTAGGCGCAATGCGTAAAATTACTGAAGAAGGCGTTTTATTTCAATCTCCAGTAAATGGTGATGAAATTATGATGTCGCCTGAAAAGTCGATGGAAGTACAGCGTGACTTAGGTTCAGACATCGTTATGATTTTTGACGAGTGTACGCCATACCCAGCGACTGAAAAAGAAGCTAAAGATTCTATGGAGTTATCTCTTCGTTGGGCTAAGCGTTCAAAAGAAGGGCATGGCGATAATCCATCTGCTTTATTTGGTATTATCCAAGGTGGTATGTACCCAGAATTACGTGCACAATCACAAGCTGGCCTTGAAGAAATTGGTTTTGACGGTTATGCATTAGGTGGCCTATCAGTAGGTGAGCCTAAAAACGAAATGATGAATATCCTTGATCATTGTGCGTTTAAAATGCCAGAAGACAAGCCTCGTTACCTTATGGGTGTAGGCAAGCCAGAAGACTTAGTTGAGTCGGTTCGCCGTGGTATTGATATGTTTGACTGTGTTATGCCAACACGTAATGCGCGTAACGGCCATTTATTTATTACCACGGGTGTAGTAAAAATACGTAACGCAGTGCATAAAACAGATACAGGGCCACTTGACCCTGAGTGTGATTGCCATACGTGTAAAAACTATTCACGAGCTTATTTGCATCACCTTGATAAATGTAACGAAATTTTAGGTGCGCGACTAAACACAATTCATAACTTACGTTACTATCAACGTGTTATGGAAGGTTTACGTAATGCAATTAGCGAAGGTAAATTAGAAGAATTTGTACAAGATTTTTATGCTCGCCGAGGCCAAGATGTGCCAGAGTTAGCAGATATAAAAAATTAAACTTTAAAATTAAAGAGGAAGTATCATGAGTTTATTTATTTCAAATGCACACGCAGCAGCTGGTCAACCTGCGGCAGGCGGTGGTTGGGAAATGCTAATAATGTTAGCTATTTTCGGTTTGGTTTTTTACTTTTTAATCTACCGCCCACAAGCTAAGCGCGTTAAAGAGCACAAAAGCTTAATGAGTATGATGGCTAAAGGTGATGAAGTACTTACCCAAGGCGGTTTAGTGGGTAAAATTGTGAAAATTTCTGAAGAGAAAGATTTCATCGTTATCTCTTTAAACGAGCAAGCAGAAGTTACAGTACAAAAATCTGCAGTATCTGCAGTATTGCCAAAAGGCACAATGAAGTCGCTATAAAAATAATAAGGACGACCCCGTGTTAAACAAGTTTCCAGTTTGGAAGTATTTACTTGTTTTAGCTGTGGTAGCCATTGGCCTTTTATATGCCTCTCCAAACTTGTATGGTCGCGATCCGGCTATACAAGTTTCAGGTGCTAAAGGCGCTGATGTCGATCTCAGTGTTGTAGACAAAGTAAACGCAATCCTTAAAACAAATAATGTAACCGCTAAATCGACAATACTTGAAGATGGACAAATTTTAGTTCGTTTAAAAAATGTTGAAGAGCAACTTAAAGCGCATGACTTACTACGTGATTCGCTGAGCGATGATTACATTTCTGCTATTAATATGGCACCTGCTCAACCAGCTTGGTTAAAAGCGGTCGGTGGTAACCCTATGAAGCTAGGTCTTGATTTAAGTGGTGGCGTACATTTCACCATGGAAATCGACATGGCAACAGCGGTTGATAACCAGCTTGAGCAAATGGAACAAGATTTTCGCAGTGACCTGCGCGAAGAAAAACTACGTTATCGTAGTGTTCGCCGCGTAGCAGGCTCCGATCGTATGCGTGTAGAAATGCGTACCGAAGAAGACAAAAATGCTGCAGAGAGTTTCTTAGAAACTCGCTACCCGCTAAATGTCTACATTGATGACAGCAGTAACGATAAAGCATTTTTTGCGACAATGAGTGAGCAAAAACTCAAAGAAATTCGTGACTACGCTATCAAGCAAAATGAAACGATTATTCGTAACCGTATCAACCAAATTGGTGTTGCAGAGCCTAACGTACAACGCCAAGGCGCTGAGCGTATTATTGTTCAACTACCAGGCATTCAAGATACTGCACGTGCTAAAGAAATTTTAGGCGCGACAGCAACACTTGAATTTCGTGAAGTAGACGAAAACGCAGATATTAGCGCTGCTGCCCAAGGTCGTATCCCAGCGGGTACTGAAATGATCATGAGCCGCGACGGTTACCCTGTTGTACTTAAAAAGCGTATTATTTTAGAGGGCAGCCATATTACGGGCGCGCAATCTGGCGCTGATGAATACCAACGTCCGCAAGTAAGTATTACGTTAGATAGCAAAGGTGGGGCAAAAATGAATGCCTTTACCAAGCGTGCTATTGGTAAGCGTATGGCAACGGTATTTATTGAGTACAAGCCATCAGGTAAAAAAGATGCAGACGGTAAAGCGCTTCCGCCTATTAAGGTTGAAGAAGTTATTAACGTAGCAACGATTCAAGCCCGTCTTGATCGCTCGTTCCGTATTACCGGCATTGATAACCCAGCAGAAGCACATAACTTAAGCTTACTACTTCGTGCTGGTGCACTTGTAGCGCCAATTCAAATTGTTGAAGAGCGCACAGTAGGTCCAAGCTTAGGACAAGAAAATATTGAAGCGGGTATGACTGCGGTTGCACTTGGCTTTGCGTTTGTACTTGTGTTTATGCTTGTGTACTACAAAGGTTTTGGTATGGTTGCAAACCTTGCGCTTGCGGCTAACTTAGTACTAATTGTAGGTGTTATGTCTTTAATTCCGGGCGCTACACTTACGCTACCAGGTATTGCCGGTATTGTATTAACGGTAGGTATGGCGGTTGATGCTAACGTACTTATTTTTGAACGTATTCGTGAAGAGCTGGCCGATGGCCGTAGCCCTCAACAAGCGATTCATTTTGGTTACGATAGCGCATTTAGCACTATATTTGATGCCAACATCACGACACTAATTGCTGCCATTATACTGTTTGCAGTGGGCACTGGTCCGATTGCGGGCTTTGCAGTGACACTTGCGATTGGTATTTTAACTTCAATGTTTACAGCCATCGTTGGTACCCGTGCGGTAATCAACTTATTTGTTGGTGGTAAACGCATTGATAAACTTTCGATTTAAGGAGCAGACATGCAAATTTTAAGTTTGGGTAGTAGAACCCTTCGTTTCATGTCTCTTCGAAAAGTGGCTATGGGTTTCTCGACGCTACTAATTTTAGCGTCGTTTGCATCAATTTTTATCAAAGGCCTAAACTTTGGTTTAGATTTTACCGGCGGTACTGCGGTAGAAGTGGGTTTTTCACAACCGGCTGACCTTAAAAAAGTACGTGATGCACTAGCTGATAATGGTTTTGCTGATGCATCAGTGCAGCTATTTGGTTCAAGCCAAGAAATTTTAGTTCGCTTAGCACCACGCGGTAGCGATGTAAAAGCTGAAGTAATTGGTAACCAAGTAATCGATGCACTTAAAAAAGCAGACGACAGCGTAGTAATGCGCCGTATTGAATTTGTAGGCCCAAGTGTAGGTGAAGACTTAAAAGAGCAGGGTGGCCTTGCCATGTTAACTGCGCTTATTTGTATCTTAATCTACGTTGCGTTTCGTTTTGAATGGCGCTTTGCAGTAGGTGCGGTAGGTGCACTACTACACGATGTTATCATTACTGTGGGTTTATTTTCGGTATTAGGTTTAGAGTTTGATTTAACTATATTAGCGGCAATTCTTGCGGTAATTGGTTATTCACTCAATGATACGATTGTTGTATCAGACCGTATACGTGAAAACTTCCGTAAGGTACGCATTGACGATACGATAGAAATTATTGATATTTCACTTACGCAAACACTTAACCGTACACTTGTAACATCAATCACGACTATTTTAGTATTGATTGCCTTGTTTGCATGGGGCGGACAAACCATTCATGGTTTTGCAACTGCATTACTGTTTGGTGTGTTTATTGGTACTTATTCTTCGATTTATGTTGCAAGCTCTGTTGCTATAGCAATGGGCGTAAGCAAAGAAGATTTAATACCAGAAGTAATAGAAAAAGAAGGCGCAGACCAAGACGCTATGCCGTAACTAGGTTTGTACTTAATAAAAACCGCTCTTATGAGCGGTTTTTTTATGAGCGCATTTTTTTGCGCAATAAAAATGTCATACACACTTGGTACTTTATTGCTCCAATCAAAATAGTTGTAAGGCAAATACGTGACGATTCAGCGCAAAGTATTAGAGTACATTTTAAAAAGCGGTGAAATAACAACGCTGTTTCAGCCTATTTTTGATATTAGTAATCAAGTTATTTTAGGTTACGAAGCACTTAGTCGAGGACCTAAAAATAGCCCGTTAGAAATGCCTAATACGTTATTTAAAGTTGCCCATGAGGAATGTTTAATTTCGGAGCTTGAATTACTATGTCGCTCTAAAGCGATTGAAAACTTTGTAAGGCTTAACCTACAAGGTAAATTATTTTTAAATGTAAGCCCTAAAACACTACTAGACCCTTGCCACCCTAAAGGGGAAACATTGCACCTAATAGAGCAATTTGGCTTAGCTGCTAACCGTGTAGTTATAGAGGTTACTGAGCAAGAAAAAGTAGATGATGGCTTCTTGTTATTAAAAACGATAGCCCATTATCGAGAGCTCGGTTTTACTATAGCAATAGATGATTTAGGCGCTGGGTATTCAGGGTTAAAGCAATGGTCTGAACTATGCCCTGATTTTGTAAAAATTGACCGCTATTTTATTGATCATTGTGATGAAAGCGAAGTTAAAAAAGAGTTTTTGAAATCTATTACTATTTTGGCCAGAGCTACTAATACTCAGGTTATTGCCGAAGGCATCGAACGTCCAGAAGAGCTTACATTTGTAGAAAACTTAGGCATTAGTAATGTACAAGGGTTTTTACTCGAAAAGCCAAGCATAAAGCCAAGTGAAGATTTCAGCTCAGAGCAACTAAAAGCTCTTTCATTTACGCAATCAAACACATTGTTTGATCAATCTATGGCCATAGGTCGCTTATCGGTTACGCAACCTGCAATAAGCAGCGACACTCGCTGTAAAGATGCGCATAAGCTCTTTGAGCAAGATAAATCACTCATAAGCATTGCAGTGTTAAATACTGAAAACCAGCCAGTAGGGTTACTTCACAGAGATCAATTAACAGAAGTTTTTGCAGCGCCCTATGGGCATGCTCTTTACGATAAACGCCCCGTTACTGCACTGATGGATAAGCAGCCCTTAGTCGTTGACGAAAACCAATTACTCGATACCGTAAGTAAACAAATAACTGAGCAAGACTTTGATATACGCCGCCATATAGTGATAACCAGAGAAAACGCTTATTTAGGTTTAGCGCCGCTTCGCGATATTTTAAAACACATAACCGAAGAAAAAATACGCCATGCACAACACGCTAATCCACTGACTATGCTCCCTGGTAATGTGGCAATTAATGAAGCTATAGAGCAGCGATTAAAAGGTAGTAATCCGTTTTCACTCGCGTATATAGACTTAAATCATTTTAAGCAATTTAATGACTTATACGGCTACGCTAGCGGCGACAGTGTAATTAAACTATTAGCTGATGTAACAGTGCAAGCGTGTAAAAATAGTGCTAACTTTGTAGGACATATAGGTGGCGATGACTTTATGGTGGTGTTTGATCAGCACAACGCGGTTGATATATGTAATACCATTATTGAGCAATTTCAACTCCAGTCTCGTATATTTTTTACACCTGAGCACATAAAGAGCGAAGGGTATTGGGCCACAAATCGTGAAGGAGAAAAGCAATTTGTGCCGCTACTAACGTTATCGATTGGCTTAGTTGAGCCTGATTTACAACAATGTAAAAACAGTCACCAAGTTGCAGCACTCGCAACTGATGCTAAAAAAGAAGCCAAACGTTATCGCCATAGTTATTTGTTTATTTGCAAACGTAAAGGGCCTGCGCCCGCAGTGGTGCGCCTAGCAAGCAATAAGCAGGTAATTTAAATAAAAATAGGTAATTATTATGTTGCCAATAAAAATCTCGACCAGTGTACTTGGTCTGCTTGCAAGTTTTGCACTTATGGCGCAAGAGCAAATAATTAATGTAGCCCAAAAGCAAGATACTCAAAACGCACGAGAAGAGTACTTAAGTGAGCTACTGGTACGTGCACTTGAGAGTGTTAACTATCCTGGGGTTATTAGGATGACTCCCATATCAGATCAGCAAAAACGTAAGCTCATAAACCTAAATGATAACGAACTAGATATGTATTGGAGTATGAGTAGTCCAGAGCGAGAGGCACTTGCTTTAGCTATTAAAATACCACTATTTAAAGGTTATATAGGAAAGCGGGCTTTACTCACTAATAAACAAAACGTAGCACGCTTTAAAGACGTAAAAACCCTAGAGCAGCTAGGAGAGTTTTCAGCAGTGCAGGGTCACAACTGGCCAGATACAAGAATAATGTCCTATAACGGCTTACGTGTAAGGCCGCTTACCAATTACCAAGCCATGTTCACTTTAACGAGCCGTGGGCGAATAGATTACTTTCCTCGCTCGTTTATTGAGGTTAATTCTGAGCTTATTGAAAACAAACAAAGTAACTTAGTCGTTGTGCCTGATTTATATATAAGCTACCCAACGGGTATTTATTATTTTGTGACTAAGAGTAAACCCGAATTGGCAAAGGCAGTAGAGGAGGGCTTAATATTAATGCAGACAAACGGCGAGTTTGATGCATTATTTAATGAATACTTCGCAAAGGATTTAAATACACTACCTTATACAAAAGGTAAAACAATAGAGATTAAGCTCGATAACCCTTATTTTTAGGCACAAAAAAAGGAGCCTAGGCTCCTTTTTAGTATGCTATTAATAGCATTTAATTAGCGAAGTAACGACTCAGTTAATACTGGACGAATTTCGCGGATAATTGCTTGAGTCAGTTTTGGTGAACCACAGATAATATTGCCGCTGTGGTTATAGTTATTACCACCGGCGAAATCTACAACCATACCGCCCGCTTCTTTAACCATTAGTTCGCCCGCAGCAGAGTTCCAAGGTTTTAAACCAATTTCAAAAAATCCATCAACACGGCCAGCTGCAACGTATGCCATATCTAAAGCAGAACAACCTGCACGGCGAATATCAGCAGTGTGTACAAACAATGCTTTAAACGCTTCAGTGTATGCATCCATGTGGTTTTTGTTTTTGAAAGGGAAACCAGTAGCAAGTACAGTGCCTGCAAGAACCGTAGTTTTGCTAACGCGTAGACGTTTACTGTTTAACTGAGTGCCTTGACCGCGAGATGCAGTGAAAAGCTCACCACGAATTGGATCATAAATAACAGCTTGGTCTAAACGACCTTTAACTTTAAGTGCGATAGAAACCGCGTAATGAGGGATACCTTTGATGAAGTTAGTTGTTCCATCGATAGGATCTACAATCCATTGGTAATCATCATCCTTGCCTTTATGCTCACCTAGTTCTTCACCAACAATTGAGTGAGTAGGGTAAGACTGTAAAATAGTGTCACGAATTACGGCTTCGGCTTCTTTATCAATGTTAGTTACTAAGTCGTTAGCGCCTTTTTGTTGCACTTCAACTTTTGATAAATCTTCACTTGCGCGAAGTAAAATTTTGCCTGCGTTGCGCGCAGCGCGAACCGCAATGTTTAACATTGGATGCATGGTATTACCTTTGGGTTGTAAAAGAACGTTTATATATTTCAGCCGGCGTATTTTAGCGACTTTTGCCATAAAGTAAACAATAAACCCCAAATACTTGTGTTTGTTTTTTATACAAGATTGAAAAGTTTATATATTTTTAAAAAATAATTATCTGCATTTAAATAAATTAATTTTAAATAACACTTTACCTAAAGTTAACTTGAGGTTTTATCGTGCTCCTAACTTAACTGATAGGATAACATTATGTATTTAGAGCACGTAAACTTAGTCGCGAGTGATATAGATAGTATGCTTACATTTTATCGCGCTGTATTTCCACATTGGTCGATTAGAAGTGAGGGCAGAGGCGATTGGCATGGAAAACCAAGACGCTGGGTACACTTTGGAGATGACACGCATTACATTGCGATAAGCAGTCATGGTGAAGGTGAAAACAGAAACTTATCGGGCCATCAAATTGGTTTTGCACACTTTGCTTATGTAACTAATAATTTAAGCGCAGTAGTAATGCGCTTAAATAAAGCGGGTTTTACTCTAAGCAAGCAAGGTAGCGAGAATCCTTTCAGAAAGAATGTCTACTTTATTGATCCTGCAGGGTTTGAAGTTGAGTTTGTAGAGTATTTAAGTGATATACCAAGCGAGCGAAATAACGATTTATAATAAAATACTAAGCAGCACGCTAAAGTGCTGCTACTCAATTATAGTGAGCGGTTATTATTACCCGTGCCAAACTGGGTTTTTAGCTCATTTGCAAAGCTCATAAATTTTTCTTTAATTGTGCGCTTTATTTTCACTTCAACCGAGCCCATTACTGCCTTTCCTTCAATATGAATTGTAGGGCCTTGGCGTTTGTTAAGCGACACAGATTTATTTTCAAGGCTACTTAAAATACAAAACATTTTAGACACTATATTGACATGCTCTGGTACGTAAATTTCATCGCTACCAAAAATACAGTTAACGTGAATAGTTACATTTTGATGCGCAAAAATAGCATCGGTAAAATCAAGCACCACCGATCCCATAAAGTTACTCAAATATATATTTTTTGGTACAACCCACTGACCACTTCGCTCGTTAGATCCTAAAATACTGCGTAATGTAAAATCATCATCACTGTTTTGCTGTGCACTATAATGTGGTGTAAATTGCGATTGTTTTTCTGCTTTATATTGCTGATCGGTATTAAGTGTTAAGTCTTCTACTAAGGCTAGCAGTGCTTCGTTATTAGGTGCATCCATCGCATTATCTAAACGTCTTTCGAATGCATCAACAGAAATAACACCATGACTGTAATTATAAATTAATTGATCAATCACTTGTTCGCGTACTTGCTCTATTGGGCGGTCTTCAACTTTTACAGACATGAGTTATTCCTTATTATATTTACTATTGATACTGCTCTTGTAGTTAGGCTGCAAACCGCGTACCAAATATAATTTCATTAATTATCAATTGGTTATTTTTTAACGGTGTTTTTTGTTTTGTTATATTAACGATAGATTAACCAAAAGAGCAATTATCTAGCTATTTTCACTATTTGAGAAAGTTTTACCGAGTAGCCTGTAAATAGTTACACAAACATAGATAAGGTTTTATCTTTTAATTAATTCAAGCCTTTGAATTTTAAGTATAAATAAAGTTGGCCTGAAGCTCGCATTAGTTAAAGTGTCTTTAATCAAAAGGAGAAAGATTATGAAAACATTTAACAAATCTATTATCGCAGCTCTAGTTCTTGGTACTACGGCTATGGGTGCCCAAGCAAACAGCTGGGAAAACGAAAGTAAAGATGCTTGGATTGATGGTAAGGCAGAAACCGTTCTACTTATGAACACTAATCTAAACAACTTTGACATTAACACTGATGTAAAAAATGGCAAGGTAGTACTTACAGGTAAAGTTAATAGCGAACTCGATAAAGAGCTAGCAGAAGAACTTGTACTTAGCCTAGATGGTGTAACTGATGTTGATAACAGCCTTACTGTTGTTAAAAGCATGGACACCGAAGATAAAAGCAACGACATGATGGACGATGATGATAACGACCTAACGGACGCTAAAATCACCACTGTAATCACAACTCGCTTCCTGTTTGACTCAGAAGTAGGTGGTACAGACATTGATGTTGATACCGACAACGGTGTGGTAACTCTGAATGGCTCTGTAGAGTCTGAAGCTGAAAAGCAACTAGCAGTTAAAATTGCTAAAAATGCTGAAGATGTTCGCGACGTAGTTGATAAACTAGCTATTGTTGCTGAATAATACAGTATAGTTAAGGCCCAGTAATACTGGGCTTTAAGTCTTTTCAATGTTTAATTTAAATGGAGTTTGATCATGGATATTATTCGTATAATACTTTCGGTTTTATTACCGCCATTAGGTGTGTTTTTGCAAGTTGGCTTAGGTATGCATTTTTGGTTAAATATTCTATTAACACTGCTAGGTTATTTCCCAGGGTTAATACATGCAATCTACATTATTGCGAAAAAATAATGACAGATTATATATTGTGTAAGCCGACTACTGAGGTTTAGCTAAATACTTTAGTACCGATCGGCTCACAATACTAGTTTTTAGAGAGTTTTTAGATTAAATCCAATTTTTAAAACTCTTCAACCCATTAATTCACTTCCTTAACTCACTCCCAATATTATTTTAAAACTATACTTATTGTTTACTAATAAGCTTTCCAGCTAACAGTCGCGCTCAGATTCTGATTTGATGCCATTTAGGAAATCTTCAACATTAGTGTGTTTATACATCCATAATATACAATCAAATACCTTATTATTTAGTGACAATATTACCTTCACTTCTAGTGTTATCATTAAGCTAGGTTTTTAGGCATGTTGAGGTAGTTAATTGAATATTCGACTTATAATGTCAGGCGTTGTGTCATTCATTTTTTATTTTAGTTGGGCCTTCTGGGCAAATAGTGCGGCAGACATTGCTAAATCGGTCACTTTTCAAGCTGCATTAGTGCAAGGGTTGTATAGTGGATTTGTAACGCTTGCGTTCGTAACTCCAATTATTTGTATGTTTCATTCTAAAACACCACAAAACGTCGCAATACGACAAAGTTTTAATTATGCAATTAACTCTAGCGCCTCGTATTTAAGTAACAAAAAAATAGCAGGCGTACTTTTTGCGCCTATTATTCCGATTACTGTTCAATCGAGCTTAGTGATTATGGTGAATGTAGTTAATCAGACACCTAATCTGGCACTGACAGTAGCCCCAAGCATATTTTTTACAGCCTTGTATGCCTACACATATATGTTAGCTTTGCTTAAAAAGTAGAGGGTTAAATATAAAAGACTATATGGGATAGGTTTTGTTTATAATTTAATGCAGTGAATAGCACGGTAAATATCTTACATTTTATGTTTATGCCCACTTAAAAGATTACTATTTAAGCAGTTAGCTTGTTGATTGTTAAAATAAAGGTTTTTGGTAGTGACAAGCACCTAAAAAGTTTTTATACTGCAACCCGCTTTAGTCGCTCTGTGACTGAACGCTTCAAAAATTAACTGCCTAGCAGTTATATAAAGTTGGCCCCTTAGCTCAGTTGGTTAGAGCACACGACTCATAATCGTTAGGTCCCCAGTTCGAGTCTGGGAGGGGCCACCACTTTTACAAATTTCCCAAGTAAATATCTATCCAAATTATTTAAAGCTACATTAATTTAATATTGTGTAATTTTTATTCTTTAGTTACCCCTAAGAATAAACGTAATCTAAATAAAGTTAATCCATAGATTAAGCTAAGCTTTCTTAAATTTGGAATAGTGCGAATGCACTATTAAATTCCAGCGTTAGATCAGATGCTTTGCTTTATAAGTGACAGTGATCAGCATTTAATGTCAGAAGACAAAAAAGCCCCTATTGGGGCTTTTTACTTACTAGTGTTTACTTTTATTGCTCAAAGCTACAAGAGTTAACTAATTTTTACGGTATATCTCATGCTCAATATCGTAAATATTTACGCTTAGACTGTCTGATGCTCTGCAATATGTTTTTAAACATGAAAGTAGCAGTTCGCTTAACATTTGTTTTTGCTCAATTGAGCGTCCTGCCAAAATATGTACCGCGATATGTATAAACCCTGATTTTCCTGCGCCAAGTTGATATTGCTGATAAGCAATAGCACGTGTTTTTATGGTTTCTAATTCAAACAAGTTACTTTCGAAAGCGGTTGTATGAATTTTTTCTACCAGTACTTGAGGTAAAACGGGGAGGTCTTCTGAGTGTTCAATAATAATGTGCGGCATTTAGGCGTTTCCTATTATGAGTTACTGCATGAGCGAGAGGTAATTGTACCAAATACAAGAGGGGTCACTAAACCCTGAGCTATCTAAAATCTTTACTTTAAACTAATTTAGTCGTATTTATTTTTGATGTTAGTATAAAAACAAACAGGTGAACCTTCGCTTAGTAACTTATCTACTAAGTTACCTATATATTGATTAAGGATAAGTATGAAATTACCACAAAAATTTAAACGTTTAGCTTTACTTGCAGGTGCAATTGTTACGTTAAGTGCTTGCTCTGACGATGTTGCTTCGGTAAGCCTTGGGTTATTTACAACTAAAGATGTTGTGGTGAATTCGCAGCAAGATCCTATTGTTGAGGGCGTTACTTGTCATATTAGTCATATAGAGGCTAATTTAGATTTTTCAGATCCCTCTGATATGTCTATAGCGTGTCGTCAAACGGGGCCAATTACAGCGCAGCAGCTACAAAAAATAGACCGTAGCAAGTCGGGCGAGGTGATCTTTAAATCATCTAAAAGTATATTATTTAAATCACTAAAAGTGCGTCGTATTTACGATGCTGAAAATCGTACTTTATTGTACTTATCGTACTCAACTAAAGAGTCCAGTGGAAGCCACCACCATGCGCTATCAACAGTGCCGCTATACAATACTCAAGCGTGGGACTGGGCGCTTACACAAAAAGACTAAGTTAGCACCTACGTAAGCACCTAAACTAAAACCTAAAAGAGCACACTATGTTAGCTTTATTTAAATCAAAGCCATTATTAGAGCAGCAAGAACAGCAATGGCTTATTGATACATTTATTTGGGCTGTAGAAAACTTTGATGCTGAGTTTTTTACAAAGCACACTCAAATAATACTGCCAACGGCCACTTTTTTCCCTGATTCGGTATCGAGCATTGAAGAAATGGCGAGTAATGTTTTTAACCGCGTTACTAATTACGCGGGTATGAACGCATGGCCTATCCAACTAGTTGCACCGCAGCAATTACAACCGCAAGTTTTTCCACACTTTGAATTTAGCAATGAAATACGTGGCGAAGGCAGCCATCTAATTGTGCCGCCAAGCCATACGATTAATATTTCTTTTAATCCTAACCAGATTAATCAGCCACAAGATTTAGTGGCTAGTTATGCAGGTACTCTGGCCACCATACTTATTCATCACGTTGGGGTGCTACCGCCAGGTGGTAGGGAGTATTTACCACAAGCTGCTGATGCACTTGCTTGTTTTTTAGGGTTTGGTGTGATGATGAGTAATACGGTGTATCAGTTTAAAGGCGGGTGTGGCTCTTGCTATAACCCATACGCTAACCGTGAAGCTAAGTTAAGTGAAACGCATACGGTATTTATGCATGCCCTAATTAGTTACTTTAAAAACGATAAAGTGTCTAAAAAGCATTTAAAGCCGCATTTACGTGGCCAGTTTAAAAAAGCACAAAAAGAAATTAAAGCATTGGTAAATAACTCGGCCAACCCGCTGTTATTAGCTTATTCGCCAAACTAGCAAGGATCTGCGTGGAATACTTAGATGAATTTTTACTGATTGTTATTGCTCATTTTTTTGCAGTAGCAAGCCCAGGGCCTGACTTTGCCGTAGTACTTAAGCAAAGTGTGCAACAAGGAAGGCGCAATGCATTGTGGACAAGCGCAGGTGTTGGCGCTGCTATTTTATTACACGTTGCCTATTGTGTTTTAGGTGTTGCGCTTATTTTAACGCAGTCACCTAGCTTATTTATGGCGCTTAAATATGTGGCTGGTGCCTATTTAGCTTATTTAGGTGTGCAGGCGCTTAGAGCGGCAAAACCACCAACAAGTAATCAAGACAATGTAGAAATAAAAACGGTAGTCGAAGAACCTGTTTGGCTTGCTTTTAGGCGAGGCTTTTTCACAAATGCATTAAACCCAAAAGCCACGTTATTTTTTATGTCGTTATTTACACTCGTGATTAGCCCAACAACACCTACTAGTATACAGGTAGGCTACGGCGTATACATGGCATTGGCTACGTGGGCGTGGTTTTCAATGCTTTCAATGATACTTTCTAGAAATAATGTAAGGGGTTTTTTCCAACAACGCGGTTATTGGTTTGACCGTGGAATTGGCATTATTTTAATTGCCCTTGCAGTACGTGTTGTTATTTAACTTATTTAAAAAGTGTAGGAGATAAAATGCCGTTATATAATTTTTCGTTTGGCTCTAATATGTCATCTAATCGTTTGCTAGCGCGCTTACCGAATGTAAAGCGTGTAGGAACAGCGGTACTTAAAGGTTATGAGCTAACTTTTGATATGCTATTTAAAGATGGCTCAGGCAAGTGCAGTATTTGCCCAAGCGATAAAGAAGACGCGCTGGTTTACGGCGTTATTTATGAGCTTAATGAAGATGAAAAAGTTATTTTAGATAGTATTGAGGGCGTAGGTTACGACTGCGTAGATATAGCCCCAACGCTTTTAACGGGTGAGACTGTAACTGCACATTGCTATATAGCTAATACCCACGACAGCGACGTACTACCATACGATTGGTACATAAAACACGTTCATCGCGGATCACTTGAAGCGGGCGTACCAAAAGAATACAGTGATGCGATATTAAATCGCGCACAAAAAAGCGATACCAATCAAGAACGCGCAGCAATTGAATTTGCAGTTCATCAAAAATAATAAAATAGGATTGATATGAAATTAACCAAACTTGCCGCAATTGCACTATTAGCAGGCACTACGTTTAGCAGCTGGGCACAAGTTGATACCAACAAAGTTGACGATGTAATTAAAGCGTCAATGGCACGTTTTGACGTACCCGGGATGGCAGTTGCCATTGTTGAAAACGATAAAGTAATATTTGCTAAAGGCTTTGGTGTAACTAATCTCGATACCAACAAAAAAGTAAACAAAGACACTTTATTTGGTATTGCTTCAAACACAAAAGCATTCACTACTGCGGCACTGGCAAAGTTGGTTGATGAAGGTAAATTAAGCTGGGATGACCGCGTAATTGATCATTTACCCGAGTTTAGATTGTACGATTCGTACGTAACACGCGAAATGCGTATTCGTGACTTATTAAGTCATCGCAGTGGGCTTGGGCTTGGGCAAGGAGATTTAATGATTTGGCCAAGTACCGATAAATCAGTTGATGAAATTTTAGCGGGATTACAGTATTTAAAACCAGCGAGCAGTTTTCGTAGTAAGTACGCTTATAACAACTTGATGTTTGTTACCGCTGGTGAAGTGGTTGCACGTGTGTCGGGTATGAGCTGGAACGATTACATCGAAAAAAATATATTACAGCCGCTGCACATGGATAACTCACGCGCGGGCTTTTCACGTATTCCTAAAAGTAATAAAAACTGGGCGACAGGTCATATCCCTATGGATGGCACGCTTCATCCATTTTTTGTGAACTACCTTGAGGACTTTAGAGGCGCAGGCGCCATTGCTTCAAGTGTAAGCGATATGAGTCAATGGCTACGTACGCAATTAGCAGGCGGTAAAATGCCAAGTGGCGAGCAGCTATTTAGTGAAAAGCAACAAGCGCAAATGTGGCACCCACATATTACATCTATGGCGTCTAAAAGTGCGTTTGAATCGTATCATCAGCAGTTTAGGGGTTATGGGTTAGGCTGGAGTATTGAAGACTACCACGGCTTTAAAAAGCTAGGTCATGGCGGTGGTATTTTAGGAATGGTATCGCAAGTTACTTTATTGCCTGAGAAAAAACTTGGTATTGTTATTTTATCTAATCAACAAGCTTTTGGTGCACTTTCGGCAGTAACCCATGAAGTGCTTGAAGATGCACTTGAACTTGAAGATAAAGACTGGGTAGAAGATTTAGCTAAAAGTCATTTTGAAGGCAAGCAACAAGCGTATGCTAATGCAAAACCAGAAGCCCCCGCTGACTACCAACCACAATTACCAAATATTAATTACACCGGAACATTGCACGATGACTGGTACGGCGATGTAATTATTGAGCAGTTAGATGGTAAATTACGCATTGATTTTACCCACACTAAACGCTTGAAAGGCACTCTTGAGCATTACACTGGCAATACATTTATTGTTAAGTGGGATGAAAAATTACTAGAAGCAGATGCGTTTATTCGTTTTGAAATGAGCTCACAAAACCGTGTAAACAGTGCCAAAATGCGCGCGGTATCAACACAAGTGACCGACTTTAGCTTTGACTTTAGAAACCTACATTTAAAAGCAAAATAGCTAATATTGATATTTAAAGTATTGATATAAACCAAAGTCGCAAAGCCACCCATCGGTGGCTTTGCTATATTAAGTTTTTACACCTTGTAAGGGACTTTTTATGCGTACCGCTGTTATTTCTCATCCTCATTGCCGTAAGCATAAAATGATAGGCGACCACCCCGAGTGCCCAGAGCGTCTAGATGCCATAACCGATAGATTACTTGCCAGCGGCGTAGATGTTGGCTTAACACACCTACAAGCACCCAAGGCCGAGCGTGAACATTATCTACTTGCTCACGATGAAGCTTTACTTAAACACGTAGAAAATACGCTACCAACAGAAGGGCTCGCTAATTTAGATGGCGATACGTGGCTGTGCCCCGATTCGTTTAAAGCGATTGAGCGGGCAGTAGGTGCAGGATTGTTAGCGGTTGATGAAATACTTGCCGATAAACTCGATGCTGCTTTTTGCTCAGTACGCCCGCCAGGGCATCACGCTAATAAAAACTCATCATCTGGGTTTTGTGTGTTTAATAACTTAGCTATTGCTGTTAAGTACGCACAAAGCAAAGGGGTTAAGCGCATTGCTATTGCGGATTTTGATGTACACCACGGTAATGGCACGCAAGATATTTTTATTGATGACGAAAATGTACTGCTTTGTTCGTTATTTCAGTATCCGTTTTATCCAAATACAGCGGTTAAAAATAATAGCCATATAGTTAATTCACCTCTGCCAATTGCCAGTAATGGCGACGATTTAAAAGAGGTGTTTGCTCAGCAATGGCTACCAAAATTAAAAGCGTTTAAACCTGAATTACTTTTTATAAGCGCAGGGTTCGATGCTCACCTAGAAGATGATATGGCAAGCTTAAAATTTGTTGAAGATGACTATACTTGGCTTACCGAGCAACTATGTGGCGTTGCTAAAGAGGGCGGTTGTAAAGGGGTTATTTCGTATTTAGAAGGTGGCTATGCGCTATCAGCTTTAGGTCGCAGTGCTGTAGCGCATATAAAAGTGCTTACTGAGGTTTAAATAAAGAGAGTGTTTATAGCCCTAGTAAATCAAACGCCTGCGCAGTACTTAGGGTTTTGATTTTACCAAGGCAGCATTGTCCTTCATTTAATAAGTAAGCTGTAACAAGCTGTGCTAGTTGCTCGCCATTCAATTTAGGGCAAACAGTGCCTTGTAAATTAAGGTAGTCACCTTGCTTGTTAAGTACTCGCACATCGCTTAGCTCACTTTGCGTAACGCTGTGCAAGCACTCTTGTTGCTCTTGTTGGTTATGGGCTATCTCAAGCTCATTATAAATAACCAATAATTGTGGGTAGCTGTTTAACATGGCCCGTTAGCCTACGGTTACTTCATAAGACGTAAATTTACGTATATTAATAACGCCTTTTTCAAAGATTAAGTACTGACCTTTAATACCTTGTAAAACACCACTTACAACAGGGTCTTTATCAAAGTTAAATGAGCTGATTTTTGTTGGGTATTCGGTTACTGGAAAGTTTAAATCAACCACATCTTCATCAAGTTGCTCTATTGCTGTTGCGCCAAATAATTCACTGAGCTCGTTTAGCTTTTCACTAATTTGTGGGATCAGCTCGGCTGCCGCTGCTTTTAAGTCAATTGCGTCGTTTTGACCTTTTAGCATATTGCGCCAATTAGTTTTGTCGGCAATAAATTCAGCCAATGCAACTTCTACTAAACCAGATTGCAGGCGAGTTTGCACTTTAAAAATAGGTAATGCCTGAGTGGCGCCTTGATCAACCCAGCGAGTCGGTATTTGTGTGTGGCGGGTAATACCTACCTTTAAACCTGAGGTGTTAGCGAGATACACATAGTGTGGGATCATGCAGTTTTCTTCGCCCCACTGCGGCTCTCGGCAAGTGCCTTGATCGTAGTGGCAGGTTTCTGGTTTCATTATGCACATATCGCAACTAGCAAGCTTGCGCATACATACAAAACAGTGACCTTGAGAATAGCTTTTTTTGGTTTTTTTACCGCAGTTAGAACATAAAATAGTGCCACTAAAGGTAAGCGTAAGCTCCTTACCTATAAATGCATTTAAGTCTACTAAGTGTTCACCTACAGGTAAGTGATATTGTACTGGTTCGGTTAAGCTCGATTTTAGTTTACGCAGTGTGCCTTGCATCTTTACTTGGCCCCTAAAGATGTTAAAAAGAGGAGTCTAACATTTTTAAGCTATATTGGCTTTTTAAGAAGTGTAAATAGTCGGTGTAAGGCAGTGCTTTTGCGTATAAATAACCTTGGGCGGAATCAGCGTTCATATCTTTGAGCAAGTGATGGATTTCTTGGGTTTCTACCCCCTCAATTGTTATTGATAAATTGAGGTTATGCGCCATATCAATGGCTGTTTGTACTATAACTTGGTGAGTTGGGTTGTTAGGCAAATCAAAAACAAATGACTTATCTATTTTAAGCTCACTAAAGTGATAATTAACTAAGTAGCTAAGTGACGCGTAGCCTGTCCCAAAGTCATCCAGTACCACTTTTATACCTAATGCGGTTAACTCATCAACTAACTTTATAAGTGCATCTTGACTATCTACGAAGGCCGATTCGGTTAGTTCAAATTTAAGTAAGTGTGCCGGCACTTGGTATTTAATTAAAATATTTTCTACTTTTTCGGCTAAGTTATTTATGGTTAAGTTTTTAGCACTTAAATTTACGCTAATTGTGTGCTCGTTATAGCCATTTTTTGTAAGCTCAACTATGTCTTTACAGGCTTGCTCTATTACCCACAGTGTTAGCTCGTTAATAATACCTGTGTGTTCAGCAAGTATTATTAGCTCTTCAATTGATAAGTTGCTGTAAGTTGGGTCGGGCCAACGTAATAAAGCTTCAGCACCACTTACGTGGTTACTTAATAAGTTTATTTGAGGTTGGTAATAAAGCGCCAGTTGATTTGTTTTGATTGCTTGTTGCAGCTTAGCGGCTAGAGCAACGTCCATCATCAGATTATTACCGTTTGACGATGACCCAACTTGATTAACGCTACCTTTTGCTTTTTTAAGCGCTAAATAACCACGCTTTAACCAATATTCAAAGTCGTTAGTCTTGCCTGCACTACTAATACCTATACTGTAACTAAGCTGCAGGTTTAGCCCTTTAATTTCATATTGTTTTGGTAGGCTACTAATTATTTTAGTCAGTAGTGCTTCTAGCATTTCTTGGTTTTGCGTTTTTGTAGAAATACAGGCAAATACACCACTGCTTAAATCGGCTAAGCGAGGACTGGTGTTTAAATCTGTTTCGAGGTTTGTAAATTCACGTTCATGGCTGAGTTCTAATTCAAGCTCTTTGGCTATATGCTTTATAAGTGTGTAGCCCTGAGAAGAGGTAATAATCGTATTGAGTGAATTAAAGTGACGTATTTTTATTAAACACAACGTTGTTGAGCGGTTTTGGCTTTGTAGTGCCATAAATGCTTGTTTTAGCTTGGAGCTATTAAGTAATCGTGTTTGTTGTGTATGCGTGGCATGATAAAGCGCACGTTCTCGCTGATACCTTACCCTGTCTGCTAATGCCATCGCCATTAAAATAACTTCACACAAAATAGCGACTAAAAAGGCATGGCGGGTTGCAAAGGTATACGGTAAAACACCAGTGAGTTCCATAGGTTGAATTGCCGCACCAAAAATTAGCGGTATCCATGATAAAACATAAAATTTAGCCCACCTAAAACCACTGCGTAACTTGTTATATATTAAAATAATACAGGTAATATAAAGCAGTACCATTACACCAAAAAATATAGGAGCCGCTATATTTTCAGGAATAAACAAGCTACATACAGCAAGAGTAAACATAAGCCAAAGTAGAGCTATGCTCATTTTGTAACGCCAACATTTATCTTTATGATAGCGCAAAAACATGGTGCAAAAAGCAAGGGTGAAAAAGGCGACCCCATAATTACTAAACACAATTTGTTCGTGAATAAAGAGCTGCCATTGCTTAGGCCATAAATAAAAACCAAAGCCCAATACTGCACCCATTAGTGTAATAGCGCTGACGATGTAGCCAATATAAATTAAATAAACACGGTCTTTTATACCAAAATAAAGCACCAAGTTATAAAGTGCAGCCATCAATAGCACGCCTACAAAAATACCCCAGATCCCAGTTTGAGAGCGCACTAAGTCAATAAACTCTTTATCACGATACAAGTTTACAGGTGTTTTACTTATGCCGATTGTGTCTATTTTTATTACTAGGCGTTGTGATGATTTTCTTTCTACTAAAAAGCGAATATGCGGCACGCTGTATTCAAATAAAGAGAGGGCTTCTTCTTTATCGCCGAGTTTGTATGTTTCAACTAGTTTGTTATTTTTATCGAGGCGATAAACCGTAAGGTGATCGACCATAGGGTTGTCAAAATGTGCTACAACATTTTGCTTGTTAAGGCTTTTATTTTCTAAATCAAGAAACAACCAATAATTTTGTTGGCTAAAGCTCCATGGAACATCTGAAAATGGTTGATGAGTAAGTAATTCAGGTTGGTTAATGATGGTATCGAATGTTTTAGTTTTGGTTTCGTCAATATAGTAGGCGTAATCGAGGTACATTGGAGCCGTTTTATCAATTGTATATCGTGTAGGCACGACTAAGTTTGATGCCAATGTACTGATTATAAAAAATATAAAAATCAGTATGGCAACAGCAATTGCATGGTAACGTAAAGTTCTTAGTTCCAACGTTAATTTACTTTTAAAAAACCTTTTAATTAGTGTAGCACTAAAAAAGCGCAGGGAAACTGCGCTTTTTTAGTTAAATTAATTGGTTATACCAATGAATAGGTATTATAGGCTATTGCTCGCGTGCAATAGCACGGTGAGCTATATCTGTACGATATTCCATACCATCCCAGCTAATTTGTTTAACAAGCTCATAGGCGCGTTGCTGCGCTTGCGTAACAGTGTTACCAAGTGCTGTTGCGCATAATACGCGACCGCCTGCGGTTACAACCTCATTGCCACTTTGTTTAGTACCCGCATGGAACACTTTTTCACCTGCAGGGTAATCCACTTTTAGCCCCGAAATAGCGTCACCTTTAGGGTAATCACCAGGGTAGCCTTTAGCGGCAAGTACAACACCAACGGCTGCGCGTGGGTCAAACTCAATTGTTGTTTTATCAAGTTCTACACGGTTAGCAGCTTCAATCAATTCAACCAAATCTGATTGCAAACGTAGCATCATTGGTTGAGTTTCAGGGTCGCCAAAGCGACAGTTATACTCAATTACTTTAGGGGTACCTGTTTCGTCAATCATTAAACCTGCATATAAAAAGCCGGTGTACGGATGGCCTTCGCTTGCCATGCCTTCTACCGTAGGGTAGATCACTTCGTTCATAATACGCTGGTGGATTTCATCAGTAACAACTGGCGCAGGTGAGTATGCACCCATGCCACCCGTGTTAGGACCCGCATCGCCATTGTAAGCGCGTTTATGATCTTGGCTTGTTGCAAATGGTAATACGTTTTTACCATCAACCATTACAATGAAAGACGCTTCTTCACCGTCTAAAAACTCTTCAATAACAACACGACTTCCCGCATCGCCAAAAGCATTACCCGCAAGCATATCGCGAATAGCTTCTTCGGCATCGGCCTCCGTCATGGCTACAATTACGCCTTTACCCGCAGCCAAACCATCTGCTTTTACAACAATTGGCGCGCCTTTCTCTTTTAAATAAGCAAGGGCAGGCTCAATTTGTTCAAACGTTTGGTAGTCGCCCGTTGGGATTTTATGACGTGCTAAAAAGTCTTTAGTAAACGATTTCGAACCTTCAAGCTGAGCTGCGCCCGCCGTTGGTCCAAAAATAGCCATGTTATGTTCACGAAACTTATCAACAACACCCAGTACTAACGGTATTTCTGGACCTACAATAGTAAGCTCTACCTTATTTTGCTGTGCAAAACTAAGTAAACCATCTAAGTCGTCAACGTTTATTGCTACGTTTTCAAGTTTTGGTTCAAGTGCAGTACCTGCATTACCTGGGGCTACAAATACAGTATTTACTTTGGTGTTTTGAGCGGCTTTAAACGCAAGTGCGTGTTCGCGGCCGCCGCTGCCAATGACTAAAACATTCATGGCGAAAATTCCTATTTAAAGCGGTTTCTTAAATTTCAGCGTCATGCGGTCGCTTTCACCAATGGCTTTATATTTGTCAGCATCTTGTTCGCCGAGTCTTAAGCTTGGTGGCAGCGTCCATACACCTTTAGGGTGATCGGCTGTATCTTTTGGATTTGCATTTATTTCACTGCTTGCTACTAATTCAAACCCAGCTTGTTCAGCAAGGTCTACTACGTAGCTCTGCTTCATATAACCTGATGTTTTTTGATCTTCATCAGCACGCTCTTCAGCTAAACGGTGTTCAACTAAACCTAATGTACCACCTGGTTTAAGGGCTTTATAAAAAGCTTGGAATGCACTTAATGCACCGCTTTTATCTTTGCCCATATACCAGTTATGTACATTACGAAATGTTAAAACCATATCGGCACTGCCAGCTGGTGCAATATCTAAATGTGTTACAGGTGTAAATTCAGTAATTTTAACGCTACTAAAGCGCTCATCTTCAGCTACTTTTTGTTTAAAGCCTGCAAGAGAGCGTTGGTAGTAGCCAACTGATGAATCAGCAGGAAAGTGCGCGGCATAATAAGTGCCTTGCTCTTTTAATGCTGGCGCTAAAATTTCACTATACCAACCACCACCGGGTGCAATTTCAACAACTGTCATGGTTGGTTTAAAGCCAAAAAATGCAAGTGTTTGAGCTGGGTGACGATATTCATCACGAGCGCTGTTTTTAGCACTGCGTTCGCTTGATTGAAGTGCATGTTCAAGGCTTGATTCGTGGTTATGGCTAAGCGCCATAGTCGATGTCATTGTTAGTGTGGCTACAAGTAGCGATTTTAGCGCAAATTTCATTGTTTGTTCCTTCACATTATAATTTTAAATAGGTTATTGAATAATCAGAATACGTGAATTTATAGCAAACAAAAAGGGTTAAACCAACGTTTAACCCTTTGTGTGATTAGTGGCGGAAATGGCGCATACCAGTTAGTACCATTGCCATGCCAGCTTCATCAGCAGCTGCAATCACTTCTTCATCACGCATTGAGCCACCAGGCTGAATTACCGCAGTAATGCCAGCGGCTGCGGCTGCGTCAATGCCATCACGGAATGGGAAGAATGCGTCAGACGCCATAACTGAACCTTTAACTTCAAGGTTTTCGTCGGCGGCTTTTATACCTGCAATTTTAGCTGAGTATACGCGGCTCATTTGGCCTGCGCCTACACCAATGGTCATACCGTCACGGGCATAAACAATTGCGTTTGATTTAACAAATTTAGCTACTTTCCAGCAAAACAGTAAATCTTTAAGTTCTTGCTCAGAAGGCTGGCGCTTAGAAACAACTTTTAAGTCGCCTTGCGTTACCATGCCTAAGTCGCGGTCTTGAACTAAAATACCGCCGTTAACGCGTTTAATATCTTGGCCAGCTGCTTTACCTGTCCACTGTCCACATTCTAATAGGCGCACGTTCTTTTTAGCTTCAACAATTTTTGCAGCGTCGCTCGAAATACTAGGTGCAATAATTACTTCAACAAACTGACGGTCAACAATTGCTTGTGCAGTAGCTGCATCTAGCTCTCGGTTAAAGGCAATAATGCCACCAAATGCTGATGTAGGGTCTGTTTTAAAAGCGCGCTCGTATGCTTGTAGAATATTGTCGCCAATTGAAACACCACACGGATTAGCATGTTTTACAATTACGCACGCAGGTACGTCAAATTCTTTAACACATTCAAGTGCTGCATCGGTATCTGCAATGTTGTTAAACGAAAGGGCCTTACCTTGCAATTGAGTTGCTGTTGCAACTGATGCTTCAGCAATGTTATTTTCAACATAAAAAGCAGCATCTTGATGTGAGTTTTCACCGTAACGCATATCTTGCTTTTTAGTGAACTGCATATTGATAGTACGTGGGAATTTAGTCTCTACAGCAGCTTCCTCGGTGTAATCAGGCACCATTTTACCGAAATAGTTAGCAATCATGCCATCGTATTGTGCAGTGTGCTCGTAGGCGGCAATCGCTAAATCAAAACGTGTTTTGTACGTTGTTGAACCATTGTTGTTTTGCATTTCGCTAATAACACGGTCGTAGTCGCTCGCGTTTACCACGATTGTTACATCTTTGTGGTTTTTAGCGGCTGCACGAACCATTGTAGGGCCGCCAATATCAATATTTTCAATGGCATCTTCAAGGCTGCAGTTTTCTTGAGCGACTGTATTCGCAAAGGGGTATAAGTTAACTACAACTATGTCGATAGCAGAAATGTTGTTATCTGCCATTACGCTTTCATCTTGTCCGCGACGGGCTAATATGCCGCCGTGAATTTTTGGGTGAAGAGTTTTTACGCGACCATCCATGATTTCAGGGTGGCCTGTGTGATCTGATACTTCAGTCACTTTTATGGCGTTATCAGCAAGTAGTTTACATGTGCCGCCAGTTGATAAAATATCAACGCCTTGCGCTTCAAGTGCGCGGGCAAATTCAACAATACCGGTTTTATCAGACACACTTAATAGTGCGCGACGAATGGGACGATGAGTATCCATTGTAGTTTGATTTCCTCAGTTAATGAGCTAGCTTAGAAGCGGGCATTTTAACTGATTACTACTCAAAAAACGACTTATAAAGGCTCAATAAGCGTGAGCATTTTGCAATTTAGTTAATAAACTGTAGGCATAAAAAAAGCACCCTAAGGTGCTTTTTTTGCATAATACCAGTTGTATTGGATTAGTAAGTAGTAATAACGATAGAAAAACAAGTCTATAACAAGGCAAAAATTTTGCAGTGTAGTTATTCTACATAAAAAACTTTTAGCGACGTTATGGGCTTGTTTAGCTCGTTAGAATACTTACGCTTTCAATATAATTGGTATTAGTTCATGCCGTATTTTTTAAGCTTTTTACGTAAAGTACCACGGTTGATACCTAGTAAAATTGCTGCACGAGTTTGGTTACCACGTGTATATGTCATTACTTCTTCAAGTAATGGCGCTTCTAGCTCTGAAAGAACAAGGTCGTAAACGTCTTGCACATCTTGACCGTTAAGCTGCTTTAAATAGTGGTGAACAGCTTTTTTTACTGCATCACGCAATGGCTGCGGTTTCTCGTGTGACTGAACATGAGGGTTAGTGATAAATGGAGAAGTCACGTTTTGTTCGAACATTATTAAGTCTCTTTCTTTCTTAGTTAGCTGCTAGTGTTTTAAAGTATTGCTCTAATGCGACGACCTGTGCCTGTGGGTTGTCGAGCGCATTAAATACTCGCCTAAACTGACCATCACTGTCATGGGTTTGCAAATACCAAGATACATGTTTGCGAGCAATTCGCGCTCCCATTGGCTCACCGTAAAACATATGGAGGTTTGTTAAATGCTCCATTAATATACTGCGCACCTCTGCAATAGCAGGTGGCTGTAAATGTTCCCCAGTTCGCAAATAGTGGTCTATCTCCCTAAATATCCAAGGGCGACCTTGGGCGGCTCGGCCAATCATAATGGCATCTGCACCCGTATAGTCTAAAACCTGTTTTGCTTTTTCTGGTGATGTAATATCACCATTGGCAACAACAGGAATCGACACTGAACGTTTTATATCCCTAATCGTGGCGTACTCAGCATCACCTTTGTACATACATGCGCGCGTACGCCCATGTACAGCAAGTGATGCAATGCCATAACGTTCAGCTATTCTCGCAATCTCTACACCATTACGGTTATCCGGATCCCATCCTGTACGGATTTTAAGTGTCACAGGTATATCAACAGCATTAACAACTGCATCAATAATCTCTTCCACAAGTTCAGGAAACTGTAATAAGGCAGAGCCTGCGAGTTTCTTGTTCACTTTTTTTGCTGGGCACCCCATATTGATATCTATGATCTGTGCACCATTAGCAACATTGAATTGTGCTGCCTGCGCCATAAGCTCAGGATCTGCTCCTGCAATTTGCACCGCGCGTATACCCGACTCACCGCTGTGATCCATACGGTTCATCGACTTTTCTGTTTTCCAAACCTTAGGATTTGACGATAGCATTTCAGACACAGCTAAGCCCGCACCTAAGCGTCGACAAAGTTGTCTAAATGGTCTGTCTGTAATGCCTGCCATTGGCGCGACAATTACATTATTCTCAAGTTGGTATTTACCGATACGCACTATATTCAATAGGCCTCTTTTCAAGGGGCGCTAAGTTTACGGTTTTTTTCACAAAAATCAAAGGCTATAAATTGAACAAAAGTAACTTTTTTTTGCCCTTTTCGTATTGACATTTGATAACCACATGACAAGTAGGTTGATTTGTTTGAAATTCATACAGATTTTATTTTTTACAAGATAACTAGAAAATTTTTTGATATGTAAAAAAATAGTAAAGCCTGTTAAATACAGGCTTTACATGCATGTTTTGAGTTAATACTCTAGATTTGATTGTTCGATTTATTACGCTTTTTTAGTGCCACTTACTCGAGTCCAATCACCTTCAACGGCAATGTCATCTAGTTCAATAAACGGTGCATAAATGTCAGCAACCGATTTCGCTTGTTCTTCTAAAATACCTGACATGGCAATTTTACCACCTGGCTTTAATAACCCTAAAATCACACTATGTAATTCGCGAAGTGGCTGGGCTAAAATATTGGCCACTACTATATCTGCACTAAACTCAGGTTGGTTTTCTGGAAGGTATACTTCGAGTTTGTCTGCAACACCATTTCGGTTCGCGTTATCAAGGCTAGCTTCAAGCGCTTGAGGGTCAATATCTATCCCAATCATACGCTCTGCACCTAGTTTTATAGCTGCAATACCTAAAATGCCTGAGCCACAACCAAAATCAACAACCGTTTTACCCGTCAGATCTTGGCTTTCTAACCATTTAAGGCACAAGGCCGTTGTTGCATGCGTACCCGTGCCAAAAGCAAGGCCAGGGTCTAGCAATACATTTACAGCATCAGGGTCAGGAATGTCGCGCCAGCTTGGGCAAATCCATAGTTTTTCGCCAAATTGAATAGGGTGGAAGTTATCCATCCATTCACGTTCCCAGTCTTTATCTTCAAGTTGCTCGATTTTGTATACTAAATTGTCTTTTAGCTCATCATGGCGCTTCAATAACGCAACGACTGCGTTCATATCATGATTAGCTTCGAACAGGCCAATAACTGTGGTATCAGCCCAGAACACAACGGTGCCAATTTTAGGCTCGTAGATAGGGGTGTCTTTTGCGTCAATAAAGGTTACTGAAGCGCTACCCGCTTCCATTAATAGATCGCTTACGGCATCAGCTGTTGCAGCATTGGCATTAATACGAATTTGGATCCAAGCCATGGTTATTTCCTTCAAATAGAAAAAAGGCCGCTATAGCGGCCTTTTTAGTTTATATAGTAGCGCTAAAATTATTTAGCGTCTAAAAAGCTTTTCAGTAAATCTGAGCGAGAAGGGTGGCGTAATTTACGCAGCGCTTTCGCTTCTATTTGACGAATACGCTCACGTGTTACGTCAAACTGTTTACCTACTTCTTCTAAGGTGTGGTCGGTATTCATATCAATACCAAAACGCATACGTAGTACTTTAGCTTCACGAGCTGTTAAGCCTGCAAGTACATCGTTAGTTGCGCCACGAAGAGATTCCATTGTTGCCGAATCGATTGGCGAATCAATAGTTGTATCTTCGATAAAGTCACCTAAGTGAGAATCTTCATCATCACCGATTGGTGTTTCCATTGAAATTGGCTCTTTAGCAATCTTAAGTACCTTACGGATTTTATCCTCAGGCATCATCATGCGTTCTGCTAATTCTTCTGGATTTGGCTCACGACCCATTTCTTGTAACATTTGACGAGAGATACGGTTAAGTTTATTAATCGTTTCAATCATATGCACAGGGATACGGATTGTTCTTGCTTGGTCAGCAATAGAGCGTGTGATTGCTTGACGTATCCACCACGTAGCATAAGTAGAGAACTTATAACCACGGCGATATTCAAACTTATCAACCGCTTTCATCAGACCAATGTTACCTTCTTGGATCAAATCTAAGAATTGTAAGCCACGGTTTGTGTATTTTTTAGCAATTGAGATTACAAGACGTAAGTTAGCTTCAACCATTTCTTTTTTCGCACGGCGTGCTTTCGCTTCACCTATGCTCATTCGACGGTTGATGTCTTTAATACGCTCAATACTTAAACCTGTTGTTTGTTCAATAACAGATAATTTATTAATGCTACGAATGATTTCTGGCTTAACTTCTTCAAGTTTAGCTGAATACTTTTCGTTACCTGAAATTTCTAAATCAACCCAAGAAGCGTCAGTTTCGTTATTAGCAAAATGCTTAACGAATGTTTTCTTTGGTAATTTAGCAATTTGAACAGCTTGCTTCATGATTAGGCGTTCTTGAACACGAACACGATCCATCATTTCACGCATGTTATTTACCATGCGGTCAAACTGTTTAGGTATTAATTTAAATGTTCTGAAAAGCTCACCAATTTCAAAAATGGCTGCTTGTGATTCAGGATGCGAACGACCTTTAGCTTCAAACGTATCACGTGCTTTATTATATAAATCACGTAAATTTTCAAAATGAATACGAGCTTCTTCAGGATCTGGCCCTGTGTCTATCTCTTCTTCATCTTCATCATCGCTATCAGCATCATCTTTGTCATCTTTATCGTCGTCCTCAAGTTGCTTAGCACTTAATTCTGAACCGATGTTAGTTGCTGAAATTGGCGCTGTATCTTCATTAGGATCGATAAAGCCAACGATAATATCGCTTAAACGCATTTCTTCAGCTTCAAACTTATCCCACTGCTCTAGTAGGTAAGTGATTGCTTCAGGGTACTCTGCAACAGAAATCTGTACTTGATTAATGCCTTCTTCAATACGTTTAGCGATTACAATTTCGCCTTCACGTGTAAGAAGTTCAACAGTACCCATTTCGCGCATGTACATGCGAACAGGATCCGTTGTACGGCCGATTTCTTTTTCTACAGTCGCAAGGGCTGCAGCGGCAGCTTCAGCTGCGTCTTCGTCTGTCGTTGTTTCTTGCATCATTAATTCATCAGCATCAGGCGCGTTTTCGCTAACCTTGATACCCATGTCATTAATCATGCTTATGATATCTTCTACTTGATCTGAGTCTATAATGTCTTGTGGAAGGTGATCATTTACTTCTGCAAAAGTTAAGTAGCCTTGCTCTTTACCTTTCTGAATCAGAAGTTTTAATTGTGACTGAGGAGTTGGATCCATAGAGATTGTTTCTTCCACTCTGATAAGTTGATACAACAGGCGCCATCATGTAGTTTGCATTAAAGCTAACTAGAATAATGTGACGCAGTGAATAGCACAGTATAACAGTTTAAATCAATTTTGACTAGGGTCTGTTGGTCTTTCAGGATTAAAGTTTGTTCTATCCAAGGGTGGTTTAATCGCGGCGCGAGGTTTGTAACCTAGTGGGCTAAGTAAAAACCGAGCAACAAAGAGTAAACCTCCCTTGGGTCGAACCCAAAGGGCAGCGCGTGTTTGGTATTTATGCTGCGTTATCGCCTATTTATGTGGAATAACCACACTACATAAGCTCTGTCTTGTCTAAATACCAAACACACTGCTGTAAACTTAACCTCGAAAGATAAACAGACCCTAACTGTTAGTCGCTTTTAACGCTGTCATTAACAAATGACATTCAAGCCTTTCATCGCTACTAAGGCCTTGTGTCTTGTCCTTTATTAATAGGGTCTCGAGTCGATAATTTAAACACTGATCTTCAATAAACTTGAAAGTATTTTTAAAAACCGTCTCTAAACGTTCTTCATTTATCTCATGTTGCCACGTTGCAAGCTTGATTAATGGCTCGTAATCTTCAGTTCCTCGAAAAAACTCGAGCAGTTGCGCAGTGGTCACATTTTCTTTTTCTAAAGCTTGTTCTTGTAATCGTAATAACAGCCCTATGCCAGCAATGTTCATTTGTGCAAGCTCAGGTAAATACGGCACACTTTTAGCTAAATTAGGGTGCTGGATCAATATACCGATAGCTTGGCGCATAGGTGTTATTTTAAATTTACGTTCAATAGAGTGTTGTTGTTTAGGCGTTTTTAAACGGCTATTCAACTGCTCACGCGTTCTGCCAATTAAGCGTCCTAATTGTTCAAGAATGTTTTCTTGATAAAACTCACTTGGAATTTTTTCAATTAGTGGAAGTGCTGCACTAAGAAGTTTAGCTTTTCCTGAATCGAGTGTTAAATCAACCTCTTGGCTTAATTTATTAAACAATACTTTGGTAAAGTCATCTGCTTGGCTTAGGCGCAATTCGAATTGCTCCTTACCTTCTTTTTGTACAAGCGAGTCAGGGTCTTCGCCATCTGGTAAAAATGCAAATTGTAGTGCTTTACCATCGTTTAAATAAGGGAGTGCATTTTCAAGTGCCCGCCAAGCAGCGTCACGGCCAGCCCTGTCGCCATCGTAACAACAGATTACTTTATCAGTAGTTCTAAATAAAGTGTGCATGTGCTCGCTTGTTGTTGCTGTCCCCAGTGATGCAACTGCATATTCAATCCCTTGTTCAGCTAAGGCAACAACATCCATATAACCTTCAACAATCATTACATGATCAAGTTTTTTATGGGCTTGCTTTGCTTCGTAAAGCCCATAAAGCTCAAAGCCTTTATGGAAAATTCGGGTTTCTGGCGAGTTTAGATATTTTGGCCCTTGGTCGGCTTGCATTACACGCCCACCAAATGCAATAACGCGTCCGCGTTTATCGCGAATAGGGAACATTAGGCGATCGCGAAAAAAATCAAATTGTCTGCCTGGTGTTTTTTCTGAAGCTAGCTTTAGCTCAACCAATTGCTCTTTTTGTTCTTTATTACGACCAAGCTGTAGGCATAGCCCATCCCATTCACTGGGAGCGTAGCCAATCATAAATTTTTTAACAGTTTCACCGCTCAAACCACGGCCTTTAACATACTCAATAACAGCAGCAGAATTACTATGGTGTTTTAATTGGTGCTGATAAAAGCGAGCAGTATGAAGCATTAAGTCGTAATCGGAGCGCTTTTGCGCAGCCGTACGCTCTGGTGCTGAATTTGCGCCTTGTTCTCGAGGTACTTCTAAGTTAAGCATGCTGGCTATTTCTTCAATAGCATCTACAAACTCTAGCTTTTCGTACTCCATTACAAACGAAATTGCATTACCATTAGCGCCACACCCAAAGCAGTGATAAAACTGTTTGTCTTGCGATACAGTAAATGAGGGAGATTTTTCGTTATGAAATGGGCAGCAAGCTTGATAATCCTTACCTGCTTTTTTTAGACCTACTTTTGAGTCTATCAGGTCGACAATATCGGTTCTGGCAAGTAAATCGTCTATAAAGTTACGTGGGATCTTTCCGGCCATTAGTAAAATACAGTCCTGAAATAATAAGAAGAAGAACGAATATGAAATTTACTTTTTTATACTTGCTTGATGCAAAATATAGTGTGCTTTAACTTACCAAAATGACAGCGAAATAAATAGGGAAGCTATAAAAAATTTCATTTTAAAGTAACCTAATCGGTGTACTTTTTATTAAAGTTAAAAACAAAGAAACCGAGCGCTAGGCTCGGTTTACTTCAATCATACTTTAATGTATGTGGGAGTATTAGGCAGTTAATCGTTGCTTAATTAAACCAGAAATCTTACCCATATCGGCTCGACCTTCAGCTTTGCTTTTGATTATACCCATTACTTTACCCATGTCTTGCATACCTGCTGCATTAGTATCAGCAATAGCCGCGTCAATGAGAGCAATTATTTCTTCTTCACTCAATTGTTGAGGTAAAAAAGTTTCAAGCGCTACTATTTCATTGGCTTCAATATCAGCTAAATCATCACGCCCAGCATCTTTGTACTGAGTGTAAGAGTCACGACGTTGTTTAACAAGCTTCACTATAACGGAGGTAATACCTGCGTCGTCTAGCGTTATTTGCTCGTCAATTTCACGTTGCTTGATTGCAGCAAGTACCATACGAATAGGGTTAAGACGTTGCTTGTCTTTAGCTCTCATCGCATCTTTTTGCGCATCTTTTAGCGTTATTAAAAGGCTCATTTATACAAGACCTAATATATTAGTATAATTTAACGCGACGAGCGTTATCACGAGAAAGTTTTTTCATGTGACGTTTAACTGCAGCAGCTTTTTTACGCTTACGCTCAGCTGTTGGTTTTTCATAGTGCTCGCGACGACGAACTTCTGAAAGGATTCCTGCTTTTTCACATGAACGCTTGAAGCGACGAAGTGCTACGTCAAACGGTTCGTTCTCTCTTACTTTAATTACTGGCATTAAAAATTCACCTACCTAAATTATGAGCGTTGCTCAAGTTGATCAAACATTGATCAAGTGGTTCAAAAATGGTGCGGTATTGTAATCCGAAGCAACACCACATGTAAAGGACAATATTAACAGAAACGCATTACGTTAAACAGTATTAATTTGCTTGGCGCTGGTACAGTTGGCAAAGTACTTGCCCCGCCTTTTTTTCTTTAATTAACAACCAGTTGGTTGGTATTTCTAAGGCGGCTAGCTCTGCCTCTACTTCAACATAAATTAATGCGTCGTTGCTTAACCATTGGTTTTTTTCTAATAAATTGCAGGTTGTTTGCGCTAAATCTTTACGAAATGGTGGGTCAACAAATACAAGATTAAAGGCTTTGTTTGTGTTTTTTTGCTCTAAAAAGGAGAGCGAATTAGTATGTTTAACGTATGCGTTGTCGAGCTTTAAAGTGCTAATATTTTGTTCTAATTGCTTAGCAGCTAATGAGTCGAGTTCGATAAATGTAGCGCTTTTAGCATATCGTGATAGCGCTTCAAATCCCAATCCACCAGAACCGGCAAAACAATCAAGTACATTTGCGTCACGCGTATCTTGCATTAGCCAATTAAATACAGTTTCTTTAATTCGATCGGTAGTAGGTCTCAAGCCTTCTACGTTTTTAACCGGGAGTTTACGGCCTCGAAATTGACCACTAATCACTCTAATAAAGCCATCACTGGGCTTGTTAGCAGCTTTATTTTGCGTTGTTTTTTTTCTCATTTAGCTCACTAAAAAATGGTATATGGTATCTAGCTCAGATAATATTATGGGCGATTACGTGTAGCTTCATTTTTCAACCGCATTAAAAGTGTTACTATTAAACACTTACGTTTTGAATGGTTGTATTTATTAGCAACTATTGCTGGGCATTGCCAAGCTATTTCAAATTTTAGTTTATCAGATTTTTATAAGTGGTTATTAGCAAGTATGACAAAAAAAAGTAAATTCATGTCGTGGCTCGGTTTTGGCAAGTCAGATAAAAAAGAAGCAGAGCAAAAAGCAGCAGCTGATAAACAACAAGTATTAGCGCAAGAAGAGGCCCAGAAGCTAGAGCAAGAAAAACTAGCGCAGCAAGAAGCTGAAGCTGATCGTTTAAAAGCTGAGGCTGAAACAGAGCGCTTAGAGCAAGAGCGTATCGCTGCTGAAAAAATTGAAGCAACACGTTTAGAGCAAGAAAAACTAGCGCAAGAGCAAGCTGAAGCTGAACGGTTAAAAGCAGAGGCTGAAACAGAGTGTTTAGAACAAGAACGCCAGCGTGCTGAAAACGCAGAAAAGATTGCCATTGAGCAGGCCAATGCTGAATTACTTGCAAAACAGCAAGCAGATGCCGATGCGCAAAGACAAGAACATGCGCAACGTTTAGCCGATCAAGAAAAAGAGATGCGCTTAGAGCAAGAACGATTAGCGGCAGAAAAAGTAGAGGCTGAGCGACTAGAGCAAATACGCCTTGAAAAACAAGATGAGGCGATCAAAGCCGAAAAGCTTGCAATAGAGCAAGCGAATACTGAGTTATTAGCAAAAGAACAAGCGGATGCTGAAGCTCAAAGGCAAGAGCAAGCGAAGCGCTTAGCAGAACAAGAAGCGCAGATGCTTTTAGAGCAAGAACGCATTGCGGCTGAAAAAGCAGAAAATGAGCGCTTAGAGCAAGTACGTATTGCAGCTGAAAAAGCAGAGAATGAACGTTTAGAGCAAGAACGCATTGCGGCTGAAAAAGCAGAGAATGAACGCTTAGAGCAAGAACGCATTGCGGCTGAAAAAGCAGAGAATGAACGTTTAGAACAAGAACGAATTGCTGCTGAAAAAGCAGAGAATGAACGTTTAGAGCAAGAGCGTATTGCTGCTGAACTAGCAGAAAACGAACGCTTAGAGCAAGAGCGTATTACTGCAGAAGAAGCAGAAAATGAGCGTTTAGAACAAGAACGTATCACAGCAGAACTTGCAATTGAAGAAGCTAAAAAAGCCGAAAAGCCAAAAAAAGAAGGGTTTTTCTCTCGTCTTAAAAAAGGCTTGTTAAAGACTCGCGTTAATATAGGTTCTGGTTTTGCGTCTATTTTTAGTGGAAAAAAAATAGACGACGAATTATTTGAAGATCTTGAAACTCAATTACTCACCGCCGATTTAGGCGTTGATACCACCATGAAGTTGATTGATCGTTTAACTGATGCAGCGAACCGTAAACAGTTAAAAGATGGTGATGCGCTTTATGAGTTAATGAAACAAGAAATGGCTGCGATGCTTAAAACGGCAGAACAGCCTTTAGTCATAAGCGAAGATAAAAAGCCGTTTGTTATTTTAATGGTAGGTGTAAATGGTGTTGGTAAAACAACGACTATTGGTAAAATGGCTAAGCAATTTCAAAACGAAGGTAAGTCGGTTATGCTGGCTGCTGGTGATACGTTTAGAGCGGCTGCAGTTGAGCAACTTCAGGTTTGGGGCGAACGTAACAGCATTCCTGTTATTGCCCAACATACAGGTGCAGATAGTGCGTCGGTTGTCTTTGATGCATTCCAAGCTGCAAAAGCCCGTAATATAGATGTGTTAATTGCTGATACAGCAGGGCGCCTGCAAAATAAAGATAACTTAATGCAAGAGCTTGAAAAAATAGCTCGTGTAATGAAAAAGATTGATCCTGATGCGCCGCACGAAGTGATGCTAACTATCGATGCAGGCACAGGGCAAAATGCAATTAGCCAAGTAAACCTGTTTAATCAATGTGTTGGTTTAACTGGTATTACGCTTTCAAAACTTGATGGAACTGCAAAGGGTGGTGTTATTTTTGCGGTTGCAGATAAGTTTAATATTCCAATTCGTTACATTGGTGTTGGTGAAGGTATTGATGATTTACGCGCTTTTAAAAGCGATGATTTTATTGATGCGTTATTTAGCCAAGATGAGGACGACGTTTAATTTACCAAAAAAGGGAGCTAGCTCCCTTTTTAATTGCGAGGAATACTAATTTCATTAATGTGTTAATGGAGTTGGCATAATAAAAAGATGATAAATTTTCAGCAAGTAAGTAAGACCTATCCTGGAGGGCACCGCGCCCTCGAAAAAGTTAATTTTCATATTAAACCGGGTGAACTTGCCTTTTTAACTGGCCACAGTGGTGCGGGTAAAAGTACGTTGCTTAAGTTAATTAGCTTAATGGAACGTCCTTCAGCAGGTAGTGTATTTATCAACGGTGTTGATTTAAACAAAGTAAACTCGCGTCAAATTCCTTATGCTCGTCGTGATATAGGTATTATTTTTCAAAACCATAGGTTATTAGAGCGCTACACTATTTTTGATAACGTGGCATTACCTCTCATTATTGAGGGGACTCACCATAAGCAAATAGCTAAACGGGTCCATGGCGCGCTTGACAAGGTAGGCCTAATTGACAAAGTGAAATGTCATCCTTCAATGCTCTCTGGAGGCGAACAGCAACGAGTTGGTATTGCCAGAGCTATTGTAAACTCCCCACCAATTTTACTAGCTGATGAACCAACAGGTAATCTTGACCCAGAGCTTTCAATGGAAATACTAAAGTTGTTTGAAGACTTTAATAAACACGGTACCACTGTTCTTATCGCAACGCATGATTTGGGTTTGGTTGCACGTATGAAGTATCGTAGCTTAACCTTAAAAGATGGCCGTATGCTTCAAGACCCGCTTGCTGAGGGGGCACTATGAGTTTACTTTTTAAAGGTCGCCAAAATAGTAACGACAAGCAAAAAAAATCAGTATTAGCTGGCGGTTACTTTTTTATTATTAATATTTTTCGCCAAGGTGTGCATAGCTTAGGTGAAATGTGGCGCACGCCGCTTGCGTCTATGATGACTATCGCTGTACTTGGTTTGAGCCTAACGTTACCTGCAACACTTTACTTAGTCGTTAAAAACGTACAGCAAGTGAGTAGTGGCTTTGAAGAGGCGAGTGAAATATCGTTGTTCGTAAAAGAAAGTATGAACGAGCAAGAAACGCAAACATTAGTAAAGCGTTTAGCACTTTACCCAGAAGTGGAAAGTGTTGAGTTTATTTCAAAACAACAGGCATTAACTGAATTTAAAGATGTATCTGGCTTTGGGCAAGCTTTGGAGTATTTAGATAAAAATCCATTACCGGATGTGGTACTCGTTACTCCAACAAAACGTCACAGACACCCAAATGCCGCTAAAGTACTGCTAACTAAATTAGAAAGTGAACGTGAAGTTGATTTTGGTAAGCTCGATATAGCCTGGTTAGAGCGTTTAAATGCATTACTAGATTTACTCAAAGAAAGTGTAATAACTATCGCATTATTACTACTTACCTCAGTGACACTTATTATTGGTAACACCATTCGTTTGTCGATCATGGATAAAAAAGAAGAAATACAAGTAATGAAGCTAGTAGGCGCAACGAACACCTTTATACATGCCCCATTTTTGTGGACCGGTATTTGGTATGGTGTAATAGGTGGTTTGTTTGCCTTTATATGCGTAGGTCTGATGATGTGGTGGCTTTCAAGCGCTGTGAGCAGTGTGGCGGGGGTGTATCAAACAAGCTTTTCGTTAATAGGATTATCGCTTAATGAACTCGGCTTTTTAGTGTTACTTGCAACAAGCTTAGGATTTGTAGGCTCGTACCTTTCTGTAAATCGATATATTAAAGAAATAGAACCCGATAAAGTATAATAAACCCTGCAAACTATAAGTGAACCAACCCAGCTTGAAATGCGTAACGTATCGGACTGGGTTGTACCTCCCGTTATTAAAACTGTCATATTTGTGTACTATCCTCGCATAAAGTAATGAGTTGTAAATAAGGTGATGCGGTTAGGTTAACCTGCTGCAATCCCTCAATTCATCACTTATTCAGTCGCTTGTAGTAGACTAAACACATACTAAAAACTGCTTGATTTATACTTTTAAAAAGTTTTAAATTGGGGTTAGCACTCTTAGAGAAAGAGTGCTAAGATAGTTTCAAATGTTTATCACCGAGGTGAAAAATGAGTAAAGATTTATACGCAATGGCACTTACAGTCGGACAACAAAGCGCAAGCATGGACGGTTACCTTCAAGCGGTAAGCACTATTCCTATGCTTAAAGTTGAACAAGAGCAAGAACTTGCTAAAAGACTTCAGGAAGAAGGCGATCTTAGTGCTGCCAAGCAACTCATTATGTCGCATTTACGCTTTGTAGCACATATTGCTAAAAGCTACTCGGGATACGGCTTACCACAAGCTGACCTTATTCAAGAAGGTAATATAGGCCTGATGAAAGCGGTTAAACGTTTTGACCCTACAGTGGGTGTACGTTTAGTGTCGTTTGCAGTGCATTGGATTAAAGCCGAAATTCACGAGTTTGTTCTTAAAAACTGGCGCATAGTTAAAGTTGCAACCACTAAAGCGCAACGTAAATTGTTTTTTAATCTTCGTAAAAACAAAAAGCGTTTAGGCTGGTTCAACCAAGCTGAGGTTAGCACTGTTGCTAGCGAGCTAGGTGTGAGTGAAAAAGAAGTACGTGAAATGGAATCGCGCATGAGCGGCCAAGACATGGGCTTTGACCTAACTGGTGACGATAACGACGATGCACCAACAAGTACATACTCTCCAGTACAGTATTTAACAGATGGCGCAGCTGACTTAGCTGACGACGTTGAACAAGAGCAGTGGAAAGAGCAAGCGCATACCCGTTTATTTAGCGCACTTAAAACACTAGATGAACGTTCACAAGATATTGTTAGCGCACGTTGGTTGTCTGATGATAAAGCGACGCTTCAGGAGCTTGCACAAAAGTACAGTGTATCTGCTGAGCGTGTTCGTCAGCTTGAAAAAACAGCGATGAAAAAGTTACAAAGCGCTATGAGCTAATATTGCTCAAGCAGCAAAATTTAAAAAGCCCTGCATGAAAATGCGGGGCTTTTTGCTTTTGAGTAGGTTGGTTTGAGCGAAGCTAAACCCAACGATAAAATATCTAATCAAGTAATACCGATACTCTGCATTATCGAATGGTTATACCAATCCGCAATAATACTTAATCATTTTGCGGGGCTAAACGTGTCGCTACCTGCGTTAAAAAAGTCTCATTTAGAACAACTGAATAGTGAATTTTTTGCCTAGCTATCAACACGTTTTTCCGCCCTCAAAATAGACCACTTAATTAAGCGAATTGGTATTAGTTTATTATTCGGATATAGCATTATTTAAAGCTTATATTACCTAGCACTCACTCCCTTTCCCTCAGCATGCGCTAACTGAATGTACTTACGTTCAACTAATTGCGAAACAGGTACGAGTTCAAAACCTTGCTTAGTTAGCTCTGGTAAGGCATGGCGTAAAAACTCGATGGTTTCAGGGTAGGGGTGAGCAATTGCAATGGCAAAGCTATGGGAAATGGCTAGTTGTTTTAACTCTTCAAGCCTTAGTTGCAGTTGTTCTGGTGTAGTTATGTTGTCTAAAAACACTTGGCGACTAATATTAGCAACACCCAAAAAGTTAGCGGCATTTTGTGCCTGACTCAAATCGGTTGTGCGACTATCTAAAAAATATAAATGACGCTTTTTAAGTACTTCCATTGTCCACTTCATAGCTTGGCTTTTTTGCGTAAGCGCTGAGCCCATGTGGTTATTAACGCCTTTAACTTGCGGTAAACTAGCGAGAGCTGTTCCAAGAGTTTGCTGAAGCTGCTCTTTATTCATATTTAAAGTAAGCGCACCAGGCCCTAGTTCTTTACCGTTAAGTGCTTGCATAGGTACATGAAGTAATAACTCTTTATTTGATTGACTGGCAAGTGTTGCAAAAATTTGCGAATAAGGGGTATGGGGCAAAATTGAATACGACAATTGCCCAGGTAAGGAAAGGAACTCTAAGTCCCGTTGATGATAGCCTATATCGTCTATCACTATTGCTATTTGCTTGGCGCTAATTGTTGCAGAGCTAAAACAAATAGCTAATGTTAGCCATTTTATTATTTTCACGTTTATAGTTTTTATTATCTTTTTAGCTTTATTTATACAGCTTATACAAGCTATTGCATGCTGAGTAATTGTTTGGCTTTAACCAACTGTAAATCGGTTAGATTACCAGTAAGTAATTGCGCATTATTGTTAGTGTGTTCATTTTTTATTATAACGGCTTTATTACTTTGTGAAAGGTTTGTTTGATTAACCGCCACATCTGGGGTTATTCCTATTCCATCAATCGATTTACCTAACGGTGTGAAGTATTTCGCTGTGGTGAGCTTTAATGCGGTATTGCCATCACCGAGTGGAATGAGTGATTGTACAGAGCCTTTCCCAAAAGATTGGCTGCCAACAATGGTTGCTCGGTTATTATCTTTAAGTGCTGCTGCAAGTATTTCGGCTGCAGAGGCAGAATTTTCGTTTATAAGCACAACTATGGGCGCATTTTTTAGAATGTCTCCACGCTTTGCATAAAATGCTTGGTTAGCATCGTAAAAACGTCCTTTAGTCGTTACTATAGTGCCACTTTGTAAAAATAGGTCTGAAACAGCCACTGCGCTTTGTAATGTCCCCCCTGGGTTATCACGTAAATCAATTACTAAGCCTTTAAGTGGGTAGCCAAAATGGCTTTGCAGGGCGGCAACTTGTAGTGCAACTTCATGTAATGTGTGGTTAGAGAAGTTATTGATAGCTATGTAACCAGTTCCAAAATCTAAAAGTTCGCTTGTTACACTTTCGAGGTTTATTTGGCGACGTGTGACATGAAAAGTGAGTGGGTTTTTATTGTTATCGCGATTTACAATTATATCTATATTCGAAAATTCACTGTCTCTTATTAGTGTTGCTACTTCGTCGATAGTACGGTTTTGGGCTGCGTTGTTGTTTACACTTACAATAATATCGCCTGGTAAAATACCTGCCGCTTTTGCGGGCGAATTATTAACCACGTTAACAATAGTCATATTCTCGTCTATGTTCTTAACTTCTATACCAATACCTGTGTAACGACCATTTGTGTTATCAAATAATGAGGCTAATTCATACTCATTTAAGTACTTAGAATAGGAGTCGAGTTTTGAATATAAACGCTCAAACTGTTGGTTGTTATATTTAATATGGTGGCTATTTTGTAAGGTGAGATCTTCAACGTAATAGGTATGAATGTTGAAGAGTATTTCGTCTATTTGTTGTCTTTTAAGATCTTTAATTGAGCTTGCTAGTGCATTACTAGTAAAGGTAATTAGGGTTAGTAATACAAGCAAGTACAGACTTATATAAAAGTCTGCACTTTTTTTATTAACGGTATTTATTGTGTGTTTTTTAGTTGTCATCAGCTGCTCCAGGGCGGTGCAGCGATTTATCTAATTAAATACGTTTGCACCATTTTACAGGATTTACTGCGCGTCCTTTGTGGCGTATTTCAAAGTATAGACCAGAACTTGCCTGTCCGCCGCTTTGGCCTACTAAAGCGAGGGTTTCGCCTTCACGTACCATATCCCCTACATCTCTTAGTAGCGTTTGAGCGTGGCCATATAGGCTCATAAAACCTTCACCATGGTCTACAACAATTACCCATCCATAACCTTTTAGCCAATCGGCAAATACAACTTGCCCGTTGTGCACGCTATTAATATTAGTGCCTTCTTTTGCACCAATTAATACGCCTTTCCAATCAATACCACCATGTTTACGTTGGCCGAATGTGTGCTCTAACTTGCCTTTGCTCGGCCAGTCTAATTTTCCCTTACTCTTATTTAGGCCAAGTAATTCTATTTTTTGTGTTTTTTCTTTTTCGAGCTCTTTAATCGTTGTTACTAAAGTTTGTTGGTTTTCTTTTAAATAATTTATTGAGCTTTTAGTGCTGTTGAGCTGAGCTTGTAAGTTTTTAAGATTAGCTTGGCGTTCACTTTGTGCATTAAGTAATGCAGTTTGACGTCTTTTTTGTTCATCAAATAAAAGCTCTAGTTTTTCTTGTGTTTTAACAAGCTCTTCTTGGTTTTGTACTATTTGCTGTTGAAGATCTTTTAGATCTTCGATTTGTTCAATACGGGCTTTATTTAAGTAATTGTAATAGCTAAGTGTGCGCTCAAACTTGGCTGTGTCTTCTTGATTCAACAGCATTTTAGAGTAGTCGTCGCCACCGGCCATATAGGCACTTTTGAGTTGCGCGGCTAAAATTTTCTGAAACTGAGTGTGCTTTTTATCGAGCTCATCGGCTTTACTTTGTAACTCTTTTTGCTGTGTTTTAGTCTCTTTTACGGATTGCTCTGCCATGTTAAGTGCTTTAGCATTTTTAGCTATATCGAGTTCATGGCTTTTTAGATTTTTTTGTAGCGACGCTATTTTTTTTCTTTGGGCGTTATATTCAGCTTGGCTTTGCTCAAGTGCATTTTGAACCTCTGATAAGTCTTTTTTAGTACGATCTTCATTAGCAACTGCAGATGCAGCCACTAATGAAGTTAGTATCAAACCGCACTTAATTAACCGGTTAATACGTTTGTTCATGTATTATTTCAACATCATGATAGGCGTACCAGTCATTTCTTTTGGTTGCTCCATACCCATTAAGTGAAGCATTGTTGGGGCTACATCACTCAAGGCTTTACCTTGCATTGGCTCTGCATCGCGACCAACATAAATAAAATGCACAGGTTCGCTAGTGTGGGCAGTATGTGCTTGGCCTGTTTTGAGATCAGCCATTTGCTCAGCATTACCATGATCGGCTGTAATTAGTGCTTCACCACCAAACTCTTCTAGCGCATCAACAACACGTCCGATACAGCTATCTACAGCTTCACAAGCTTTAACAGCGGCTTCAAATACACCTGAGTGACCAACCATATCGCCATTAGGGTAGTTACAAATAATAGCATCGTATTTACCGCTTTTAATTGCTTCTACCAGTTTGTCGGTTAGCATTTCTGAGTTCATTTCAGGTTGTAGGTCGTAGGTTGCTACTTGCGGCGAAGGAATTAGCTCGCGTGTTTCACCTTTAAATTCGCTTTCACGTCCGCCACTAAAGAAAAACGTAACGTGTGCGTATTTTTCGGTTTCTGAAATACGAAGCTGTGTTTTATTATTTTTTTCAAACCATTCACCAAGTACGTTTATTAGTGGTGTAGGTCCAAATGCAACAGGTGCGTCTATATCGGCTGCATACTCTGTCATCATTACAAATGCGCTAAGCTCTGGCGTTCTTTTTTTAGTAAAACCATCAAATTCAGGCTCAACAAAAGCGCGAGTAATTTCGCGGGCTCTATCTGCTCTAAAGTTAGCAAAAATAACGGTGTCACCATCGTTTATTGAAGCCGGAGTGGCACCTGTTGGCGTAATAGTCGTAGCTGCTACAAACTCGTCGTTTTCGTCGCGCTCGTACGCTGCATTAAGTGCTTCAACACCATTATCAAAATTAAAGTCGCCTTCGGCGAGCGTCATTACGTTGTAAGCTTTTTCTACACGGTTCCAACGGTTGTCTCTGTCCATTGCGTAGTAACGGCCAATAAGTGATGCTAAACGTCCGCACTTAAGTTTACTAAATAACGCTTCAATTCGTTCAATTGATGCTTTTGCGCTACGTGGAGGTGTGTCACGGCCGTCTAAAAATGCATGGAAATAGACTTCTTTAGCACCACGTTTTGCCGCCAGCTCAATACTTGCAACTATATGATCTTCATGGCTATGCACACCACCTGGGCTTAAAAGACCCATTATGTGAACCGCTTTACCAGCACTTACTGCTTTGTCTATGTTTTCAACTAAGGCTGGGGTTGAATCAAACTCGCCATCGTTAATTGCTTTGGTGATACGGGTAAAATCTTGATACACAATGCGCCCTGCACCTAAGTTTACATGGCCAACTTCTGAGTTACCCATTTGACCATCAGGAAGACCAACATCTAAACCCGAAGCCGATATTAATGTGTGTGGGCGGGTGGCCCATAAGTTGTCTAATACAGGTGTGTTAGCTGCAAGAATAGCATTACTTTGCGTATCTTCGCGGTGTCCCCAACCGTCTAAAATCATTAATACCAGTGGTTTTTTATGCTCTGTCATAATAGCTCCTGAAAATTAGTATCTGTTGATGGATACTGTGCACCTAAAAAGGTTTATTAGCGTGGTTTTAGCATACCGTGTTTTTAAGCTAGGATCAGCATTGAAAACAAGATATTAAATTTTTTCACTTATACCTCATTGACTAACCTGAACTCTGCTTGAGATAGATTTATTATCCAGAGTTCTTGTTAACTATATATGGGGGGGCTTTATCGTTTTTTAAACGCCTCTAAGTGCTCCTAAACTCGCATTTTAGGTTGGTTTGGGTATACTTGCGTGGCTAAAGTACAAAATCCTTAAAATATTAGGGCGTGTTGCACTTTGGTGCTTGAATTTGCAGCAGTATGTTTGGTTTTTAGGCAAGGCAGAGCCTATGAAGTGTGGTTACTCCCCATAAATAGGCGATAACGTAGCATAAATACCAAACATACGCTGCCCGCTGGGTTCTTTCTAGGGACTATTACCTCTTTGTTGCTCGGTTTTTACTTAGCCCACTAGGTTACAAATCTCGCGCCGCGATTTAATCGCCCCTAGATTGAACAAATTTCAATCCACAAAGGCCAACACGCCCTAGGTTTAAAACATAATTTCATAGTGGAAGTAGAATGGAACAATATATTGAATTTATTACAAATCATCCCATTTTAAGCCTTGCTTGGGTTGGTATTGTTTTCCTTATTGTTAGTGGCTGGATAAAAAGTAAGCTTTCAGCTGTTCGTCAAATAAATCCCCAGCAGCTTACGTTACTTATTAACCGTGATGACGGTCAAGTAATCGATATACGTGCGCAAAAAGAGTTTAATGCAGGGCGTATTTCTGGTGCTGAGCACTTAAGCCCAGAGAATGCAAAAAAATCTGACTTTTCAAGCCTTGAAAAGTACAAGACTAAACCCATTATAGTTGTATGTACTACAGGTATGACTGCCCAAGGTACTGCAGCCGCTATGAGTAAAGCTGGTTTTGAACGAGTTTACTTATTAGCAGGTGGCATGGGTGCGTGGCAATCTGCCAGCTTACCAACTACAACAGGTCGCTAATCAGTTTAGCTAGGCCGATAGAGGATTTATTATGAGTAATGTTGTTTTATACACCAAGGCGTATTGTCCATTTTGTCAGCGTGCTCTTTCGCTTTTAAACAGCAAAGGCGTTGAATACACAAATTATGATATTGGTGTGCAGCCTGAGCTACGCGATGAAATGATTGCCAAAGCAGGTGGTGCAAGCACAGTACCGCAAATTTTTATTAATGATGAACATATCGGTGGCTGCGACGACATGATGGCTATTGAAGCGCAAGGTAAACTTGACGCTAAGCTAAACGCTTAATTTAATTATAATAACGAACAAGTTAGGAATAACAATGAACGAAGAAAATCAAAACGTAGCAGCTGCTGAAGCTGGCGCACAATTTACTATTCAACGCATTTACACTAAAGATGTATCGTTTGAAACGCCAAACTCTCCGGCCATCTTTCAAAAAGAATGGACACCAGAAGTTAAGCTAGACCTAGATACACGCTCAAACAAGTTGGACGAAGGTGTATTTGAAGTTGTTTTAGCGCTAACTGTAACTGCATCTATTGGTGAAGAAACTGCGTTCTTATGTGAAATTCAACAAGCAGGTATTTTTACTATTGCTGAAGTTGAAGAAGTGCAACTTGCGCACATGCTAGGTGCATTTTGTCCTAACGTGTTATTTCCATATGCACGTGAAGCTGTTTCAAATCTTGTTAACCGTGGTACTTTCCCACAGCTTAACCTTGCGCCAGTTAATTTTGATGCGTTATTTGCACAATACATGCAACAACGTACTGCGCAAGCTGACCAGGCTTCAGCAGACGCATAACTTATGAGTACAGCAACTACAGCTGTTACTGTATTAGGGGCGGGGTCTTACGGCACCGCCCTTGCTATTTGTTTAGCCCGAAATGGTCACCAGGTGACACTTTGGGGAAGAAATAGCGACGACGTTGCCACGCTTGCAGCTGAGCGGAAAAATCAACGTTACTTACCTGATGCTCCTTTCCCAGATACTCTTACTCTTAAAGCTAACTTACAACATGCCGTTGCTAGCAGTGCTATTGTACTTGTTGTTGTGCCAAGCCATGCTTTTGGCGACACGCTTGCGCAAATAAAACCTGCATTGCAAGAGGGTGCTAAAGTAGCGTGGGCAACTAAAGGGCTTGAGCCTAATACTGGACGTTTGTTACAAGAAGTTGCTTTGCAAGAATTGGGTGATGACATACCACTTGCGGTACTTTCGGGGCCTACGTTTGCAAAAGAAATGGCTATGGGGTCACCTACAGCTATTTCAGTGTCTTCTACGTCACCTGAATTTGCGCAGCAACTGGCTGATTTACTTCATTGTGGTCGCTCATTCCGTGTGTATAACAATGATGACTTTATTGGTATACAGCTCGGTGGTGCGGTTAAAAATGTAATTGCAATTGGCGCCGGTATTTCGGACGGTGTAGGTTTTGGTGCTAATGCGCGTACCGCGCTCATTACCCGAGGCCTTGCAGAGCTCACTCGTTTAGGCTGTGCTTTGGGTGCTAAGCCAGAAACCTTTATGGGAATGGCAGGCCTTGGTGATTTAATACTAACCTGTACAGATAACCAATCACGTAATCGTCGATTTGGTTTGGCGTTAGGTAAAGGCGAGAGCGTTGATGCTGCTATTGAGTCTATTGGCCAAGTAGTTGAAGGCTTTAGAAACACTAAAGAAGTGTATTTACTAGCGCAGCGTGCTGGCGTAGAAATGCCAATCACTGAGCAAATTTATAAAGTACTTTATGAAAATAAAGACATGAAAGAAGCCGCTATGGCTCTTTTAGGACGAGAACAACGCGCTGAATAAGCGCTTGAGCTAGGCCTTAACTAAAAAAACCGACATTATGTCGGTTTTTTATTGCCTAACGGATTATATTTACTGGGCGTTAGGGAAGCCCAACTGACGCCACGACTCGTAAACAAACACGGCGACTGCATTTGAAAGGTTCATACTACGACTATTTGCTTGCATAGGAATACGTACACGCTGATCGTTTGGTAATGCTTGAATCATTTCATCAGGCAGGCCGCGTGTTTCAGGACCAAATACCAAGCAGTCGCCAGCTTCGTAACTTGCTTCATGATGAAACTGACTGCCTTTAGTTGTACAGGCATACACTTTTTTAGGTTTGCATTTTTCAAGGTAGTCCTCAAAAGAGGCATGGCGTTGAACATGGCTAAATTCATGGTAATCAAGGCCCGCACGTTTCACGCGTTTATCGTCCCATTCAAAACCTAATGGCTCAATTAAATGTAATGCATAGCCAGTATTGGCACATAGGCGAATAATATTACCTGTGTTAGGCGGTATTTCAGGTTGGTATAAAACAATATCCAGCATAATGAGCCTTATAAAATAATCTGTAGTTTGACGAAGGGCAGTATACACGAAACCTTTTAAAAAAATGATATACTCAACACATTCAATACAGTGATTAATGGATACACGCGTGCATAACCGTAGCTACGAATTTTGGGTTAAAACTTCCAGCATTGTTACCATGGTCATGGTTAGCTTAATGATCGGCGCAAAAACATGGGCTTGGCTGGCTTCTGGCTCGGCTTCAATGCTTGGCTCGTTAACTGATTCGTTAATGGATATTACTGCCACCGCTATGAGCTTTTTAGTGTTGGGTTACGCACTGCGCCCAGCAGATGATGACCATAGATTTGGACACGGAAAAGCTGAAGCACTTGCAGGACTTGGCCAAGCCGCATTTATTGCTGGATCAGGTTGCCTACTTGCTTTTCATGGTATTGAGCGATTATTTAACCCTATACAGTTAAGCCATTCTTTATTAGGTGTGTGGGTAAGTATTTTTGCTATTGCGTGTACGCTCGTCATTGTATTTGTACAAAACAAAGTGGTTAAGTATACCGATTCAATTGCTATAAAAGCCGACTCAGTACATTACAAAGGCGATTTAATATTAAACGCTGCTGTGCTGTTAGCTATTTTGTTAGCTTATTATGGCGTGTTGTATGCAGATCCTATTTTTGCAATAGGTGTAGCGGGTTACTTACTTTATAACAGCTGGGATATAGCTCGCGATAGTGCCGATCATTTAATGGATAAAGAGCTACCTGATGATGAAAAACAAAGCATATTTGACATAGCCAGAGCCCATGCTGATGTGCATGGCGTGCATGATATTCGTACTCGCCAAGGCGGAAAAGTTAAGTTTATTCAAATGCACTTAGAGCTTGATGATCATTTGAGTTTGATTCGCGCGCACAATGTGGCTGATGAAGTAGAGGCAATGCTCAAAGAACGTTTTGAGTCTGAGGTAGATATACTGATCCACCTCGACCCTTTGTCAGTACTTGTTAAGCCGTCACCGAATTACAAAATTGATAAAAGTTAGTTAATAGCGGCTTTCGAATTTCGTCACGTTCAAAAAGTAGCTCGTGTTTAGCGCCTTCAAAACTCTCAATCGTTGCATGAGCATGCCTTTTTGCAATACTGTACTGTGCTTCGTTGTTTACCACTGTATCGCTAGCTGCACTTGCTATAAACAAAGGGATTGGTACGTTTAGGTTATCAACAGACTTTAAAAACGATATTGTAGCTGCTAGCCAGCCAAACGTAACGCCACCTAATTGTATGTTAGGTTCTAATTTATAGGTTTGCCTAAAGTAGGTGTAACGCTTCTCACTGCTAGTAAGTACGTTTTCGGTAAATGGGATCGGGTTGTAGTTGCCTTGTCCAAATGCATAGCAAGAGTGTAAACCAAGTAAAGTGGCTAATTTAACAATAAACTTCGTTGGTATTTTTGGTACGTCTTTTGTAAAAATATCAAACATAGGAGCAGACAAAAACACGCCTTTATAGCTATTTTCAAATTTTGCTAAATAATCAATAGCAATGGCGCCACCCATTGAATGAGCTAGCATGACTTTTTTACCTTGCCAATGCTTTGAAACTATTTGCTGATCAAAGTTATTTAGGTCACTGCTGTAGTTATTATAATGTTTTACAAAGCCTTTATGTTTATTTTTAAGGTGCCTGTAAGAGCGGCCCTGACCTTGATGATCCATAATAAACACAGCAAAATTATTACTATACAGCTCCCATAGCAGTTCTTTATATTTTTCTAGGCCTTCAATACGCCCTGTACTTACTACTATTGCGGTTGTCGCGTTTTTAGGGATTGCGTATGCGTAAAATAGCTTTCCTGATGGCGTATCTAAGTAGCTTTTAATTAAATTTTCAGTATAAAAAACATTAATGGCCTCTTGATTGCTCTCAAGCTGGGCTTCTGAACTATAAAACATGCTTTACTCTTTTATTAATGGCAAGGTTATATTAGCACACAAGCCACCTAGTTCTTTATTTGATAATACTAAACTGCCACCATGCGCAGTAATAGCATTTTTAGCAATCGCCAGCCCTAAACCCGTACCACCACTTACGCGATCCCGCGCATCTGATTGCCTAAAAAAGGGCTCACAAAGCTTGCTCAGTTGATCATCGGGCACACCAGAGCCATCATCACATATTTCTATATAAATGGCATCTGTGTGCTTTAGAGTAATGCTAATTGTATTGTTTGCATATTTAATAGCGTTACGAAGTAGATTTTCAAGCGCACTGGCAATAAGGGTTTCGTCGCAATTAATATTTACGTCTACAGCGCCCACTATATTGAGCTGCTTATTATTTTGTTTTGCTTCAAACTGCGCATCGTTAATAACGTGATCTACAATTATTTGTAATGATTGTTTTTGCAGTGAAAGCGCTTGGCTTTTTGCTTCTAAGCGAGAAACTTGCAGCACGTCGGCAATCATCTTATCAAGTTGGTTTGCTTCTTTTTCTATGCGTAATAAATACGATTGGCTAGTGTCGTTAGCTTGCATTTGCGCAAGACCGGTAGCCATTTTTAAACGCGTAAGGGGCGAGCGTAACTCATGTGATATGTCGGCTAATAAGCGTTTTTGTGAACTAATTAAAAGCTCTAGCTGATTGGCCATGCTGTTAAAGTCTCGCCCAAGTATTCCCAGCTCATCTTTTCGGTTTACAGAAATGTCGGCTCTTGCGCTTAGGTTGCCCGCTGATAGTTTAATAGCTGCTTTTTTAAGACTATTTATAGGGGCTATTAAGTTACGGCTAAATACAAAGCTTAAAATAAGAGAGGCAACAATTGCGATGACTATTTTCATCCAATTAGGCATAAGCTTAAAGCGCATTAATAGCGGCGGTTGATGGTTAATATCTATTTCATAAAGATAAAAACTCCCTTCAGGCACGTTTATGTTAACAGGGCCGAAGGCTTGATATTTTTCAGTGAAAATAATTTGTGGTGACATATTTTGAGTAAAGTTTAATAAACTTAAGTCGATGCTCTCTGGCACCTCTTTACTGCTAAGGGAGTCTTCGCTTTGAGCTGCGCTTAAGTATAAAAGTTTACGCTTTGATAGGCGAGGGTGTACTAATACATCGCTTAGGCTGCGCTTATGTTTAATAGCAGTGCGCTCAATACTTTTGGCGGTATATATTAAGTTTTTTTTCATAGGGCCATAAAGCGGCTCGTTAGTTACCGCGTTAATAGCGGTAATGTTACTTAAAAATATAAGCGCTGCAACGGTGCCGATTATAGTTAACCAAAACCAAATAAATATTTTAAAAAACAGGTAGTGCCCAGGGTGTTTTAACCAAGCAAAGTAAGTGCTTTTATTCGCCTTGGATAAAGACATAACCCGTACCTCTCATTGTTTTAATTCGCTCACCTGGAATATGCTCTGCTATTTTTTTGCGGATATTACTTACATGCATATCGATAGAGCGATCAAAAGAAGCTAAACGCCTACCTAGTACTTCTTCACTAATTTGCTCTTTACTAACCACTTCACCTGCACTTTTACACAATAGCGTGAGTATTTCGTACTCTGTACCAGTAAGCGTTAGTGTAGAGCCGTCTATTGAGGCCTCTCGAGCTGCAAGGTTAACAGTAATGCCATTAACGAGTAACTTACTCGTTGTAGCTACATTTAAGCTATTAATGTGCTCTATACGGCGAGTTATCGCTTTTACGCGGGCAAGTAATTCACGATGATTAAAAGGCTTTGGAATGTAATCGTCAGCGCCTAGCTCTAGACCAAAAATACGGTCAAAGTCTTCACCTTTTGCTGTAAGCATTATTACCGGTGTGAGTTTTGTTTGCCTAAGTTGTTTAAGTACTTCAAAACCATCAAGCGTTGGTAACATTACATCTAGCAATATCAGGGCGTAGTCATTTGCTTGTGCTAGTTTAAGGCCTTGTTCACCGTCGTGTACGCTTTGTATTTCAAAGCCTTGGGCAGTTAAATATTCACTTAATAGCTCACAAAGGCCAGTGTCGTCATCAATCATTAATAGTTTCATTTACAAACCCTTAGAGTTGTTTATAGCGTTATTTTACCCGCTAAATAGTGCAAAGGTGAATCTTTACACAACCTTTACACTGCTTTGCGTTACTTTGCGTTGAGTTAGGTATAGTTAACTCACTGGCTTAGCAGCCACAACCACCCAATATTAAGGTAATGATTATGACTAAATTAAACACACTTTCAAAATTAGTACTTATCTGTGGCTTAGCAACAGCAACGCTTGGTGCTGGTAGCGTGTTAGCTAAAGGCGACGGACATAAGCAAGGCCATTCTCAAGCTCGTTTTTTACTTTCTGAGCGCGGCGTTGAAAAATTAAACCTAACAGATGAGCAGCAAACTAAGCTAAAGGCTATTTTTGAAGCGCAAAAAACACAAATGAAAGCACTGCGTGGCGACGATAAAGAAGCCCGTAAAGCGATGCGTGAAGCGCACAAAGCAAAAATGGATGCATTACTTTCGGCTGCGACATTTGACGAAAATGCAGCAAAAGAGCTATTAAATGAACGTCATGCAAAAGGTGAGCAATTTGGTTTAATTAAACTAAAAACACAACACCAAGTAATGCAAGTGCTTAACGCTGAGCAAAAAGAGAAGTTTGCTAAAATGCAAAAGCGTATGAATAAAAAGCACCGTAAACAAAAAAGCTAATTTTACTTTTTTGTAAATACTAAAAAACCAGCGTAATGCTGGTTTTTGTATTTAGGGCATTATGAAGATAAATTATTTAAAAAAGTCATCTTCATTTTTAGCCATCATTGCCTCAATATCTTCTATCATGTCTTGGCTAAACTCTTCAGCCGAGGTAATTGGTGCAGAAATTTTATTATTTTCGAACGACCATTCACCTAAATCAATTAGTTGGCAGCGCTTTGAGCAAAAAGGGCGAAATGGGCTTTGCTCTGACCATTCAACTTTAGTTTTACAGGTTGGGCAGTTTACAACAGTAGGCATAAATTACTCTCTACAAATTTTTGGTGCATATTACATTACTTAGATATGAGTCTCTAGCTATAAGGCTCTGAGCTTAACGCTTAGAGCCTTATATCTTTTACTGTGGGACTTTTAAAAATTGGTTACGCGGTTAATTTCACCAAGGGATGTAAGGCCATCGGCTGCTTTGCGTAAACCTGATAAACGTAAATTATTAAAACCGGCTTTAAGTGATACGTCTGCTATTTCAAGCGAATTACCACCGCGCATAATAATTTGGGCTATTTCAGGAGTAATTTGCATTACTTCGTAAATACCCACACGCCCTTTGTAACCATCAGTACAGCTATCACACCCTTTAGGCATATATAACGTCATTTCTTCAATTTGCTCGGCACTAAAACCTTGGCGAGCAAGTTCTTCACTCGGAAGTTGTTCTGGCGTTTTGCATTTAGGGCACAAGCGACGTGCTAAACGCTGGGCTATAATTAAGCTAATCGAACTTGCTACGTTATAAGCGGGTACACCCATATTTAATAAACGAGTGATTGTTTCCGGCGCTGAGTTTGTATGCAATGTTGATAAAACCAAGTGACCTGTTTGCGCCGCTTTTATTGATATTTCTGCGGTCTCTAAGTCACGTATTTCACCTACCATAACTACATCAGGATCTTGACGTAAAAATGCGCGCAGTGCGTTGGCAAAAGTCATGTCGGCTTTAATATTTATTTGTACTTGGTTTACACCTTCAAGGTTAATCTCAACCGGGTCTTCCGCAGTACTAATATTACGCTCAGGTTGGTTTAATATATTTAAACCTGTGTATAGCGATACTGTTTTACCAGAACCCGTTGGCCCTGTTACAAGTATCATCCCTTGAGGCTGGGCAAGCGCATCCATGTAAAGCTTTTTCTGCTCAGGCTCATAGCCTAATACATCAATGCCTAACATAGCGCTTGATGAATCAAGAATACGCATTACTATTTTTTCGCCCCACAAGGTAGGCATGGTACTTACACGAAAATCGATACTTTTGCGTTCAGTAATTTTTAGCTTTATACGACCATCTTGTGGTTTGCGTTTTTCGGCAATATCGAGTCTCGACATAACCTTAATACGCGCAGAAAGCTTGGTTGCTAATGTATTAGGTGGGCTTGCCACTTCATGCAAAATGCCATCAATACGAAAGCGAATACGGTACTTGTGCTCATACGGTTCAAAATGTAAATCAGAGGCGCCTTTTTTAATGGCATCCATTAAAATTTTGTTGATATATACGATGATAGGCGCATCATCTTTATCGTCATCTTGTGGTGCTGTATCTCTTTGGCTTTCTGAGTCTAAATCAGCAAATTCTTGAAACTCGTCATCAGTTAGATTTAAGCTGCCAGTGGCATCTAGCAACTGCTCAATTTTGTTATCGAGTTGAATATAATCAACAACAACAATTTCGCATGAAAGACCGGTACTAAACTCAAAGTTTTCGAATGCGCCGTAATCTGTTGGGTCTGATGCTGCTATATAAACTTTTCGATCTTTTTGAACAAGCGGCAAAATATGATGTTTACGTATAAGTTTTTCTTTTACGAGATCGGCCGGGATTCTTGTAGGATCAAAGTCTTTTAAATCAAAATAAGGTACGCGAAACAAATCAATGCATTGTTCAGCTAAATCTTTACTATCGATTTTTCCACATTTAGAAATAAGCTCAGCTGTTGAGGCAAATTCATTTTGTTTGTTTTTAACCGTGTCGGCATCAATGCGGCCAAGGGTTATAAATTTTCTCAATAACGGTGAGTTAATATTCATTGCGCACCTGTTTTATTCCTTCAATAGTAAGCAATTTATCAGAAAAAAGAAGGTGATTACATCACCTTTCATTCTTTGTTGTGATTTTACTAACTAAAATACGAGTTTGTGTGAGTTAGGACAGTGTTAATGTGAGTTAGTTTTGTTGTGTAATGCATATTGTAGGTACTTTTTATGAAGATCAACAAGTTCTATATGCACTAGGTTTAAACTACGGACGTTATTTAAAATATCATCCGCTTTTTGCTGTTTATCGGCACGTGACATTTGCGAGGCAATAATACTTTTAACTTGCTCACTACTTGTGTTGTCACGTTTTGCTGTACGCGCTACTTGTACAGAGGTTGGTACGTCAATAAGTAAGGTATGGTCGCAATATTTATCAAGGTTGTTTTCAAACAATAAAGGCGCTACTAAAACAACATAAGGGCTAGTTGCATTATTTAAATCGTTTAGTATTTTTATCCGAATAAGAGGGTGTAGCAACGCATTAAGCCATTCTTTGTCACTGTTGTTAGTGAATATTTTTGCGCGCAATTCTGCTCTATTTAATGTGCCATCAGGCAATAAAATATCTTTGCCAAAGTGTGCTGTAATCGCTTTTAGCCCTTTGCTATTTGGGAGTACGACTTCACGTGCAATTATATCGGCATCAACTATTGTAATCCCAAGCTCTACAAACATGTTACTGATGGCCGTTTTACCACAGCCAATACCGCCTGTTAAGCCTAATACCCAGCTGTTTACTTTAGTTATTTGCTCACTCATTTTAATAACCTATTAAATTAAAATAAGCGCCTTGAATTTGGTTGCCCCAAAGCATAGTGATCCAGCCTGCTATCGCTAAATAAGGGCCAAAAGGGATAGGGGTCGCTTTGTCTTTACCTTGTATGCTCAACAGCGCAATACCTATAATGGCACCTACTACGCTCGAAAGCAGAATAATAGTAAGCAATGACTGCCAGCCAAGTAACGCCCCAAATACAGCAAGCAACTTAAAATCGCCATAACCCATGCCTTCTTTACCGGTTAATAACTTAAATAGCCAAAACACGCTCCATAGACTTAAATAACCACAAGCCGCACCAATAATGGCATCGGTTGGTGTAATTGTGTAACCCATTACCGAGGTAATAAGTGCAAGCCAAACAAGCGGAAGTGTAAGTTGATCTGGCAGCAGCATATGGTCAATATCAATAAAGGTCAGTGCTACTAAAATCCACGTTACAAAAATATATAATAAAGCTTGCTCGGTCGCACCAAAGCTATAGGCAACAATTAAACTTAATAGGGCAGTAATTAGCTCTACAGCAGGGTATCGGGCCGAAATAGGATTACTGCAGCTTGCGCATTTACCTTTAAGTATTAACCAACTAATAATAGGAATATTCTGCCAAGGCTTAATGGCTGTTTTGCATTTAGGGCAGGTAGAGTTGGGTTTTACTAAGTTAAAAGGCTTATTGATATTGGCTTGTTTAGATTTATTAGCTGTAAGCTCATCATCTAGCAATATGCGGCATTCGCTTTGCCACTCACGTTGCATCATCAACGGTAAGCGATAAATAACCACATTTAAAAAACTACCAATACATAAACTAATTAAGCCAATAGTGGTTAAATAAAACCACAACTGGCTTTGCATTACTTCAATAATACTTTGCATTATGTTACCTGAAAACTGTTCTAAAAGATTAAGTGTCTAAAAATTAAGTGAAATTATTATCACAAAGAGAAATAAAAGAGAGTAAATGAGAAGACATTAATAGCTATGCCTTACCAAAAAGTAAGCCCCTCTTTTATTTTCTGTAAATTGTTATTTTTAGTAATTAAATAACAGAGCCAAGTTGGAAAATAGGCAAGTACATCGCAACAATCAAGCCACCAACAAGTACACCCAGTACGGCCATAATAAGTGGCTCAAGTAGGCTTGAAAGGCCATCTACTGCATCATCAACTTCTTGCTCGTAAATAGTCGCTACTTTAGCAAGCATGCCGTCTAGTGAGCCAGATTCTTCACCAATCGCAACCATTTGTATTACCATATCAGGAAATATTTTTGAGTTACGCATTGCCCAGTTCATCTGATTACCTGAGCTCACTTCTACTTTGATATCTAAAATAGCGTAACGATAAACAGCATTACCTGAAGCGCCTGCGGCAGAGTCAAGCGCATCAACCAGCGGCACACCTGCAGCAAATGTAGTCGAAAGAGTTCGTGCATAGCGAGCAACTGCTGCTTTATTTAAAATCATGCCAATAACAGGCAGTTTAAGTATAGCTCGGTCGGTTGCATCTCTGAGTTTTAAACTTCTAAGCTTGGCTTCTTTAAAAGCGTATCCAAAAGCTACAATAGCGATTAGTATCATCCACCAATATGCTTGCATAAAGTCTGATATGCCAATAACAAACAAAGTGAATGCAGGAAGCTCTGCCCCAAAACCTGCAAATATATCTTGAAACTGCGGCACTACAAATATTAATAGTATTGAGGTTACAATGCCGGCAATTACTAATACTGAAATAGGATAGAACATCGCTTTTTTAATTTTTGATTTTAGCGCTTCGGACTTTTCTTTATATAAAGCAACTCGGTCAAATATTTTATCAAGTGCACCAGATTGCTCGCCAGAGGCTACAAGGTCGCAATATAAATCATCAAAATAACGTGGGTGTTTTCTAAGTGCTGTAGATAACGGTTGACCCGCTTTTACTTCATCAGCAATAGTCTCCATTAATTTGGCTACACTTTTATTGGTCGAGCCAGAGCCAATCATTTCAATGGCCTGTATTAAAGGAACGCCCGCCATCAACATAGTCGCAATTTGGCGAGTAAGTAGTGCTATATCTTTAGGGGTTACCTTTTGAACACTTTGAATACCAAACAGTGGTTTTGCTTTACGCTTCACTTTTGAGGGAGTGATACCTTGCTTTCGAAGCTGAGCTTTTACTAGTGCAATACTATTACCTGTAAGCTCACCTTCAAGTTTCTTCCCTCGTGCACTAACGCCTACCCACTGAAAAGTATCGATGCCTTTATCTTGTTGTTTTTTTGCCATTAAGGGTACCCAGCTGAATTTGGTTTAAACTTCATTATTACAAGCATAACTTAAACAAATGATTCTTGGTAGAAAAGTTGAAGCGCTTTAAAATCGCTGTCCTACGGACCAAAATCTAGGTCCATAAATATAGCCCTTATCTGGGTCAATATTATTATATATGCTTATCGCTTTTTGTAAGTAAAGGTACCATGCAAAAACAAATAAAATGGTTACTAAAGCTTTTAAGTCTTTATTTATTGAAATGCTTTGGCCTCTTTTTTTATCAACTCTACCAAGTAGCAACCCCCACATTATAAATAAGAGTGTTTGCGAAACCGGCATTACATGCACACCAGAAAATAGTGAGTATGTAATACCTATAGCAAAAGAGTAAAAGAGGCTTTCAGTAATGATATCTTTTTTATGTTGCTTTAAATGTGTAATCGCTTTTCTAAAGGTTGTAAAAACAACTGTTAAAATACATATAAGGGCGATTAGTCCCCACTCATTTAAAATTTCAATTAATGAATTATGAGGGTGACTAAAAGGAGCTGAACTTCCAAGTGACATTTCAAACACTCCAGGACCATTGCCGATAAATAAATGTTTTAAAGATAGGTTAGAAAGAGTATTAAGCCATAAATCAATACGGCCCGAGGTGGATGTGCGTAGTATTTCGGCCCCCCCTTTATTTAATGAGTCCAGAGCATAAAAAGCAATGCTACTTAAAACAAAGCAAGCTAATCCGATAAGTACTTGTTTTTTTAATGTGGTTTTTAAAGTAAGAGCAAAAATAGAGAAAGCTAAAAATGAGAGTAAAGCCCCACGAGCTTGCCCAATAAATATAAGTAATAAGTTTAAAAACAAAATAATAAATACAATGCGCTGTATGCTTTTAAATTTTAGGAGTAACACTAAAAATGGAAGAATAAATACCTGTACTTGGTTAAAAAAGCGAATGTTAATAAAACCTGAGTAGATTATGTAGGGGTTTAAGGGTTGTTGTTCAGATAGCGTAAAAATTATATTAAGTAGACATATTAAAATGAGGCTTGTATGGGTTATCAGTAATGCATAAACAATAAATAAAATAGGTTTTTTATTATTTATAGTACTTACATAATACATGGTGAAAATAAGTAAGCTTATATGAAATGTGTACAGCAGACTAAAACTTTGCTCCACACTCATCAATGCAGATAAGCAACCAAAAAAAATGAAAATTAAGTATAACACACTGCTTTTTTTATTTAGTGAAAGCTTAAAAGTAGGTTTTTTATTACCTAAAAAAGCAGTAAGCACTAGAAGGCTTATACTAAGTAAAAAAGCTATTTGGATGATACGCTGGTGATTATGATAATCGTAGGAAAATATGGGTATTAAAGGTATTAGCGCACACAGAAAAAACAAGCTGATAAGCGATGGTTTTATTATATTTACTATATTCATGAATGCTGATTCTTACGCATTAAAAAAGCGCCAAACAAGGCGCTTTTTAGTAATCAATAAATGATTAAGATTGTGGACAGCTTTTAGGAGCTAAGTCTTTGTCAGCTGCAGCAATACCTGTAGTTGAACATGTCCATGCACCAGTAGCAGCTCTAGCCCAAGTCAACTTAGCATTGGTAATCTGTGATGGTGCGTTAGCAATAGAACAAACAATAGTACCTGCGCCTGCAGACATTGAGGCTGTGATAGTACAGTTTTGAGTAGATGCATTTTTAATTGCTTTGATATCAGCAACTGTTGAAACTGTTTCTCCATTATTCGCTAAAATTTCCATTTCAGTTTTTGCACCTGAAATTTCAGCTAAGCCGGCAGTTAATTTAGATGTTGCTTGGTAATTTGAATATGCTGGCAATGCAATTGCTGCAAGAATACCGATGATTGCTACTACAATCATTAATTCAATTAGGGTGAAACCCTGTTGTTTTTGAGTCATTGTTTTCATGTTTCCTCTCCTAAAGGATAGATTTTTGTAACTTAAATCACTTAAGCGGCAAAATGCCTCACTTAATTTAACTGATTTACTTTACAGTTTTACTTAAAATTAATTTTATTACACTTTAGCTTTAGAGTATGAAACACAAAAGCCGAATGTGAATTCATTATGTTTAGTACTAATTATAAAAGTTTACTAAGTGCACTACATGTTGTAGCAACAAATAGTATAGGCATAAAGTAAGTAGTTTAGTTGCTTTAGTTTTTAATTATGTCTTTAAAAACTAAAGGCACTAGTTATTTATGACTATCTTTTTAAATAAAATAGTACAACAGAATTAGTCTACCATTTTATTTTAGTATTTAGCACGTATCTTCTTATAAAAAAGCGATTTTATTTAACAATTTGTTACAAAGTAAGCCTTTTGGGTTATTTAATGCTTTTTTACTTAACTTGTCAATTAATTAGCGGTATTAATTACCCATTATTGCTTCATAATTGTTCAAAGCGCATCGATAAATCGATTGATTGTAAGTTTTTTGTTAATGCCCCGCTTGATATAAAATCGACACCTGCTTGTGAATAAATTTTGAGCGTTTCTAGGGTCATATTGCCTGAAACCTCTAGTTTTGCGCGCTTATTGGTTAAAATTACAGCTTGCTTAATTTGCTCTACGCTAAAGTTGTCTAGCATAATTATGTCGGCGCCAGCTTCAATTGCTTGCTTAAGTTCTGGGAGTGATTCTACTTCTACTTCGACAGGTTTGTTTGGGTGATTTTGTTTAGCTTGAGCAACGGCTTTGTTTATTGTGCCACAAGCCGCTATATGATTTTCTTTAATTAAAAATGCGTCAAATAAACCAATACGATGATTTGCACCGCCGCCACATTTTACTGCGTATTTTTGAAGTGCTCTAAGGCCTGGTATGGTTTTGCGTGTATCGAGTAGTTGCGTTGTTGTGCCGCTTAGCTCTTTTACATAATGTGCTGTAGTAGTGGCTGTACCCGATAACGTTTGTACAAAGTTAAGTGCAGTACGCTCGGCAGTTAATATTGAACGCGCTGAACCAGTGGCTGTAAATAATGTGCTGTTTGCTTTAACTGCGTCGCCATCATTAATAAGTACATTAACCTTAACGCTTGGGTCTACTTGTTTAAATACTTCAAGGATGATGTCTTTTCCGCAAAAAATACAGTCTTCGCGGGTGATTACTTTGGCGTTTGCTTGCTCATTTTGAGGGATCAATTGCGCGGTAATATCGCCTTCTTGTGCTGTTTGATAATTTAAATCTTCGTCAAGTGCTAGAGTAACAAGCTGAGTAATAAGAGTGTGCGAAATAGACATGGAATGCTCATAAGCGTTAATAAATTAGGCAAATTTTACTATGTTTATAAAAGAAAGAGAAGCGATTGCCTTTTCACCAATATAAAGATAAGTGCTTATAGTAAATTAGTATCTACGTGTGGGTTTGTATTACCTGTAGATGAGGTTTTATACCTCGCTTTTAATTTCAAAAGTTACGTTACATGAGCGGACGTAAATTAGCACCTACGTGTGGGGTTGAATTATTTGCAGGTAGGGTTTATACCTGTTTGTTACTATCATTGTTTTAATAAATCCTTTAGCATCAGTGCTATGTATATCTTGATATTTATATAATAAACGTATCATGAAAATAGATTTAGACGGTGTTTTAAGTACTGTAGCGCAGCGGCCTTGTTCGCATTTTGATGAGCGCCCTGATGAGGCTGATATTTCTTTACTGGTTATTCACAATATATCTTTGCCAGCAGGGCAGTTTGGTACACCTTTTGTTGATGAGTTATTTATGGGTAGCATTGATTGTAATGCTCACTCGAGTTTTAGTGACTTAAAAAATTTACGTGTGTCGGCCCATTGCTTTATAAAGCGCACCGGTGAGGTTATACAATACGTGCCTTTTGAAAAACGTGCTTGGCATGCCGGGCAATCTGAGTTTGAGGGCGTATCTGCTTGTAATAACTTTAGCATTGGGATTGAGCTTGAAGGTACCGACACCACGCCATACTCTTTAGCGCAATACGAAGTATTAGCTACACTTAGTAAATCTATAATACAACGCTATCCAAAAATTACCCCTTCGCGTATTGTTGGGCATTGCGATATTGCCCCGGGACGTAAAACCGATCCTGGCAGTAGCTTTAATTGGCCATTGTTTTTTAATATGCTTGAACAACTAAGTTAAGAGAGTTATTCCCATGATTTTAGTTTCTATAATAATTGCATTAATTCTGGAGCGTTTAGGGGCTCGGTCTAATTACTGGCAGATAAGCTATTACACAAATGGTTATTTAAATCGCTCTAATAAGCTACTAGGTGACAAAGGCTTATTTAGTTCTGCTCCGGGCTTTTTAATTTGGCTGTTACTTCCAGTAATAGCAATAGCGTTTATTTATTGTTTATCTGATTTTGTACTATGGCAGTTAGCTATTAATATTGCTGTGCTTTTGGTTTGCTTTGGTTGTGCCAAGCAGCGTGCTTTATATAAGTCTTACTTAAATGCCTTAACGCGAGATGATGGTACTGCTGCATCTTTATATGCGCTGCAAATAGGTCAAAAGCGTACTGATGATCAAGAGGGTGGCGAAACCTTTGGGCAAACATTGGCATGGGTAAACTTTAGATTTTACTGTGCGGTGATTTTTTGGTTTGTTGTTTTAGGTGCGCCAGGCGCGGTTTTATATGCACTGGTACGTACTTTAGCTGATTTAGTACGAGAAGATCATAAAGTAATATTTGCTAAGCGTTTTAAACTTATACATAAACTACTGTTCTGGCTTGACTGGTTGCCTGCACGCATCACCAGCTTTGGCTATTTAGTAATAGGTAACTTTAATAAAGGCACAAGTTGTTGGCTACGTTACGTGCTTAACTTTAAGTCTCCAAATCGCGAAGTAGTAACATGTACTGCACTTGCTGCAGAGCAAGTTGAAAAGCGCTATTACGGCTGTACCTACGAAGCCACGTGTATGATTAAGCTTGTTAAGCGTAATGTATTATTTTACTTAGTACTTATAGCGTTGCTTACATTATTTGGTGGGCTGTCTTAAGTTAATACTTTTTTAATAAAGTACCTTATGCAATGTAAGGTGCTTTAATCTCTTCCTGCAGTTTTTAAGTACAATGAAATAGAGCTAATATTCTAATTTATTCTGGTCAGACCAATTGTTTTCATCCCAAATACGTTATAACAATTTTTGTAAATTGCGCATTGTTTGATCTTCGTTCAAAATGCGTTACGCTACTTTAATTGCTCAAACTACCTGTAAATTGACAGCTAATAGTGTTTTTGATACCGTATTGAAAATTTTTGGTATGACCAATTTACCTTTTGGGTAAATCATACTACTTAAAGCCCCGTTTTATGGGCTCTTGGTATTTATACAACGCGGACGTTGATTCATGTCTTTAAAGATTAAAGCGGCAAAATTATCTGATGTTATTTTACAGCAACTTGAGAATATGATTCTTGAAGGCTCGTTAGCACCAGGTGAAAAGTTGCCACCAGAGCGTGAACTAGCAAAGCAATTTGAAGTGTCTCGCCCGTCACTGCGTGAGGCAATTCAAAAATTAGAAGCGAAAGGTTTAGTTACGCGTCGCCAAGGTGGCGGCACGTTTGTAAAAAATCAGCTCGAAGAAGGGCTTACTGATCCACTTTTTGATTTGATTAGTAAACACCCTGAGTCGCAGTTTGATTTACTTGAATTTCGTCATGCATTAGAAGGGATTGCTGCTTACTACGCAGCACTGCGCGGGACCAGCAACGATTTTAGCAAAGTAAAACAAAGCTTTGATGAAATTGCCTTAGTTAATGATGATTTACAGCAAAAAGCAAAAGCAATTAATGCATTTCACTTTAGCGTGGCAGAAGCCTCGCACAATGTGGTGTTACTGCATTTAGTTAGAGGTATGAAAGCGCTGCTTGAGCAAAATGTATTGCAAAATTTAACTGTTCTATTAAAAAAGTCAGATATTAGCAGTCAGTTAGCCCAACACAGGCGTTTATTAATGGATGCCGTTATTGACGGTAATCCAGAACAAGCCCGTTTAGCAAGTAATGCGCACTTAGCATTTATCGAAGAAGCACTACTTGAAGCAGGCAAAGAACATTCGCGAATTGAACGTAGTTTAAGACGCACTAAACAAAATTAAGTTAGTACATAACTACTTTGAACACACAAATTAAGTAGCTGTGATATTAAATTAACAATATTCGTATTTTAAACATAAGGAAACCTCCATATGTCTGAAGTCAATAAAATTGACGTAGACGCGCTAGAAACACAAGAGTGGTTACAAGCTCTTGAATCAGTTGTGCGCGAAGAAGGTGTTGAACGAGCTCAGTTTTTACTTGAGCAAGTATTAGAGCAAGCCCGTTTAGACGGCGTTGATATGCCAACGGGTATTACCACGAACTACGTTAATACTATTCCTGTAGATCAAGAGCCTGCTTACCCAGGTGATGTAAATCTTGAACGTCGTATTCGTTCAATTATACGTTGGAACGCGATTATGATCGTTCTACGTGCATCTAAAAAAGATCTCGACTTAGGCGGCCATATGGCGTCTTACCAATCATCTGCTGCTTTTTATGAAGTGTGTTTTAACCACTTCTTTAAAGCACCAAATGATGTAGACGGTGGTGACTTAGTTTATTACCAAGGTCATATTTCTCCAGGTATTTATGCACGAGCATTTGTTGAAGGTCGTTTATCGGCTGCGCAACTAGATAACTTCCGCCAAGAAGTTGATGGCGAAGGCTTACCATCGTACCCACACCCTAAGTTAATGCCTGAGTTTTGGCAGTTCCCTACGGTATCAATGGGCTTAGGTCCTATTTCATCAATTTATCAAGCACGCTTCTTAAAATACTTAGATGGTCGTGGCTTAAAAGACACTAAAAACCAACGTGTATATGCGTTTTTAGGTGATGGTGAAATGGATGAGCCAGAATCACGTGGTGCTATTTCTTTCGCTGCACGTGAAAAACTAGATAATCTTTGTTATTTAATTAACTGTAACTTACAGCGTTTAGACGGCCCAGTTATGGGTAACGGTAAAATTATTCAAGAGTTAGAAGGCTTGTTTAAAGGCGCTGGCTGGAACGTAATTAAACTAGTGTGGGGCAGCGGTTGGGATATTCTGCTTGCTAAAGACACAACAGGTAAATTACTACAATTGATGAACGAAACAATTGATGGCGATTACCAAACATATAAAGCTAAAGATGGCGCATACGTGCGTGAGCATTTCTTTGGTCGCTACCCTGAAACAGCTGCCCTTGTTGCAGATATGACAGATGATGAAATTTTTGCGCTTAAGCGTGGTGGTCATGAGCCATCAAAACTATTTGCTGCATTTAAAAAAGCAGAAGAGACAAAAGGTCGTCCAACTGTAATTCTTGCTAAAACTGTAAAAGGTTACGGCATGGGTGAAGCAGCTGAAGGTAAAAACATTGCGCACCAAGTGAAAAAAATGGACATGTCGCATGTTGCACATTTACGTTCACGCCTTGGTCTTGATGACTTAGTATCTGAAGAGCAATTAAAAGAATTACCATACCTAGAGCTTGAAGAAGGTTCACCTGAGTACAAGTACCTACATGCGCGTCGTGATGAGCTTAAAGGTTACACACCTAAGCGTATTCCACGTTTTAGTGAAAAACTTACGTTGCCAGAAGTAGATGCATTTAAGCCACTACTTGAAGAGCAAAAGCGTGATATATCTACTACTATGGGCTTTGTTCGTGCACTTAATATCTTATTAAAAGATAAAGGCATTGGTAAAAATATCGTACCAATTATTGCAGATGAAGCGCGCACATTTGGTATGGAAGGTTTATTCCGTCAAATCGGTATTTACAACCCGCATGGCCAAAACTACACGCCACAGGATCGTGATATTGTTTCTTACTATAAAGAAGCAACTTCAGGACAAGTATTGCAAGAAGGTATCAATGAGTTAGGTGCTATGTCGTCATGGGTTGCTGCTGCAACTTCATACAGCACTAACGATTTACCAATGATCCCATTTTACATTTACTACTCTATGTTTGGTTTCCAACGTGTTGGCGACATGGCATGGATGGCGGGCGATCAACAAGCACGTGGTTTCTTATTAGGTGCTACAGCGGGTCGTACAACGCTAAATGGTGAAGGCTTACAACACGAAGATGGTCACAGCCACATTCTTGCAAACACGGTTCCTAACTGTGTTTCTTATGACCCAACTTACGCGTTTGAAGTTGCAGTTATTGTACAAGACGGTATTCGTCGTATGTACGGTGACGACCAAGAAAATATTTACTACTACCTAACGCTTATGAACGAAAACTACCATCAGCCAGCTATGCCAGAAGGCGCTGAAGAAGGTATTCGTAAAGGTATTTACAAGCTTGAAAGTTACGAAGGTAAAAAAGCCAACGTACAGCTATTAAGCTCAGGTACTATTATGACTGAAGTGCGCAAAGCTGCTTCAATCTTAAGCGAAGAATATGGTATTGCATCAGATGTTTACTCAGTAACATCTTTCAATGAGCTAACGCGTGATGGTCAAGATGTTGAGCGTTTTAACATGCTTAATCCTGAAAGCGAGCAAAAAACAGCATTTATCACAAGCGTATTAAACGACTCTGTGACTGTTGCAGCAACGGATTACATGAAAAACTACGCAGAACAAGCGCGTTCATTCATTCCAAGCAGCAACTACAAAGTGTTAGGTACAGATGGTTACGGTCGTTCTGATAGCCGTGAAAACCTACGTCGTCACTTTGAAGTTAACGCAAGCTACGTTGTTGTTGCTACGTTATCTGAACTTGCTAAACGCGGTGAAGTTGAGAAGTCAGTAGTTGTTGAAGCACTTAAAAAGTTCAACATCGACACTAACAAACTTAACCCACTGTACGCATAAGAGGTTTGCAATGAGTATTGAAATTAAAGTACCTGATATTGGTGACGACGAAGTAGAAGTAACCGAAATATTAGTAAGCGTTGGCGATAAAGTAGATGTTGACCAATCATTACTAAATGTTGAAGGCGACAAAGCATCAATGGAAATACCTGCTTCTCAAGCGGGGACTGTAAAAGAGATTAAAGTTAACGTTGGCGACACCGTTACAACAGGCTCTTTAGTATTTTTGTTTGAAGGCGAGAGTGAAAGCACTGGTGAAGAAAAAGCATCAGCCGCTGCTCCAGCTAAATCTGAGGAGGCAGCACCAGCTGCTTCTACAGGTTCTTCAATTAAAGAAGTAACTGTACCAGATATTGGCGATGATGAAGTTGAAGTAACTGAAATCATGGTTGCTGTTGGTGACACCGTTGAAGAAGAGCAATCTATCTTAAACGTGGAAGGCGATAAGGCAGCAATGGAAGTTCCAGCTCCATTTGCCGGTACAGTTAAAGAAATTAAAGTAGCCGCTGGCGACACAGTTAAAACTGGCTCGTTAGTGTTTGTTTTTGAAGTAGCAGGAAGTGAATCTGCAGCACCGGCTAAAGAGTCGGCTCCTGTAGAAGCGCCAGCTGATAGTTCAACAGCAAGTTCAGCACCAAGCACTAAAGAAGTTAATGTGCCTGATATTGGTGGCGATGAAGTTGAAGTAACTGAAATTATGGTTGCCGTTGGCGACGAAGTTTCAGAAGATCAATCAATCTTAAACGTTGAAGGCGACAAAGCTGCAATGGAAGTACCAGCTCCATTTGCAGGTACAGTTAAAGAAATTAAAGTAGCCGCTGGCGATAAAGTATCGACTGGTTCATTAATTTTTGTATTTGAAGTTGCAGGCAGTGCGCCAGCGGCATCTGCACCAGCTGAAAAATCAGCACCTGCAGCAGCGGCTAAAACAGAGTCAGCACCGGCTCAAGCGGCACCTGCAAAAGCAAGTAATGAAAGCTTCACAGAAAATAGCGCGTATGCTCATGCATCACCCGTTGTTCGCCGTTTAGCGCGTGAGTTTGGTATTAACCTAGCTAACGTTAAAGGCACTGGACGCAAAGCCCGTATAGTTAAAGAAGACGTGCAAAACTACGTTAAAAACCTAGTTAAGCAAGTTGAATCTGGTCAATTATCTGCAGGCAGTAGCGCAGGTGGTAGTGAGCTTGGTCTTATTCCATGGCCTAAAGTAGATTTTGCTAAATTTGGCGAAATTGAAGAGAAAAAACTGTCTCGCATTCAAAAGCTATCAGGTAAAAACTTACACCGTAACTGGGTACAAATCCCACATGTTACACAGTTTGATGAAGCTGATATCACAAGTCTTGAAGTATTCCGTAAAGAGCAAAATGCACTTAGCGAGAAGAAAAAGCTTGGCGTTAAAATCACACCACTTGTGTTTGTGATGAAAGCAGCGGCTAAAGCACTTGCAGACTTCCCAACATTTAACTCTTCACTGTCTAGCGACGGCGAAAGTTTAATTCTTAAGAAGTACATTAACATTGGTGTTGCTGTTGATACGCCAAATGGTTTAGTAGTGCCAGTGTTTAAAGATGTTGATAAAAAAGGCATTATTGAATTATCACGTGAACTAATGGAAGTATCTGTTAAAGCACGTGACGGTAAGCTTACATCGTCTGATATGCAAGGTGGTTGTTTTACTATCTCTAGCCTTGGCGGTATCGGTGGTACGGCATTTACGCCGATTGTTAATGCGCCAGAAGTTGCTATTTTAGGTGTATCTAAATCTGAAATGAAACCTAAATGGAATGGCAAAGAGTTTGAACCAAAACTAATGGTTCCGCTGTCTATGTCATACGACCATAGGGTTATTGACGGAGCATTAGCTGCACGCTTTACTGTGACTCTTGCAAGTTACATGAGCGATATTCGCCAGTTGGTGATGTAACCAGTTTAGTAAAATTGGTATACGCAATAAAATAAATAGAATCAAATCCCAGCCAGTTGTTTTTAGCTGGGATTTTTACCATTTGCAATGATACAATCTTTGTACGAATTGCATCACTTTGTGCGCTGCTCACTCTTTCTGCCTTGCAGAAACATGGCAGTTAAATTTTAGGGCAGTGTCCCGTTCAAACAATTAAGGTAAAAGCATGAGCAACGAATTAAAAACTCAAGTTGTTGTACTAGGCGGTGGTCCTGGTGGTTATTCTGCGGCTTTCCGTGCTGCTGACTTGGGCTTAGAAGTTACATTAGTAGAATCTCGCGAAACATTAGGTGGCGTATGTCTTAATGTTGGTTGTATTCCTTCTAAAGCACTTTTACACGTAGCTAAAGTGATTGATGACGCAGCAGAAATGTCATCTCACGGTGTTACTTTTGGCGCACCAAAAATCGATCTTGACCAAGTTCGTACTTGGAAAGATTCTGTAGTTGGCCAGTTAACTGGTGGACTAGAAGGCATGGCCAAAATGCGTAAAGTGAAAGTTGTATCTGGATACGGCAAATTCACTGGCAGCAATACTTTAGTAGTTGAAGGCGCAGACGGCGCTACAACTATCACGTTTGATAACGCGATTATTGCAGCAGGTTCTAAACCAGTTAACTTACCTTTCATCCCAGAAGATGACCGTGTAATTGATTCAACTGGCGCACTAGAACTTAAAGACGTACCAGAAAAGCTACTTGTACTTGGTGGTGGTATTATCGGTCTTGAAATGGGTACGGTTTACCGTGCGCTAGGTTCTGCAATTGATGTTGTAGAATTTGCTGATCAATTAGTACCAGCAGCTGATAAAGACATTATCAAAATTTACCAAAAATACGTAAGCAAAAAATTCAACGTAATGCTTTCAACTAAAGTTGTTGGTGTTGAAGCTAAAAAAGACGGCTTATACGTAACGTTTGAAGGTAAAAACGCACCAGCAGAGCCAGTACGTTACGACAAAGTACTTGTTGCAGTTGGCCGTACTCCAAACGGTAACTTACTTGATGCTGAAAAAGCGGGCGTAAACGTTGATGAGCGTGGCTTTATTAATGTTGATAAGCAATTACGTACTAACGTAAGCCATATTTTTGCAATTGGTGACTTAGTTGGACAGCCTATGCTTGCGCATAAAGCGGTTCATGAAGGTCATGTTGCTGCAGAAGTTATTTCTGGTCAGAAGCATTTCTTCGACCCTAAATGTATTCCTTCAATAGCGTACACAGACCCAGAAATCGCTTGGGTAGGTGTTACTGAGAAAGAAGCAAAAGAGCAAGGCTTAAAAGTTGAAACTGCGGTATTCCCGTGGGCAGCATCTGGTCGTGCAATTGCATCTGCTCGTACTGAAGGTTCTACTAAACTTATCTTTGATAAAGAAAGTGGCCGTATAATCGGTGGTGCTATGATCGGTATTAACGCGGGCGAAATGCTTGGCGAAATCGGTTTAGGTATTGAAATGGGTGCTGATGGTGAAGACTTAGCGCTTACAATTCATGCTCACCCAACATTGAACGAATCAATCGGCCTTGCAGCTGAAATTTTTGAAGGTTCAATCACTGATTTACCAAACAAAAAAGCAGCTAAAAAGAAGTAATTTAACTTTTTAGTATTGGCTTGAAAAACCCAACTTCGGTTGGGTTTTTTTATGTCTATTTTTAACTTAGATAAATATAAGATTAAATAACAAGAAGTCGTTACAATGCGCGCTTAATTAATTGAAGGTAAATACAGTGAAAAACTCAGTTCTAGCATTACGCGCTCAACAAATAAGTGAATCTCGTCGTGAGTTTAATGCTCGAGGCGGTAAATTAGATCGCTGTGAACAATGCCTGATTGCTAAGCACTACTGTATTTGTAAAGGTGTTGAGCATGCAGATTGTAAGGCCGCTGTATGCTTACTGATGTATCATAATGAAAGCTTTAAACCTTCTAATACAGGGCGTTTAATTGCTGAAATAGTGCCAGATAACCACGCATTTAGATGGGATAGAACAGATCCTAACCCCGCTCTTTTAGCTTTAATAAATGATTCGCAGTATCAGCCTATGGTCGTCTTTCCCGCAGAAGATGTAGAAGAGGGCAGAGCCATTACAGAAGTGAGTATTGAATCAGATAAAAAGCCGCTATTTATATTCTTAGATGGTACGTGGCGCGAAGCTAAGAAAATGATTCGTAAAAGCCCTTATTTAGATAACTTGCCTGTACTTTCTGTTACTGCTGATAAACTATCTGATTACCGATTACGTGTAGCCCCTCATGCGCATCAACTAGGCACTGCTGAAGTGGCTATTATGGTATTAGCACTTGCGGGCGAAATGGATGCATCGACAAAATTAGAGCAGCATTTTATTAAGTTTCGTGATGCGTATTTATTGGGTAAGCGCAATAAAGGCCGACCGCTAGAAGGTTAATTTTACGAAGTTAAGCAAATGCTTGCTGATTTTTTAAGTGAGCAAGTGCTTTATTTTGAATTGCTCTGAAGCCTTCTTCAGATGTTAATTGTAAAACAGTATTATACAATTGACTTATACTATTATGCACTTGAATAAACGAGATACAGTCTTCACCAATCATTTCTTTTGCTTCTTCAACTCGTTTTAAAAAGTAGCAGTTAATGTCTATTTTGCCATTAAATTGAGTCGTTGCAATTGCGTCTGCTATTCTATTAAGTTGATAACTAAACTCATCAGGTCGAGCACCTTCACCCCACTTGCTAATACGAATGTCGCGTTCTAACTGAATAATTTCGTTAAGTATATTTTTAAACTCACTCATTGGCATATTTAAAAAGTTATAACCTTTGGGGTTAAATAAAGCTTTATAGGGATTTTCGCTGGGGGTTTGGGCACTAAATACACCAATTGGTTTTGCTGTACTTGCGTCTGATACTTTACATAAAAAGGTATTACTTTGAGATGTTTTAAAATTCATATCCATTGAGTATTTATGATCCTTGCGTTATTTAGTTATCGGCGCAATTAATAAAAAACTTAGCGAAATTTAAAATATTAATAAAGTATTTTAAGGTCTTAGCATTGATTTGCTGTGACGCGATATTACTCAGTAAAGATTAGTGATAGTTGCTCAGTGCTTTACTCACCCAAATTTTAGGCAAAGAAAAGCGCGCTCTATCTCTAGGCGCGCTTGCGGAATCTTCTAATTTTCTGCATCCTGCAATTGAACTTAATCAACTCCAATTTTCACTAATCCATGTTTATTACTATATTACTTTTTAGTTCTATGTAATGTAGACCGTCCGGGCCTGTATCCTTTAATTCCTAAACATCCTGTAGGGTAAATACTATTACCAAATCCTTAATTACACTTCCTAGTGTATCCTTGTTTTAACCAATCCCTTGTGTTGCCTTAAAGGCCTGTCCATTTATTCCTTCAACATCCTGTTGAACAACTTAGCCTTGTTATTATCCTTTTCGCATCTTCCTGACGCTGTCCTTTTTACAACATTGCGTTGTGATACTCATCCTGAGCCTGTCCTAAAATCCGTGTTGTCCTGATAACCTAATCATTGGTTGGTTGAGTAAGCAGTCCATTTCCTTTTACTCAATAAGCGTCATTGCTTGGTTGATGCGTAAATTATAGTGCAATAGAGCAACTAAAATAGAGATAAAACTACATTCAATTAGTGTTTTTGCAATAGTAATAAAAATAAATCTCATGTAATTCAGGTGCTTAACTGTTTTTAGGTTGTTTTTTATCTTGTTTTTTACTCATTAGCTGTCACATCCGTAAGACATCTCTTACACCGTATTTCCTTTTTGGGCGTTATTTACATATTTACATTTATTTAAAGTGTGCACTTTTAGAATGAGCACGGTAGAATTCGTTGATAATAACAGTTATTTAGGTGGAATAATGAAGAAAGTATTTGCACTTGTTTTAGGGGTAGTTGCATCGGCACCAGTCTTTGCAAACGATGTTGTTAACATCTACTCTTTTCGTCAACCGTTTTTAATTCAGCCAATTTTAGAAGACTTTACAAAGCAAACAGGCATAAAAACCAATGTTGTTTTTGCTAAAAAAGGGCTAATTGAGCGTGTTAAACGCGAAGGCAAGCACAGTAAAGCTGATTTAGTATTAACCTCTAACTTTAGCGCGCTTATTCAATTAGAAGATTTAAAATTAACACAAACTATAAAAAGTGACAGTGTAAATAATAATGTTCCAGCCGCCTTTCGTGACGGTGATGGCCAATGGGTTGCGCTTACTAAGCGAGTGCGTAATGTGTATTCATCAAAAGAGCGAGTTGGTGAGTTACCTAAGCTCACTTATGAAGATTTAGCAGACTCTAAATACAAAGGACAAATTTGTACGCGCTCAGGCAAACATCCATATAATTTAGGTTTAGTAGCTTCTATGATTGCACACCATGGTGAAGCGCAAACTAAAGAGTGGCTTGAAGGTGTGAAGGCTAATTTAGCACGTAAACCTCAAGGTAACGATCGTGCTCAAGTTAAAGCTGTTAAAGAAGGTTTATGTAACTTGGCATTAGGTAATAGTTACTACCTTGGCAAAATGCTAGAAGATAAAGAACAAAAAGGTTGGGCAGAGGCCGTAAATATTAACTTTCCGAATCAAGTTAATCGTGGCTCACATATAAATGTATCGGGTGCGGTTATTACCAAATACGCTAAAAACCCTGAAAATGCATTAAAGCTCATAGAGTATATGACCGACAGCAAAGCACAAAACATGTATGCCTCATTAAATATGGAGTATCCAGTTAAGTCGGGTGTTGAATTATCAACTTTGGTTGCCTCTTGGGGTAGCTTTAAAGAAGACAGCTTGCCACTTGATGAGATTAGTAAATATCGTCCGTTAGCACTTAAGCTAATTGATGAGGTGAAGTTCGATCTTTAATGACTAATAAATTTAAGCTGTCTAAATGGCAGCTCTTTGCGTGGTCGACTGGCTTAATACTATCGGCCCCGTTGTTTTTTCTTCTTTTTGAATCTCTACAAGGTAGCTCTGAGGTGTTTTCTCACCTGTGGGATACCGTGCTTTGGGATTACATAACCAATACCGTATTGTTAGTTTTAGGTGTTTGCGTCCTTAGCTGCGCCATAGCTTTGCCACTTGGGTGGCTAACGGCTTACTGTAGTTTCCCGGGTAAAAAACAGTTTGAATGGGCACTTATGCTACCCCTTGCTATGCCCACCTATATTATTGCCTATGTATACACTGATTTATTAGATTATGCGGGCCCGGTGCAAATAGCGCTGAGAGAATGGTTTGGCTGGCAATCGCCTAGCGACTATTGGTTTTTTGATATACGTACATTACCCGGCGCCATCGTTATGATTGCCTTGGTGCTTTACCCGTATTTATTTTTAATTTTTAAAACGGCCCTTCGCGAGCAGTCATTCAAATTAGTACAAGCTAGCCAGTTAATGGGGCTATCTCCTTGGCAAAGCTTTTTTAAAGTTAGTTTAGTGCTCTCTCGTGGGGCAATTGTGGCGGCTCTTGCACTTATTAGTATGGAAACCATGGCCGACTTTGCAACAGTGAGTTATTTTGCCGTAAGTACATTAACAACCGCCGTATACGATACGTGGTTTGGTTATTACTCACTTACAGCGGCCGCTAAAATATCGGGTGTGATGTTACTGCTGTTATTTTTAGCATTAATGGCAGAGCGTTTTAGTCGTCGTAATCAAGCGGTATTTGAGCGCCAATCAAGTGTAAATAGCGAATCGCTCTATGTATTAAAAGGAAAGTCTGCTTGGCTCGCAACGGCATTTTGTAGCTTTATTTTACTTATCGCTTTTGTAATTCCTATTGCAGTACTTATAAATTACGCCATTACCTACTTTGATAAAGCATGGGATGTAGAGTTTTTTAGTTACGCTTGGCAAAGTTTAAAAGTGGCAGGGGTTGTAAGTGTTATAACCATTACATTGAGTGTTTTTGTGGTTTTTTATCAGCGTGTGGCAAAGCAAACGTATCCGCTTATTCCTGGGCGTTTAGCAAGCACAGGTTATGCGTTGCCAGGAACTGTACTCGCTATTGCGGTTTTGTTACCTCTTACATTGTTAGAGAACACCATTAACACAGCGCTCGAGCCGTATAATTTAGATATTGGCTTACTGCTTACAGGTAGCATTCTTACTATTATTATTGCTTATATTGTTAGGTTTTACGCCATTGCACACGGAGCAATTGAGTCGAGTTTTTTACGTATTAGTCCATCACTTGATATGGCAAGCCAATCAATGGGTAAAAGCCAAGGGCAAACGCTGCGTTTAGTGCATCTACCTTTACTGCGAAGAGGATTGCTCACTGCTGCCTTATTGGTATTTATTGAGTGTATGAAAGAGTTGCCGGCTGCGCTATTGCTCAGACCGTTTAATTTTGAAAGCTTAGCTACTCATGTATTTCAGTATGTGAGTGACGAGCAGTTAGAGCTTGCTTCAATATCTGCATTATTTATTGTTATTGTTGGGTTTATTCCTTTGTATTTTATTAATCGTTCTATGGAGCAGCGTAGTTAAATGAGTAGTTTAATTTTACAAGGCGTGAGCTATCACTATAACGGCACAAAGGTTATTCACGATTTAGATTTAACAGTAGGTAAAGACGAAATTGTTTGCCTACTCGGGGCGAGTGGATGCGGAAAAACAACCACATTAAAAGCGATTGCAGGTTTAATTGAAGCCAAGCAAGGGTCTATTTTTATAGACGGTAAATTAGTGAGTGATGAGCAATCGTTTGTCTCACCTGAGCATCGTAACATCGGCATGATGTTTCAAGACTATGCGCTGTTTCCGCATTTAACGGTGGCAAATAATATCGCATTTGGGCTTAGTAATATGAGCAAAGCTCAAAAGCAGCAACGCGTTGATGAAATGCTTAAGCTTGTACATTTAATTGGCTGTGCTGACAGGTTTCCACACCAGTTATCGGGTGGCCAACAGCAACGCGTCGCTATCGCTCGTGCATTAGCTTATAAACCTAGTTTATTACTCCTTGATGAGCCCTTTTCAAACATCGACACACAAGTACGCTTTGAATTAATTGCCGATATACGTCGAATTATTAAGGCAACTCAAGTATCTGCTGTGTTTGTTACACACTCAAAAGAAGAGGCGTTTGCGTTTTCAGATACACTTGCCATTATGCATCGCGGTAAAATTGAGCAACAAGGCACGCCTGAGCAGCTTTTTGCAGCTCCATGTTCAAAGGAGGTTGCAGAGTTTCTGGGTCAGGGCATATACTTAAGCGCAGAAGTGTTAACCGCAACTGAATATAAAACACCATTTGGTTTAGTCGAATCTTATGTTGAGAGTAAGCATAATGTAAGTGCAGGGCTTATATATGTGCGCCCTCATCAAATAGAATTAGTGGCAGATAACCAAAGTGACAAATTCAGCAAGCGAGCTACAATCATAAGTCGTCGCTTTATTGGTTCGGCGTATGTTTATTCGGTTGTTATTGATGAACAAGAAATTGAAGTTGCTGCACAATATGGCCAGTCATTTGAAAATAATGATCAGGTTATAATAAAAATAAAACCTCACACGGTGAATTTTTTCGAATCGTAATTAATTTGTTATTCGCTGTGTTTTTATCTGTAAAACTAAGGAATAACAATGGCGCAAGCGCAATCAGGGATTTGTGCTGAAGCAAACTTACACGGTTTGCACTTATTTTTTAATGTGTTTGATGGTCAAGACGAATCACTTCGCGCAAAGTTAAAACAAGTAAGCGCTATAGAAGAAGAGTTTAGCGATCAATTTTCAGAATCAATGCTCTCTTGTATGGTTGCTATTGGTGCGCAATACTGGCCGCATATCCTCCCTGAATACATTCCAAGCGAATTACAGAGCTTTCCCAATATAACCCATAGCGATCACCAAATGAGCGTACAACCGTGCGATTTATTTGTGCAAATTCGCTCTGACCGTGAAGATGTTAACCATTTATTTGCGCTGCAAATTTTAAAATTATTTGCCCCCGATGTTGAGCTGGTGGAGCAAATTCGTAATTTTCGTTTTTTAGATGGTCGTGATTTTAACGGTTTTATTTATGGTGGCGACACCGCACATGGAAGAAAAAAGCGCGCTACGGCTTTAATCAGCAACCCTGGTAGCTTTGAAGATCAGGGGAGTTATATTCATGTTCAGCGTTATAAACATGATTTAACTATGTGGCAGCATTTATCATTGAGTGAGCAAGAGCAAATAATGGGACGTACGCGTCTTGATAACACGCTAATTACTCCAGCGGTCGAAACCAGCCATGCTTCGCGAAGTGAGCTAAAAGACGAAGACGGACAACCGCTACTATTAAATCAAAGCATGCCTTATGGCGACGTGTATGAGCAGGGAATGTTATCAATTACATGCGCTTGTACGGGCACCGCATTTGAAAAAGTACTTAATAGTCGTTTAGGGAAAGGGGATTGCTACGACCACTGGCTTGATTTTACTCAAGCCGATATGGGCTCTGCTTTCTTTGCACCTTCAATAGGGTTTTTAAAACAAATTTAGTTTGCTATTAAACTGTATCAAATAAAATGCGAACACGTTCAAGTGTTACATCTATTTCAGATATTTTAGCAGGAGCGATAAAAATAGTATCGTCGCCTGCAATTGTTCCTAGTACGCCATCTGCTTTACCTAATGAATCTAATAAACGTGCAATAAGCTGAGCAGCACCTGGGCTGGTACGAATGATGATCATCATTTCGTTGTGCATAATGTCGATTACCAATTGGCGTAATGGGCTTTTAGCCGTAGGTACACCCATTTCAGCAGGTAAGCAGTAAACCATTTCTTGTTTGGCATTGCGTGTGCGTACAGCGCCAAATTTACTTAACATGCGTGAAACTTTACTCTGACTTATATTGTCAAAACCTTGATCTTTTAACGCATCAACTATTTCGCCTTGAGAGCCAAAATTTTCTTCTTTTAATAGTGATTTAAATGCTTTTACCAGTGCTTCTTGTTTATCTTGTGGTTGCATAGTCTTTATTCGTTTTTGTTATTTATGCCGCAAATTCTACACAAAAATGAATAATTATGCAGCAGTTGTTTAGTTAACTTGCCAGTTTGATGCGTTAAATCACATAAGTTTACGACTATGGTCGAAAATATACTTGAAATAGACAGGATAAATTTGTTTTTAGTCGCTAATTTCATTATCTTAAGAGCCACAAATGTTTCCTACCTCAAATTACGGAGAATTCCAATGAAAGTTGCTGTATTAGGTGCTGCAGGCGGTATCGGCCAAGCGTTGTCTTTATTATTAAAAACAGGCTTACCAGCTGGCTCTGAATTATCACTTTATGATGTTGCACCAGTGGTACCAGGTGTTGCGGTTGACCTTTCTCACATCCCAACAGATGTTAAAGTTGCAGGCTTTGGCGCAGACGATTTAAATAAAGCGCTTGAAGGTTCTGACATCGTTCTTATCCCAGCGGGTATGCCACGTAAACCAGGTATGGATCGTGCTGATTTATTCAATGTAAATGCTGGCATCATCAAAACTTTAGCAGAAGGCATTGTTGCCAGCTGTCCTAAAGCGTTAGTAGGTATTATTACTAACCCAGTAAACGGCACAGTTCCAATTGTTGCTGAAGTATTCAAAAAAGCAGGTACTTACGACGCTAAACGCGTATTCGGTATTACTACGCTTGACGTTATTCGTTCAGAAGCATTTGTTGCTGAACTTAAAGGCGTAGACGTAGCAACTGTAAAAGTACCAGTAATTGGTGGTCACTCAGGCACAACTATTCTGCCTCTACTTTCTCAAGTTGAAGGTGTTTCTTTCACTGATGAAGAAGTTGCTGCACTTACTCCACGTATCCAAAATGCGGGTACTGAAGTTGTAAATGCTAAAGCAGGCGGTGGTTCAGCTACGCTATCTATGGGTGCTGCTGCAGCTCGTTTTTGTATGTCTTTAGTTAAAGGCCTACAAGGTGAAGAAGTTGTAGATTACGCTTACGTTGCTGTTGAAAATGGCGATGCAGAGTACTTTGCACATCCAGTACGTTTAGGTAAAAACGGTGTAGAAGAAATTCTTTCTTACGGCGAACTAAGCGCATTTGAAACAAAAGCAAAAAATGACATGCTTGAAACTCTGAAAAAAGACATCAAAGAAGGTGTTGATTTCATGGCGTAATAGCCGGTTTAAGCAACAAAAAGCCTGCATTTGCAGGCTTTTTTATTGCTCAGAATTAATGTCACACTGTGTAACTAGTTAAAACTAGTGGTCGCGGTCAACCGCAATACGGGCAAGGCTTATAAGTGCTTGCTTATAGTCAGACTCAGCTAAAAAGTCTAAACAGGCAATGGCTTTTTCGGCCTCAAGCTCTGCTTTTTGCATTGTAAACTCAAGCGCATTAGTTTGTTTTAGTGCAGTTAAAATTTCTTCTAAATGCTCCATACCATTACTGTGCTCTATTGCATCACGAATGAGCTGTGTTTGCTGCTCGCTACCATGTTGCATAGCATAAATAAGCGGAAGGGTTGGTTTGCCTTCAGCTAAATCATCGCCAATGTTTTTACCTAGCTGCTCAGCATCTGCATTGTAATCGAGTACGTCATCTACTAGTTGAAACGCAGTACCTAAATGCATACCGTATAGGTTTAGTGCATCAAGTGTCGCTTGGTCTTGCTCTGTGATAATGGCAGCAAGGCCTGTAGCTGCTTCAAATAATTTAGCCGTTTTAGAGTAAATAACCTGCATATAGCTGGCTTCAGTCGTATCTGGGTCATTGCAGTTCATCAGCTGCAATACTTCACCTTCAGCAATAATGTTTGTTGCATCGGCAAGTACTTGCATAATCTGCATTTTTCCAAGGCCAACCATAAGCTGAAATGAGCGAGTGTAAATAAAGTCACCAACCAATACGCTAGCAGCATTACCAAATTCAGCATTTGCTGTAGGCGTGCCACGTCGTAAGTTTGATTCATCTACAACATCATCATGCAATAGCGTTGCTGTATGGATAAACTCAACAATTGTTGCAAGTGTTATGTGATCTTTACCCTGATAACCGAGCGCTTTGGCTGCTAAAATAGCCAGCATTGGACGAACGCGTTTGCCGCCACTGCTAACTATATATAAACCAAGCTGATTAACTAACGCCACATCTGAGCGCATTTGCGCATGTATAAGTTGATTGACGTCATTCATATCGCTTTCGATTAACGCCTGGATAGCTTTTATATCCATTGATCTCCGAGCCAATTTTTATGTGTGAACGGCGCAGATTGTACAACAAAAAATGCACTAGCTCGATATTTTGTGACGATTGATTGAAAAAACACTATTAAAGTACTTAATTTAGACTGAATTAGCCAAGATAACTGATTAATTGATAATCAATATAGAGTTTATGGTGTGCTTAGATATTGAGCTGTGAGGGTCATATTTGAGTACATTAATTTATTTCGGCTAAGAGTTAAAAAGCGCTTGGCAAAAGGGCCAATTAATATAAAATGGGGTAAATATTGAATTGCTCTCAAAGCAGCTACTTTTTATTCATTTTAATTACAAAATAGGCTTGCTAGTTATTTCGCGTTAGCGTAAACTTCGCGCCCTATCGAAGAATATTTTAGTTGCGCCGATTTGAGGGTGCACAGACGGAGTTAATTATGTACGCGGTTTTCCAAAGTGGTGGTAAACAGCATCGTGTGACTGAAGGTCAAACGATTCGTCTTGAAAAATTAGACGTTGAAACTGGTGCGGCAGTAGAATTTGATTCAGTACTTTTAGTTGCTGATGGTGAGAAAATCGAGATCGGTGTACCGTTCGTAAACGGTGGCAAGATAACAGCTGAGGTTGTTTCACATGGTCGCGGTGAGAAGATTAAGGTTGTTAAATTTAGACGCCGTAAGCATTCTCGTAAGCAAATGGGCCATCGTCAATGGTTCACTGAAGTTAAAATCACTAGCATTAGCGCTTAATTAGAGGTACTTAGAAATGGCACATAAAAAAGCAGCTGGTAGTACTCGTAACGGTCGCGATTCAGAAAGCAAACGCCTAGGTGTTAAGCGTTTTGGTGGCGAATCAGTTCTAGCGGGTAGCATCATTGTTCGTCAGCGTGGAACTCGTTTCCACCCTGGTACTAACGTAGGTATCGGTAAAGACCACACTATCTTCGCAAAAGCAGATGGTAAAGTTCAGTTTGAACAAAAAGGTCCTTTAAACCGTAAATACGTAACTATCGTAACTGAGTAATCAGTAAGGTAGTTAAAAACCCCGCCTTTGCGGGGTTTTTTGTTTTGTAGTCAGCCAATATATACCCAAGCCTGCATTTGTGCTGGCTTGGGTATATAATAGAGTTATTAAACAAGCCAATCCCTAAAGTGAGTAATCATGAAGTTTGTAGATGAAGTAGAAATTCGCGCAGAAGCTGGAGACGGTGGCAGCGGCATCGTGTCTTTCCGTCGTGAAAAATATGTTCCAGATGGTGGACCAGACGGCGGTGACGGTGGAGACGGTGGTAGTGTTTATCTACAAGCTGATGAAAACTTAAATACCTTAATTGATTATCAGTTTGAGCGCTTCCATAGAGCTGAACGTGGTACTAACGGTCGTAGCCGTAACTGTACAGGCCGAAAAGCTGATGACTTATTTGTTATGGTGCCTGTAGGCACACGCATCATGGATGTTGATACCCAAGAGGGACTTGGCGACTTAACTCAACATGGTCAACGAATTTTGGTTGCAAAAGGTGGTTTCCACGGCTTGGGGAATGCGCGTTTTAAATCAAGTACTAACCGAGCACCTCGTCAAAAAACATTAGGCACACCAGGTGAAGTACGTAACTTAAAATTAGAGTTACTATTATTAGCTGATGTTGGCTTACTTGGACTACCAAATGCCGGTAAATCTACGTTTATCCGCAGTGTATCTGCAGCAAGACCAAAAGTAGCTGATTACCCATTCACGACGCTTATTCCTAATTTAGGTGTGGTACGTCCTGAAGCAAATAAATCATTTGTTATAGCCGATATTCCGGGTCTAATTGAAGGTGCATCTGATGGCGCAGGCCTAGGTATTCGCTTTTTGAAACATTTAGAGCGTTGTCGTGTGTTATTACACATTATTGATGTAATGCCGGTAGATGGTTCAAACCCTGTTGATAATGCGTTTTCGATTATTAACGAGCTGCACCAATACAGCCCTAAATTAGCTGAGAAGCCACGCTGGTTAGTATTTAATAAAATAGATTTATTACCAGAGGATGAAGCAAAAGCGTTATGCGAATCGATTGCAGAAGAGCTGGGCGAAACTGAAAATATCTATCACATTTCAGCAATTAATAAACTTAACACTCAACCATTAATCCACAACATAATGACACTACTTGATAGCATGCCTAAAGAGAAGTTTGTACAAGTGGAAGATGAAGAAGTTGAATTTAAGTGGGATACCTATCATGAAAAAGCCACTAAAGGTAAGGGCAATGATGATGATTGGGATGACTGGGATGAAGATGATTACGACGTAGAAGTTGTCTACGAGCGTTAATTAAATAGAATTTACTAAAAAGGAGCTTATGCTCCTTTTTCTTTGTTTAAGAATAAAGTACTAGGTGTATATTATGATAATTTCAATGATTGCAGCAATGGCAAATAACCGTGTAATTGGTCTAGATAATAAAATGCCATGGCATTTACCTGCAGATCTTCAGCATTTTAAAAAGGTCACTACGGGTAAGCCTGTGATCATGGGTCGTAAAACTTTTGAGTCTATAGGCCGTCCATTACCTGGGCGCCGTAATATTATTATTACTCGAAACAGCGAATATACTGCACAGGGTATTGAAGTAGTAACTACGCCAGATGCCGCATTAGAACTCGTTACTACTGCTGAAGAAGTAATGATTATTGGTGGTGGTAATATCTATGAGCAATTTTTACCAAAAGCAGAACGCCTGTATCTAACTTTTATTGATTTAGATGTTAAAGGCGATACACAGTTTCCAGATTACAATAAAGTTGCTAATTGGTACGTGAAAGAAGAGCAAGAAAAGCATCCGGATGACAAGAATTTATCTAGTTATAAATTCGTAACTTTATATAAAGAACGTTAACATTATTGCGTAAATTTTGATAGATTGATATAATATTCGATAGTCTATATAAGAACAAAGTATTATAAAGGGTTTGTCATGTTTAAATTACCAAAGCTAGTTGCACTTACTGCCGTTGTAGCTGTTAGTTCGTTTTCGTATACAGCACCTGTAAATGCTGAAGATCAATTAGCAGTATCTATTTGTGAATATATTGCGGCAGACGATAAAAACCGATTACGCAGCAAGCTTAAAAGCTCTCGTGTAAAAATTCGTAATATTTATGATGCAGTACAATGTAATGGTAATAACTTATTACGTCATGCTGTTGCTAGTAATGCAGTAGATACTGGTGAGTATATAGTTAAAAACTTATCAAAAAGTGCGTTAACAGATGGTGCTGATATTGCTTGGGCTGAAGGGAATTTTGCCAGCTCACCGCTTATTGCAGTAATTAAAGAGCGTGCAGGTCTTTAATTATAAAAAGGTTTTGTAACGCGACCTTTAGTTAGAAATTTATTGGTCTGGGTTTGTTATTTATAGCAAACCCAGGCTTTTTTCGTTTAGCTAATGTAATCTCACCCCACAACAAAATCATTAATAAACTTCATAACTTACCTGCTCATTTTAAATAACCAAAAATGTAGAGTCTCTGTTTAATAAACAGCTTCAAATTTACTTCTTCAAAAGAGGTAACTTTATTCAGCTGGTATCTATTTTGTATCTGCTAGTTTGTACCAATACGCAATAATAGTTAATTATTTTGCGGGGCTAAACGTGTCGCACCTGTGTTAAAAAATTCTCATTTAGAACAACTAAGTAGCGAATTTTTTGCCTAGCTATCAACACGTTTTTCCATCCTAAAAATAGATCACTTAATTAAGCGAATTGATATTATTTACAAACTTAATCACTAAGGACAGATATGAAAGCTGTAATTCCAGTAGCTGGCTTAGGGACGAGAATGCTCCCTATGACAAAAGCTATCCCAAAAGAAATGCTCCCAATAGTCGATAAGCCTCTAATTCAATATATTGTCAGCGAATGTGTGTCCGCTGGTATTAAAGATATTGTGTTAGTTACGCATAGCTCTAAAAATGCAATCGAAAACCACTTTGATACAAGTTATGAACTAGAAGCGACTCTTGAGAAGCGTGTTAAACGAGCTTTATTAGATGAAATTCGCTCTATTTGTCCAAATGATGTAACTATTATGAGTGTACGCCAAGGTGAAGCTAAAGGGCTAGGGCATGCTATTTTATGCGCTAAACCAATAGTTGGTGATAACAACTTTGTTGTGCTCCTGCCTGATGTGATACTTGATGCCTATACTGCGGATCAAGAAACTGAAAACTTAGCGGCCATGATTAAACGCTTTAAAGAAACTCAAGCAAGCCAAATAATGCTTGAGCCAGTAGCTAAAGAAGACGTTAGTAAATATGGTATTGCGGATATTAATGGGGTTGATCTAATGCCAGGCAAAAGTGCTGCAATAAAAGCAATGGTTGAAAAACCTGATGCAGATTTAGCGCCTTCTAACCTAGCTGTTGTAGGGCGATATGTACTGAGTAAGAACATTTGGCCTCTACTTGCAAAAACGTCTGTAGGTGCTGGCGGTGAAATACAACTTACAGATTCTATTGACGCATTAATGGCACAAGAAACCGTTGAAGCATTTCATATGAGTGGTCGCTCTCACGATTGTGGAGATAAGTTAGGTTACTTAAAAGCAATTGTTGAGTACAGTCTGCGAGATGAAAAGCTAGGTAATGATTTTTCAAGTTTTATAAATGATTTGAATTTACCTTAATACAGCGCGTATTCTTCGTTCTATGGTAGGCTGTTTTGAGCTACTAAGTTAGCCGTACTTTTTATACATAGTAGTAGGCTACGTAGTACGATTGTTACTTATTCTGTATTAATCTTTTCAAGGAATTACCATGATTGAGCAAGGCCAAGAATTACCAGCAGTGACGTTAACGCAATTAACTGACGACGGTATGCAATCTCTTACAAATAAAGAATTGTTTGAAGGTAAAAAAGTCGTGTTATTTGCAGTTCCTGGTGCGTTTACACCAACGTGTTCAAATGCCCATTTACCTGAATTTATTACCCTTGCTGATAAAATTAAAGCAAAAGGTGTTGATGCTATTTACTGTGTATCAGTTAATGATGCATTTGTTATGAAAGCATGGGGTGACTCACAAAACGCGCAAGAAATTACAATGCTTGGGGATGGCGATGGAAGTTTCACTAAATCTTTAGGGCTTGATAAAGATACTGCTAGTTTTGGTGGTATACGTTCAACGCGTTACGCTATGATTATTGAAAATGCGCTAGTAACAGGTTTATTTGTAGAACAAGACAAAGAGTTTGTTGTAAGCCGCGCAGAATCAGTACTAGAGAAGCTATAACAGTAATAAAGTGTAGATTTTAGTTTTAACTAATCTGCTAGTTATTATTGAAAAACCGATGTTGGCAGCAACATCGGTTTTTTTATTAAAGGCTCAAACTTTAAATTACGGTTGGTATTGCCCGCTAAGCGTTAAACCAGAGAAAGTGCTATAAGCGTTAACGCTTAAGTGCCAAGTACCTGCTTGTGGATTAGTAAATGTACATGTTTCTGCATTGCCATTTTTATAAGGGCGGCAATCGTATGAGCTTGCTGTTGGTTGGCTACCGTATTTTACAAATAAATCAGCATCGCCACTGCCACCCGATGTTGTTACTGTAAACGTAGTCATTCCAGCTGGTACATCTAACGTGTAATGTTTCCACTGCCCAGTATTGGCTGACACATCGCTTATAGTGCCGCCACCTGCTTGTGGAGTACCTGAACCGCCACCCGATGATGAACCACCAGTAATATTACCTACTAAGCTAACAGCTGAATACGCAGAGTAGCCGTTAAGCATTACGTGGTAAGTTCCCGCAGTAGGGTTATCAATAGAACACTCTTCGCTATTACCGCCTTTATATGGACGACAATCATAGGTAGTAGTTGTAGGTTTACTGCCTGCACGTACGTATAAATCAGCATCGCCAGTACCACCACTCATAGTGAATGTTACGTTAGTTGCACCGCTTGGTACTGTCATCGAGTAAAATGCTTGTGCATTTGCAGCCCCACTTAAACCTGTTTTAGCTTCACCATTAATAAGCTCGCTATCGCCACCGGTAGGTGGAGTAGTGCCGCCACTTGCTGCTGCAACAGCTGCGGCAGCATCAACAATACCCGTACCACAGCTAGTACATGTTGCAGGGAACGAACGGGTAGTTGATTTTAAAATACTTTCTATTTCGTCAGGCGTTGCATCTGGCTTTGCTTGCTTAATAAGTGCCGCAACACCTGCTACGTGGGGCGCAGCCATTGATGTACCTTGTGAAAAGCCATAGCTGTCGCTTGAAGGTGTAGACGAACCTGAATTGTAAGTTGATAGAACGCCTTCAGAGTCGTTTGCAAAGCTTTGTGCACCACCTGGTGCTGCAACATCAATATTGCTACCGTAGTTTGAGTAATAAGCTCTGCCGCCATTACGGCCCACTGAGGCTACGTTTACTACACCGTTACAGTTACCTGGGTTGTAGTTTGCTGAGTTATCGTTATCGTTACCTGCAGCAATAACTACCACAGTGCCGTTACTACGTGCTGTGTTAATTGCATTTTGAGTTGTAGAGCTACATGAACCGCTCCCACCTAAACTCATATTAATTACATCAGCAGGGTTTGAGTTAGCAGGAATACCTGAAACACTTCCACCAGATGCCCAAATAATACCGTCTGCAATATCAGAGGTTAAACCACCACACTTACCTAGTACACGAACAGGCACTACTTTTGCGTTATAAGCTACGCCTGCAACACCTTCACCGTTATTGGTTACCGCAGCAACTGTGCCTGCTACGTGCGTGCCATGCCAGCTAGAGTTTTGTGCACCGTTAGTACCACATTCATTCGCAGCAACTGCATCACCAGGATCACGTGCATCGCTATCGCGACCACCACCGTCATTAGCTACCGAAAGGTTAGAGATCATATCGTAACCCGGTAAAATATTAGCGTTTAAATCAGCATGAGGGCGGTAGCCCGTATCTAGTACAGCTACAACTACACCGCTACCCGTTGCGGTATCCCATGCGGTCGGTAAGTTTAAACCACCGGCTTGCTCGTAGTAGTGCCATTGGTCATCAAAACGTGGATCGTTAGGAGTTGAAAACGGCTTTAGCATTTGATCCACTTCAATGTATTCAACATTGCCAGAATCAACCATTTCTTGCATAAACTCTTGGGCCTCAGCCGCACTTAATTTTTTATCAGCACGCATTACGTGATGATTATTAAGTGCCATTGCACGAACGTATTTTGCTTTTACTTTGCCTTTTTTAGAAGCGAAGTTTTTAACAAAGCTTTGTGCGCGCTTTTTCATGCTAGCTGGGCTTGCGTCTGCAGTTGAGAGGCTCGCCATTTCGTTATTATTTTTATATTTAATAATGAACTGAGTTTCGAAACCGCCTTGGCTTTGTAGTTTAGCCGATGTTTCAGCCATTGAACTTGAAACTGATTGAGCCATGCCAGATGTTGCAGCAAAAAGCGTACTAACTGTAATTGCAATTGCGCATCTTTTAAAAGTTTTACTTGTTGTCATAATTATCCCTAGATTTTTATTTATTATTTCGTGATGTAGGATCACGATGCGGGAACAAAAGTAAACGATCTGTTAACTGGGTTAAAATATCAATTTATTATGTACCTCTTTCATTTAGTTATAACTCAGGTTTTTAGCGGTTTACTCGTTGTTTAGTATTTGTCATATAAATTAAAAATAAGTATAAAGGGTTGGTTTATTGTGCGGGTAATTATTCCCGACTTATTACTGATGCGTTTTTGTTGTGTTATTGCTAATAATTTAAATGCTACGTTGTTAGCTATCAAACTTTGCTATAATCGGAAAAATTTTTTAGTAGGGTAAAATAATGAGTCAAGTAGATGTAATTGTAATAGGTGCGGGAGCTGCAGGATTAATGTGTGCAGCGCAAGCTGGATACCGTGGCCGAAGCGTTACAGTACTTGATATGGGGAAAAAACCAGGTCGTAAAATTTTAATAAGTGGTGGTGGGCGTTGTAATTTTACAAATGAAAACGCAACCCCTGATAACTACTTATGCGCAAATGCTCATTTTGTTAAATCATGTTTAAGTCGCTATACACAGCATGACTTTATTGAGCTGGTAGACAGACATGGCTTGGCGTATCACCATAAAACACTAGGTCAGCTTTTTTGCGATAACAATGCACAAGACATTGTTGATATTTTACTGACCGAATGTGAGTGGGCCGGGGTAAATATAAAACTACGCAGTGAAGTGATCTGCGTATCAAAAACCGAAACCGGCTATAGCGTTACCACAGAGCAAGAAACCTTAAGCTGTGAGTCGTTAGTTATAGCATCAGGTGGCTTAACTATGCCAAAATTAGGGGCTACACCAATAGGTTATAAAATTGCAGAGCAGTTTGGCTTAAGCGTGTTACCAACTATGGCTGCACTTGTACCATTTACTTTGCATCAGCATGATAAAGAGCGTTTTGAAGGGCTCTCGGGAATTAGCATTCCCTGTGAAGTTTCAAGCGAAGACGGCACCGTATTTAAAGAAAACATCCTCTTTACTCACCGAGGGTTATCGGGCCCAGCAATATTGCAAATAAGCTCATTTTGGCGAGCAGGGCAGGCTGTAATTATAAACCTATTACCTGAAATTGATTTAAGGCAGCAACTTGCTGATTGGCGAGAAACGCAAGCCCAAAAGTCTTTAAAAAATAGCCTTGCGACTATTTTACCTAAACGCTTTATAGAAATACTGCACGAAAGCAAAGCGATACCAGATTGTAATATTAATCAGCTTACCCATGCTCAAATAGATGAGTTAGTAAATTATATTCATGCGTGGCAAATTAAACCCAATGGCACAGAAGGTTATAGAACAGCAGAAGTAACATTGGGCGGTGTAGATACCGACGAGTTGAGCTCAAAAACCTTTGAAGCTAAAAAAGCTAAAGGCCTATACTTTATAGGCGAAGTAACTGACGTAACAGGGTGGCTTGGAGGCTACAACTTCCAATATGCGTGGAGCTGTGGATTTGCTTGTGGGCAGCACGCTTAAGTTTGTGTAGAGACAATAAAGTTTACCCGTAAGCACAAAAGTTTGCCCGTAAGAAGGTTTTTAGACAATAAAGTTTGCCCGTAGTGAGGTTTGCTACTATGCTTTATCTATGTAAAGGTAATGGTAATACTCATGTCACGAGGAAGAAAGTTAGAATCTGTGCAGGATTTTCAGCGAGCCCTTAAGAACAAATATGGGATAGGAGAAGGGTTTAATTATAAGCCCTGGCTGCGAATTCAGGATGTTAAATCCCACGGAACGAGGTCACTAGTTTTTGGGCGAAAGTCTCAGCGTGAGCATCATATGATGTCCTCAATTGAAGCTGAACTCTTTTACCTAGCCGAGTTCTCTGACAGTGTCGTTGATATAAGAGAGCAGTTTCCTATCTTGCCACTTAACTATACACAAAAAGTGGCAAATATACTGGGTATTAAGCATCCAGCTCATCCCAAAACCAAAGAACCTATAATTATGACTACGGATCAATTACTAACTATTGATTCTACTCAAGGTATTTCATATCACGCCGTTTCAGTTAAGCCTGAAAGTGAGTCGGGGAAGCAGCGAGTACTTGAAAAGATTGATATTGAACGAGTTTGTTGGGAACTGCTTGGAGTTAAGTTTAGCTACTTCACTGGTAACGAATTAACCAAAACTCAAAGTCGTAATCTAGAATGGGCATCAGCTCCTTTTCGTGAAAATCCAACACGTTTTTCTGACGAACAAATAAGTCGTGCCTTAACTATTATAAATGTAGGGCAGGTTTTTTTTGAAGATCTTTGTAATGAACTTATTTCCATGAATATAGCTACACATGATGATTCACAGTTACTTATTCGTTATTTAATTGCAGATAAATACATTGATGTAGATTTATCATCTAATATTCCTGAAGTTGGAATTTTAGATGTCAAATCTATCGCTTCTATGCAAAAAGGGGTCATGAATGGAACTTCCTAGAAATAGTGTATGGGAGTTGAAAGGCTCAGATTTAGCTGATGATGGCTTATATCGAGTTTTAGACATTATGAGCGATGTTACTTCTGTCATCCTATTCCCTCTTAGTAATAATTCGACTACCATTCGCCCTTTTGCTATTTCAATAGAAGCTTTTATTGAACATGTTAAAAGCCAAAATTTCACCAAGTCAGTTTTTAGCCTTCCTAGTTTTCTTTCAGTTGCAGAAGAGAATATTGCCAAAGAGCATCTCTCTCGTAGAGATAAAAATTACGAGCTAATTGAAAGCATTATTTCTGACCGAGGTTTTCTTTTTGATTATGCGACTAAGAAGCGTGTTCCACATCTAGCAAAATATGCGGAAAAAATGGGCATTGATCGTAAAGTATTATCCCGCCTTTTAACTCAATTTTGGCGTTATGGACAGGATAAAATGGCTCTTCTCCCAGCCTATAGCAAGAGTGGTGGTTTAGGGAAAGATAGGAGACCAACAGATAAACCACTGGGGTCACCTAAACAGCCAAGAACCGTGGCTGTGGAAAGAGCAGTTAAATTTATAGTCACTGATATAGATAAAAATAAATTCACGAAAGCACTTAAAAAATACTATCTAAAGCAGACAGGCTTGACGCTGTCAAAAACTTATAAAAATATGCTGATAGATAGCTATGCTGATGAAGTACGCCTTGCTAATGCATATGGTAAACCGCCAGTAGTTCCTACTCTTAAACAGTTTAGCTACTGGTCAAAAAAAATATTTTCGAAAGATGAGTTTATTAAAAATAGAACCTCGGAAAATGATCACTTAAGGAATAAAAGAGGTTTACTGGGTAGCGTAACTCAAGATAGCTATTTACCCGGGTCCCATTTTGAGATCGATGCAACGGTTGCTGATGTTCATATTGTTTCTGAGCTTAGCTCTCAGTATATATTAGGCCGACCAACAATTTATATCGTCGTTGATAGGGCTAGTCGAATGATAGTTGGAATGCATGTTTCACTCTTTCATGCTTCATGGCGAGCTGCTAGGCAAGCATTATCAAACTGTTTCCTACCTAAATCTCGTTACTGTGAAGAGTTTGGTGTAAATATAGATGATTCAGAGTGGCCTTGCTCGCATATTCCAAAAGAACTTGTCTGCGATAATGGTGAAATGATTGGCTTACAGCCTAAGAAAGCGTTAAACCCGATGACTAAGCTTTCTTTCACCCCTCCTTATAGGCCAGATTATAAGGGAGTGGTTGAGAAGCGCTTTGATATTTTAAATAAAAAAGTTATTCATGAATTTTTAGGTACCACTCGAGGTGGTAACGTCATCAGGGGGAGTAGAGATCCTAGAAAGGATGCTATCCATACTTTAAAAGAAGTGACTGTTGAAATAATTAAAGGCATTTTAGAGCATAATAAATCCATATTTTCTGACCTAGCTTTTTCTAGTCCGTTACTAGTTGAAAATGACTTATCTCCAACTCCTATCAATTACTGGAAGATCCATCTCGCTAAGTATAAACATGAACTTCAAGCCGCTCTACCTCATGACGTTATATCCCGCTTACTTCCCCCTACACAAGTTAGTATGACGCGCAATGGAATTCACTATAATGGGTTGTATTATTCAAACAAAGAAATTGAAGAACGTAATTTAGCATCTATAGCTAGATCATCAGGCCAATGGAAATTGGAAGCACGAATTGATGAAAATACAACTAATTACATTTATGTAAAACTAGATAAAAATAAAAATTTTGAGTTCTGTTATCTATTGCCACGTAGTCGTATGTTTAAAGATAAATCAATGTACGAGTCTGAATTTATACAAGACTGGTTAGACTCAAAAAAAGAATTGACCCCTATAAGTGTTACATCTATAGATGATCACCAAAGTCGTCGTCATGTGACTAAAAACGCCAAAGAACGAAGCAACAATGCTGAAAAGATAGCGTTTTCCGAAAAAACCAAGAATGTTCGTCAAAGACGTGAGGATGAGTTGCAAGCAACAACGAACGTACTTCAGCCAAAAATGCAGAGCAATAAAAATATCGATGCTACACCATTAGAAAACAGATCTGATAAGATCGTTTCTTTACCGGTTGGTAGAAAGAGAAAAACAAAAGGAGAGTCATCATGACAATAACTCAAGCTATATACCATGATGCAATCTTACCTGAACACAAAGGTAATCCCTTAATTGAAGCCCTTCCTCCTAAGCTTTCTTGGCAAGTTGTTATGACTGTATTCTGTAATTATCCAGATTATGCTGAAGAAGTTTCTGAACATCCAAATCCATTAGTAAGAGAAGAATATCTAAATAGAATAGAAGAACTCAGACAACCTTTGAGTGACTATGAATCTTGTTTCAGAGCAATAGAAAGAGCTATTAAAAAAGGATACTCAGCAAAAAACCCACTTAGCCCTACTACCGCACAATATTTACATTATTTAGTTGATGAAAGGCCTGAAATTGAACCTAGAACTGGCTTTTTCCAGCCTAAAGGTGAGGGTTTAACGCTAATTGGTGAAAGTGGTGTAGGTAAATCGTCAATGCTGGAGCAGGTTCTTAATTATTTTCCTAATGTTATTGAACATAACTCATATAAAGGTTGTTCTTTTACAGCACTAAAACAGGTTGTTTGGATAAAAGTCGATTGCCCAAGTAATTCTAGTGTAAGAGATTTATGTGAAGAAATTTTATCAGTATTAGACCTCTCATTAGATAGAGAAAAAACTAAGCCAGCAGGTACAATAGGTGCACTTGTTCGTCAATTAGAGCAGTGTATTAAATCGAGCTTTCTCGGGATGCTAATTATAGATGAGATGCAAAACTTACAGTTTAAACGAACTGGTGGTGAGAACAATCTGCTTAGGTTCTTGCATCGATTAGTGAACAAACTAGGTGTGCCGCTTTTCTTTATTGGAAATCCCCCATTTGATCAAACTTTAATTAAAGAATTGAAAGCAGCTAGAAGAGCTGAAAGTGGATACCATCACACTATGTCTGTGCTTGCTAAGGACAGTGATTCATGGCGGGCGTTTATAACTCAACTTTGGAATTATCAATGGGCTAATGTTTATACAGAGCTCTCGGAAGAGCTCAATGACTCATTACATAAGCTTTCGGTTGGGAATATAGACATGGCAAGCCGGACCTATCGAGAGGCACAGCGATTAGTGATTGGCAGCGATGATGAGCGGCTAACAGTATCAACACTCGAGGCTGGCAATGCAATAGCATGTGGTTTATCCCGACAAACCAATAAGATTCATGAACTAAAAAGTGTAATTAGTTTACCAACAGGGAAGCAGCGACGTAGTACTGAAAAGATTGAGACAGAAAGAGTGATTGCTATAGATAAAACTGGTGATATTACTAAACCGCAACATCCAGAATTTGCAGGTCAACTGATTGAACTAATAGGTGCTGTCGATTTAAACGATAGAGTAAAATTTCCAGATACATTTCAACAAGCTGGCGGTTTTGAAAACCCTATTAGCTTTTTGAGACAGAAAAAAGTGCTGCTTGAAGATCCTTTGTCTGAGTTATCTTGATGTGTTTAAATAATGAGCATTAAGAGTGTTTTAGTCTAAAATTAAACCATTGCTAAACTTGGAACTGAAAATGAATGCAGCTTCCTCTACCTTTTCCAGATGAAATAATATTCAGCCGTATTGTGCGTCACTTTACTTTGAGTGGCATGACTTGTGAGAATTATTTATCTAATGTATTTGGTAACCATAAAGTAACGATTCACCCTTATTTAACAGCGGGTCTTGAACAAGTCTGTAAATTTAGTCATGAATTATCAATTGAAGTTTTAAACAAGCAAACATTAGCTCCTTTGTTTATGCACTTCTTGCCATCTTATGGCTCAATTATTTCGAATGCTTTAATATCTAGTAAGGCATGCGAAGCTATTCGCGCTTGTCAACTAACCTGTGTTCGTGAAAAAGAGCAAATTTCTATTAAGTTTTGCCCTGAATGCGCCAGAGTCAATGCTCAAGAATTTGGTTTATCTTATTGGCATAGAAGTCATCAAGTCCCTGGCATTGAATCTTGTTCTTTACATAGGGTTCAGTTAGAACACTTTTCTCTAGAAACTCGCTCAAGATTAAGCCATTGCTTACTACCACCTTTAAATGTTAAATCAAGGCCAAGTAGCCAAGTCAGCTTTGATTTTGCTCAGTATTCATATGATGTATTAAATCTAACTAGTTGTAGTAGTAAAAGCTTCAGTTTAAATACTTTTAAAGCCCAGCTTCAAAAGCTAGGTTACATAACTAATAAAGGAAGATATCGTCGGAGGTTAATTTTGATGAGTTTATATCAACTTTCTCAAGATTTAGTCCATGACACAAACTTTTTTTACCCCCGTTCATCAGAGGATTATCGTTATATTTCATATTTTCTATCAGGCAAAGTTTCTCAACATCCAATAAAGTTTCTCTTATTTGGTTTCTGGCTTGCAAAGCAAGCGGTTGAAAAAGTGAGAAGTAATATTGTTTTGACAGAAGCAAAACCTGCGATGTCGATGGAAAATCAATGCATCAGCTTGCTTAAGCAAGGTGAGTCAATGGCGAGTGTTAGTCGAGTCACAGGAAAAAGCCGATGTTATATAAAGACCCTTGCATTAAGATTTAATATTCCGATTAACCTTAAGCCCAAATATATAACAATTAAAATGAAACAGAGGATATTACTTCTAGCTAAAAAAGGTTTTCACCGAAAAGCTATAGCGTCTCTATTTCAAATATCTTCAGGAAGCGTTGAGCAAGTAATCTCTTCAGAGCCTAGTTTAGTAAAAAAAAGGAAACAATTTAAATATGAGTCTAAAAGGCGAAAATATAAAGCTATGATATTAAGATTCATAAAGCTAGAGCCCTTAGCCATTAAGCAAGAAGTAAAGGTAAATTGTTACGCTGCTTTTCATTGGCTTAATGTAAATGAAAATGAGTGGTTGCATTTAACTTTGCCTGCTCCAACTAAGCCACAAGCTCTAGCAAGAGTTAATTGGAGTAAAAGAGATAGGGAGTTACTCACTAAAGTTAAAGCTATACTGGTAAGGTCTGAAGTTACTTTATCTAGGACAAAACTAGACAAAGCGATTGGAGGTCATGGCTGGTTAACTAGGTACGCGAATAGATTACCAGAGACTATAAAATATATTGAAGAACAATTAAATGTATAGGGTCTGTATAGTCAGATAGAATTGAATATATTGTTTTTTAGTCAAATTTAATGAGTAGAAGGCTTACTATGATTTTTAAACCAGAAGGTTGGGTTGTTTTAAAATCCAAATCAGAAGAAAACGATAATTTATATCTTATATTCGGTTCTTGGAGGGAAGGGGATCGTTGGAGATTGAGTTCAGGCTCAAAGTCTTTACCGCACTTATCTGATTGTGGAAATTATTGGATTTGGCCTCAAGTATCAGGCTCTATATATGAGCTCCCCGTTGGTGAAGAAAATGGCTACACCTTCTACACTGGTGCTGTATTAGACGATTTGTTAGCAAAAGGATACCGCGATGGCACACAGCTAAAACTCATAGCACTTAAAGATATTATGGAAGATAAATAAGACGCTTATCGTCTTCTAATCTGTCTATTTGTTTTACTTTTGAAGGTAATGTTCTCTGCATAACGATAGATACTTGAGGGGTTTAATGAAGCAAGCGTAAAGAGTACCATGCTGTAAATGTCCTTAGCTCTACACTAAAAGCTAATAAATGAATACACTAAAAGCTAATAAATGAATGCACTAAAAGCTAACAGTGTTACTTTGAATCAAGTATCAGAGACACTTTCCTACTCATAAGGTAAAAATTTACTTATAGCCTTATTGTACAGGTTTGATTTTTAGTTTTTGAGCAAATCTGACAATCGCATATGTGCCATGAGCAGTCATTCATGATTAACTCGTTTCTGCCCCTTTATGAGTTAACGTAAATACTCTATAGGTCGGCTTTGAGCGATTAGCGGTCAGTCGAGCCATCTCAATCTTAAAGTATCTTTGAACAGATAGCTCTAGATATGACGATGGCTGATTTTAATATATAGCGAACATCTTACGCGCATACTTCAAGCTTTAATCTCTTCGGG
>NZ_JACJEO010000090.1:0-221 GCF_014164115.1 Pseudoalteromonas sp. SG45-2
CAGCTCAATGAATTCTGAATTTTTTAATATCTTTCGATATTGAATTGACTGTGCCGAATAATTACCGAAATAACTATTCTGTTGGTCACTCAGTTTTCAATTGAGACTCTAATTTGTTTGCCTCGTTACTTGCTCAATAAAGAACGAAGTAGCTTGGCTGTTAGAACTCAATCTGTACGAGTGCCCACACAGATGATTGCTTTATATTGTTAAAGAACGTT
>NZ_JACJEO010000091.1:0-217 GCF_014164115.1 Pseudoalteromonas sp. SG45-2
TTAAGCGTGCCGTTTCATTCTTATTTATCTCAGTGGTTGCGGGAGCCTGAACTTATAAAAGGTGAACCGACGACCTTCGGGTTATGAGCCAAAATATACACACTAAATTTTAGACATAAAAAAACACGCTTTAAGCGTGCCGTTTCATTCTTATTTATCTCAGTGGTTGCGGGAGCCTGAACTTATAAAAGGTGAACCGACGACCTTCGGGTTATGA
>NZ_JACJEO010000092.1:0-203 GCF_014164115.1 Pseudoalteromonas sp. SG45-2
GCGACTCAAAACGTTCTTTAACAATATAAAGCAATCATCTGTGTGGGCACTCGTACAGATTGAGTTCTAACAGCCAACCTACTTAGGTAGCGAGGCAAACAAATTAGAGTCTCAATTGAAAACTGAGTGACCAACAGAATAGTTATTTCGGTAATTATTCGGCACAGTCAATTCAATATCGAAAGATATTAAAAAATTCAGAA
>NZ_JACJEO010000009.1:0-173672 GCF_014164115.1 Pseudoalteromonas sp. SG45-2
GAATCGAGCGGTTTATTAAAATAATGACTGAGTTTTAGTAAATGTTCACAGTAGCTTTTACATGTACTTTGTGAATAACCAAGATAGGCTATTTCAGTTTTGACTTGTTCAATGAGTGTATTCATGACTTACCTCCAAATATGGGATAACCCCAAGGTAAGTGTGGCTCAAATGGTCAGAATAGGATCTCCGCGTAGCGGCTTAGTTCAACAATTTAATAGTGCGCTCGTCGCGCATATTTCTACCGACACCACGCTCATTTATCTACTTTATATAGTTTTAGCAAATTACCTAAGGTATTACTATCACTAAGTTTTCTAAAGTTTTTAGGTGAAGTTAATAATCCAATTTGCGCGCAGCGCGCATTTTCATGAATATATGCGCAAAAAGCAGTTTGACCAATCAATTAACTACTATATTTAGCCAATCTCAATAACTGGTTTTCGCTCATAACCGCCTTAGAACATTTGCATTGCGACATTTATCTTGGCCGCTAACACCGCTCTATTAATATGAGGTACAACAATAAACCGCTATCCATACAGTAATAAACCAAAAAAGATAAAGTATAGAATTTTAGTTGGGAATCTCTGTTTAATTAGTTTAAGCCTAAAAACAAAATTCTGTCCCCTATGAAAAGAACCCAAATAAGGAACGGAAGCACCATCGCTACAAGCACTGCCACATATGGCTCTTCATTCCAGATGTGTGATAAAACATTCCAAAGTTGGATGAGAAAGAACAAAAAGATCCTCTTTGATCAAACTACTCAATAATTGTACTAAATAATGCAATTAGTCATAAATCTGTAACTTTGATCCGCGATAATCTCTATCCGATAAATGAATAGACTCAAGAAGATTAAGTAAGATGAGTACACCCTTAGTGCAACTAACATTTGCACTGCAATCATTTGATGATTCTATGTCTGCGGCGATGAGCCACGCTATGGAATATGAAAAGCTATCGCTAAAAGCCAATGCTGCGCATAACATTACGCTGCAGTGTGTGTTGCCTGATGGCGCAAATGAGAGCGATGTTATTTCACTAAGTGCAACGCAGCCCAGTGCGCGTGGGGCGCAGTATTTTACTGAAAAAACGCTGAGCAATGCAGACCTTGAATCTGGTACTGTAAATCTTACTTTAAGTAACATTACACAAAGCCAGTGTTTTGTAGTGCAAATGATGCTGCACGGAAAAAACACGACCTTAAAAGAAAGCCAGCAACTCGATGTGTACATTAAAGCATTTGAGCAAGGCTATATTCCTGAGCAAATAAAAACTGAACATACCAAGTCACAGGGCGTTCGTAGCTACTTTGCAAGTATGGGCTCTACGTTTTTATCGCTGTTTTAATGCAAACTGCACTTAAATTACGCGACACTACTTATAAGTTGTTAGGGCGTGTTGAACTTTGGTGGGTGAATTTACAGCAGTATGTTTGGTTTTTAGGCAAGGCAGAGCCTATGTAGTGTGGTTACTCCCCATAAATAGGCGATAACGCAGCATAAATACCAAACATGCACTGCCCTTTGGGTCCTTTCTAGGGACGATTAACTCTTTGTTGCCTACATGGATGTAGGTAAGGGGCGTGAGCAGGACGCGGAAGCTTTGCTCGGTTTTTACTTAGCCCACTAGGTTACAAACCTCGCGCCGCGATTAAATCGCCTCTAGATTGAACAAATTTCAATCCACAAAGACCAACACGCCCTAGTCTGCAAAACTTACTTTACCCATAGTAACTCCCGCAATACCTTGTGCGGTGTTACTTAGGTGTTGCTGCTCTCCGGCTAGGCATTCGTTTGCTAAAATAGCAAATAACACAGCCTCTTTTGCATCAGGGTTAATACCTAAATCGTCGGTATTTTTAAAAGCCTTAATACGTGGGCAAAGCGTTGTAAGTTGCGCCATTAGTAATGGGTTATGAATACCCCCACCACTTGCATACACCACACAATTTTGTGCGCGCTCTGCACACTCGTTTAATGCATTTGCTATAGCGGTTGCTGTAAAGGTATTTAAGGTGGCCATTACATCTTCATGGCTTAAGTGCTGTGTATTTGTAAGCTGCTGTGCGGTGTTTAAATACGCTAAGTTAAATACCTCAGGCCCTGTGGTTTTAGGCATTGGGAGTTTAAAAAATGCGTTATTACACAATGCATTTAATAATGGTGTATTTACCTTGCCTGCTTTAGCTATTTTTGCGCCATCGTCATAATGCATATCTTTAAAATGTTGCTGTACGTAGGCATCCATAATGGTATTACCGGGGCCAATGTCGGAGCTAAACACACGGTTTGCATCACCATTTTTGGGTAAAAACGTTAAGTTAGCTATGCCGCCCATATTTAGCAAAATCCGACTCTCCACAGCGCTCGAAAAATACAAATAATCGCCATACACAGCAAGCGGTGCGCCCTCGCCTCCTGCGGCTATGTGTTTTTGCCTAAAATCACCAATGGTAGTAATACCCGTAGTAACGGCTATTTGGTCGCTATCGCCAATTTGTAAGGTGCCATTAGTAAAGCTTTTGTGATTATGCTGCGACTGCGGGCAGTGGTAAATGGTTTGCCCGTGACTTGCTATTACATCAATACTTGCCGGGTCTATTTGCCAAGTATGTAAGCACTGGTTAACCATATCGCCGTGGAGTTTACCTACCCACGGGTGCAGTAAAGTTACAAGCTCTAAATCGCACTCTCGTTTGGCAAATACCTGCTTTATTTTAGTTTTATAATCGTCGTTGTAGTCAACGGTGGTAAAATTTAAAACCTCAATGTGAGTATTTAAGCCCGCGCCCGTTATTTTACACAGTGCAACATCAAGCCCATCCAACGAGGTGCCGCTCATTAAACCAATAATTAAACGGCTTGGTTTTAGGGCGCTGTTATAAAGCGCTTTAATGTGAGGGTGCATAATGGCATCTAAAATAGGTGTAATATTTTGCTTATATTAGAGGACTTTAAAACAAAGTAATAGCCGTAAAGCGTTTAATTTAGGTTCTGATTGATTAACTCTTAAATGATTGTTAAGTTAGTGTGCATACTAAAAATTTATGAAAAAATATGATCACCCTCAGAGAGTTTAAAGCCCAAGACGCGCCTTTTATTATTAACACCTTAAATGATGAACAGGTAACGCGTTATTTATCGTCAAAAATTCCGTTTCCGTATACGCAAGCCGATGCAAACTGGTGGATAAGCCAAGGCTCAAAAAACGGCATTATTAAGGCCATTGTTGTAAATGGGCAATTTGCGGGCTGTATTGGTATAACTCCCGGCGAATTTGAATACAAACGCAGTGGCGAAATTGGTTATTGGCTTAATAAAGCCTATTGGGGGCAAGGTATTATTACTCGCGCTATTGAACTTATATGCAATGAAGCGTTTGCAAGCTCACACTTAAACAGAATTTTTGGTGCCGTGTTTGCTGGTAATACCGGCTCTATGAAAGCACTTACTAAGAGCGGCTTTGAGCAAGAGGCTGTGCTTAAACAGGCCATTTATAAAAACGGGGTACTTTACAACAATCATATATTTAGTAAGCTCAAAGCAGACTAATTACTCTAATTAAATCTGCGCAAAGGTTGAATTATCAACCACCCGCCCAAAACTCCTTTATTAAGGTACGCATTGTACATATTCATACTGCTTAGCCGCGCATTATTGTTTAGCTGAACACGATTTTTAAAACGTAAACATTCGGTAAGTAGTTTATTTATATTAATAGGAGATCTTATATGTCTACGACTAGTCGCCAACTTACTCTTGAATCACGCCCTAATGGCGCTCCAAAAGATGAAAACTTTAAATTAAAAACGGTAGAGCTTCCTGCATTAAAAGACGGCGAAGTTTTACTACGTACTATTTACCTATCGCTAGACCCGTACATGCGAGGTCGTATGAGCGATGCTAAGTCGTATGCTGACCCTGTTAATATTGGCGATGTAATGGTTGGCGCAACAGTGTGCCAAGTAGAAGAGTCTAAAAACGATAAGTTTAACGAAGGCGAATGGGTACTTGCCTACACAGGTTGGCAAGACTACGCCATTACCGACGGCGAAGGCTTAATGCAGTTAGGTAAAGAGCCTGCAAACCCTTCATACGCATTAGGTATTATGGGTATGCCTGGCTTTACTGCTTACATGGGTTTACTTGATATTGGCCAGCCTAAAGAAGGCGAAACCGTAGTTGTTGCAGCAGCAACAGGCCCTGTAGGCGCAACGGTTGGTCAAATAGCTAAAATTAAAGGCTGTAAAGTAGTGGGTGTTGCTGGTGGTAGCGAAAAATGTGCACACGCCGTTGAAAAACTAGGGTTTGATGCCTGTATTGATCACAAAGCTGATGACTTTGCAGAGCAGTTAGAAAAAGCCTGTGATAAAGGCATTGATGTTTACTACGAAAATGTGGGCGGTAAAGTATTCGACGCCGTACTACCATTATTAAATACCGCAGCGCGCGTACCATTGTGTGGTTTAGTATCGCAATATAACGCAACTAGCTTGCCAGAAGGCCCAGACCGTTTAGGTATGCTAATGGGTCAATTGCTTACTAAGCGTATTAAAATGCAAGGCTTTATCATTTTTGATGATTACGGCGACCGTTACGACGAGTTTGCACAAGACATGCAAAAATGGCTACAAGACGGAAAAATTCAATACCGTGAGCACATGGTAGAAGGCATCGAAAATACAGTAGACGCGTTCAACGATATGATATGCGGTAAAAACTTTGGTAAAACTGTGGTTAAAATTAATAACCCACTTTAATTTTATACGGCTTGTAAGGCAAAGCCCTTACAAGCCAAAAAAGGACTGACATGATTAAACTACACCATTTAAATAAATCCCGTTCTAAACGTATAATTTGGCTTTTAGAAGAACTAGATGTTGACTACGAAATTGTGGCTTATCAGCGTAATAAAGACACATTCCTAGCACCTGACGAATTAAAGCATATTCATCAACTTGGTAAGTCACCGGTAATTGAAGATGGCGGTTTAATTATTGCTGAATCAGGCGCTATTACCGACTACCTTATTACTAAATACGGCAACGGTAAATTTGCACCAAAAGTAGATACCGCTGAATATGTTGACTACCAGCAATGGCTGCACTTTGCAGAAAGCTCAGCAATTTTACCGCTTTTACTTAAAATGTTTGTACTAAAAGACGGCGCTAAAACGCAGTTTTTAGAAGGCTATGCCGACGCTGAAACAGCTAAAGTAATTAGCTACTTTAACGACCGCCTAGAAGGTAAACGTTATTTAGTGGGCGATACCCTAACGGGCGCTGACTTTATGATGTCGTTTATTGTTGAAATAGTTAAAAACTCAGGTCAATTAGCGCACTTTAAAAACCTTGTTAAATACGACGAGCAATTACAAAGCCATGAGAAGTTTCATACAGCTAATGAGCTAGAAGCAAAGTACGACTAAACCTTTATATAATATTTTATATAACACTAGGGGCATTTAGCCCCTTTTTTAATGCCTGTAAAATATGACCCGCCAAAGTTACGCTTGTAAACTAAATTAACAATCACCTACCTTATTGCTAATAAAACTTTAATTAATAAGGCATAATGCTGCTATTGTTTAATTATTTTCACTAATAATACAAGCTGCTCTTGCGCGTATTGACTCACACTTGGGATCAACCATGACCATAAACATGCGTTTAACGACCGGCTTTGGCGTAATTTTATCAATGATGATTATTTTAACCATTATTGGAATTTCGCGCGTTAGCCTTATTAATAATAATATTACCCACATGACCGACGTAAATTCGGTAAAGCAACGTTACGCAATTAACTTTAGAGGCAGCGTACACGACAGAGCAATAGCCGTGCGCGACGTAGTGCTAATTACCGAGCAAAGCAGTTTAAGTACCGTGTTAAATAACATACAAGAGCTAAACGCATTTTACCAAACGTCAAGCCGCGCTATGGCTAAGCTAATGGGTGATATGAATAGTGAAGAGCGCGCTTTAATTAATAAAATAAATCAAATAGAGCAGCGCACTCAGCCTTTCATTCAAGGTGTAATAAACGCTAAAAATGCAGGAAACCTAAACGAAGCTGAACGCATTTTATTAACCGATGCGCGCCCTGCGTTTACCCAGTGGCTAAGTGTTATAAACCAATTTATAAACCTGCAAGAGCAAGCAAATCAAACCACCACTATTGATACTCTCGATATTGCCAGTTCATTTGAAATTTGGATGATTTCGCTCACCGCGCTTGCAATTTTAATAGGTGCAAGCGTAGCGTATGTTATTAGCCAACTGATCAGAAAGTCAGTAGGTGGCGAACCACAAGAAGCCGCCGAAGTAATTGCCCTTATTGCCCAAGGCGATTTAAGAGGTGATGTACAGTCGTGTTGCCCAAATAGCATGATGGCTTCTGTAGGGGTTATGCAATCTAAATTAAAAGCCATTGTAGATAGCATTATTAACTCATCTGAAGAGCTTTCTACTCACTCTGCAAGCGTAGCGTCTGGCTCGCAGCAAGCACTTAGTGCCGCTGACGCACAAGTAACCTATACAAACTCGGCAGTAAGCAGCCTAGAAGAAATGAGCCGCAGTATTAATGCAGTTGCAGGCTCTGTTAAACAAACCGAAGATAACTCAAAAGTAACTGCACAACTATCGCAGCAAGGTAGTATTGCAGTGCAAAAAGTAGCGGCCGAAATTGAGCAAATTTCTGTAACCGTAAAAGCCACAGTTACCCAAGTAAACGTGCTGCAAGAACATGTAAAACACATTGGCGATATTTTAAGTGTGATTCGCAGTATTTCTGATCAAACAAACTTGCTTGCACTAAATGCGGCAATAGAAGCTGCAAGAGCAGGCGAAACAGGCCGAGGTTTTGCTGTTGTTGCTGACGAGGTAAGGCAACTTGCCCAGCGTACTGGTGATGCAACAGGCGATATTGAAAAGATGATTTTGCAAGTACAAGAAAACACGCAAGCGTCGGTAACAGCTATGGAAACCACAGTACCACAAGTAGAAAATGGCCTAACGCTTACCCATGAGGCAAACGAGTTACTGCATCAAATACAGCAACAAGCTAACGACTCATTAAGTAACGTGCTTGAAATTGTTGAATCAACATCAAACCAAGTAGCCACCGTGGCGCAAATTAGTACCGGCGTAGAAGAAATTGCCAGTATGTCTAAAGAAACCAGCATGTCGCTTAACAGTAACGCACAAGAAGCCGTTGCATTAGCTGACCTTTCAAACACGCTTAAAAAGTATATTAGCTATTTTAAAGTTTAATTTTTTATAGTAAGTAAACAACAAAGGGGCTTTTAAGCCCCTTTGTTGTTTATGTGCTTTAATAATAGCGGACTATATACCCGCTAAATCGCGCTCGGTAATACACTCGTCTGAGGCCATTTCAAACTCGCGGCAAACTAATGGGCGGTTTTCGTAAATAGAGCACATAAGCGTATTGCGGTCGAGTGCTTGGCACCAACCGTCGTCAGCGCGTTTCATTACTTCGCTGCCCCATTTATCGTATTCAATGTAGTTAAAAGGCACGCCGGTGTCGGTTACTATGCGCACTTCTAATTGGCAACAACAGGCTTGGCAGTTAGCACACGTAACAGGCTCTGGGGTAGTAGAAATATTTTCAACAGGAATAACAATATGAGGCATAGTGGCTTACTTTTTTGAATAAGCCACTAGGATACAGTAACTAATTTAACGCGCTAGTAGTTTTGCTTTTATATCGCTGTAACGCATTTGCTCGCACAGTGCAAAACCACTCAATTGGCGCACTTTATTACGCGCAAATAATGGCACACTCATCCCCGCTAAAAAGCGGCATTGGGTTTCAATACCCACATTATGATTACCTTTGTCTGCCATATGGGCTAAAAACTCATCTACCTTTTGATAAATAAGTTGCTCGTCAATATATGCAGGCTCTATAGAGTATTCAAGCTTAACCGCATGGCCTCTGCATACACTACAATGCCCACATTGCTGTGGTGCATTTTGATCGTCAAAATAGCGCGCTAAGTTATAGCTTAAACAACTTTGTAGCTCAAAAAAGCGTACCAGTGCAGCAATACGTTTAATTTCGGCTTGTTCTTTATCACTAAAGTAGTCATGTAGTTGTTGGGCAAGTTCTGGGTTATTTATAACCTCGCTATGCACTTTGTATACTTGGGTAATACGTTTGGTTTCGAGCGTTATTAGGTTTTTTTCGGCTAGGTAATCAAGGGCTGCCACTACGCGTTTTCGATCAACCTGCGCGGCTTGCGTAAGGGAGTCAAAATTTAGCGTGCCCCATATTTTTTTAAAATCGGTATGGCTAAATATTTGTGTTAAAAATGCTTGGCGTTGCTCGTCAAACTGGCTTAGTAGCTCGTTTTTATCGACCAAAAATTTATATTTAAAATCAGCGTAGTAGGCATATTGCGGCGTTATAGCGCCTTGCATTTCAAGCTGTACAAGTAAGGTTTTAAGTGCCAGTTGTCTAATATTACTTTCGCTTGATAAGCTGTATTCTTGCATTTCCCATTGCTGGTGGCTTTGGCGAATATCGTTAATTACGTATTCAATACCGCTAAGCTCAGGGGTGTCGCCATATACAAAGTTTTCAACCGTATTTAGCCCATCTAAATTGGCAAGGGTGTAGCAGTTTGATGGATTGCCATCGCGCCCTGCTCGGCCAATTTCTTGGCTGTAGTTTTCAATCGATTTTGGTAAATCGTAATGTATAACAAAACGAATATCTGACTTATCAACCCCCATACCAAAGGCTATGGTTGCCACCACTACGTTAATTTTACCCGCCATAAAGTCATCTTGAATTTGCCAGCGTAGCGTATCTTCAAGCCCCGCATGATACGCCACCGCGTGCACACCTTGTGCACTTAGCACATTAGCAACTTGCTCGGCGCTTTGCTGTAGCGTTACATACACAATACCAGGGCCATTTTGCGCGCGCACAATGTTGGTAAGCTCGGTGTTTTTATCGGCGGTTTTAACGCTCAGCACGCTTAAATCTAAATTGGCGCGATAAAAGCCCGTTTGCACAATACACTCAGGCGATATAGCAAATCGCTCTGCCATATCGCGTTTAACTTTTTTAGTCGCCGTTGCCGTAAGCAGCAATACTAAAGGAATATTAAGCTCTTCGCGGTAACGCGGTAGTTTAAGGTAGTCGGGTCTAAAGTTATGGCCCCATTCAGATATACAGTGCGCTTCGTCTACCACTAACATCGAAAGCGCCACTTGGCTTATAAACTCTCTAAAACGCTCGTTTTTAAAGCGCTCAACCGACACCATTAGTACTTTAATTTTACCACTTCGCACATCATTCATTACGGTGCTGCTTTGCATTTGATCTTGGCTCGAATCAAGGCTTGCCGCGTAAATACCTTTGCTATTTAAAAAGCTAATTTGATCTTTCATCAATGCTAGTAAAGGCGAAACAACTAACGTTAAATTTGGTAAATGCAACGCAGTTAATTGATAGCACAACGATTTACCCGAACCGGTCGGAAATATAGCCAACGACGATTGACCATTTAAAAGCTGCTCTATAGTTTGTTGTTGCCCTGTTCTAAATTGGCTAAAACCAAAGTGCTGCTCAAGTGATTGAATTAATGGCGTGGTCATAAATGTCCTTTTGATGGCTAAACAATAGTCATGCTTATAAAATTGCGGTGTAGATAAAATATTTGCATGTATACCCAAACCATCTCAAGATGAGAGTTTCAGTTGGAGTTAAAAGCGATTTAGGCAAGGCATTGATTGCAAATAATAGTGGTTCTATTGTTAAAATCAATAACGCAGTATAAATCGCTTTTAAACCAACCCATTGGGCGTTTCACAGGCACTTACTCTCATCGTTGTTACTTCTTAAAAGGGGGCTGCCATTCTTGCAAAGTAACGCCTTGATATTAAGCCCCTGTGAAACGCTGAATTCTGCATATTGAGACGGTTTGGGTATAAGTATACAACAAATAACATTATTTATTGCTGACATCACCTTTATTTAAGCGCAAACTAAAGCACTATAAAATGAGTAGTAACTACTTGTTGCCAAAATAATTTATTGATACCCAAGTCATCTTAAAAAACTAATAAAAAATACAGATCACTTGGGTATATTATTTTTAAGGGCAACGTTATGAATATTACTACACCTAAAATCGTCGTTATTGGCGGTGGTGCTGGCGGATTAGAACTCGCAACGCAATTAGGCCATAAATTAGGAAAGAAAAAACAAGCTGAAATTCTACTAATAGACAAAAACCGTACCCACATATGGAAGCCGTTACTGCACGAAGTAGCGACAGGCTCTATTGACCCCGATTTAGATGGCGTTGTGTATTCAGCCCATGCTGCAAAACACCACTATAACTTTCAACTTGGTACTTTTTGCAATATAGATCAAAGCAATAAAACAGTTACCCTTGCACCACTTTTAGACGAGCTAGGCCACACAATTTTACCCGAGCGCACCGTGCGCTACGACCACCTCGTAATTGCCATAGGCAGCGTAAGTAACGACTTTAATACCCCAGGTATAAAAGATCACTGCTACTTTTTAGACTCAAACCAACAAGCAGAGCGCTTTCAGCATTCATTACTCGACAGCTTTACACGCCTTCACCAAGACGACAACCAACAGCAATCACTTAATATTGCCATTGTAGGCGGCGGTGCTACCGGTGTTGAGCTCTCAGCTGAGCTTTATCATGTGTCTGAACTATTAAAGCTTTATGGCTTAACAAATATGTCGTCTAAGCGTTTGCATATACATTTAATAGAGGCCGGACCACGTATTTTACCAGCATTACCAGAGCGTATTGCCGTAAGTGCAAAACGTGAGCTATTAAAACTTGGCGTAAACGTGCGCGAGCAAACACAAGTAAAAGAAGGCACCGCACAAGGCTTTATCACCAAAGATGAAGAACACATTGATGCCGATATTATGGTGTGGGCAGCAGGCGTAAAAGCACCTGATTTTATAAAAGACTTAGGTATTTTTGAGCTGACGCGCAGCAACCAAATTCAAGTAAACGAGTTTTTACAAAGCACCGTAGACGAAAGCATTTTTGTATTAGGCGATTGCTGCGCATTTACCCAAGCCGACGGCAAGCAAGTACCACCACGCGCACAATCGGCGCATCAAATGGCGTTATGCGTCGAAAAAAACCTCATCGCAACGCTAAAACAGCAACCTCTACGCGGCTTTAAATACAGCGACCATGGCTCGTTGGTTAACTTATCGAGTTACAGCACCGTGGGTAACTTAATGGGTAACCTAACCAGCAATACCTTTTTTATTGAAGGTAAAATTGCCCGCTTTATGTATATATCTTTATACCGTATGCACCAACGCGCCATACACGGTAGCGCAAAAACCTTTGCATTATGGATAAGCGAAAAAGTGCTGCGTGTAGTGCGCCCTAAAATGAAGTTGCACTAATAAATTAAGTACGCTCACAAAACCACAAAAAAGCTTTAAGAGTTAATAAGTATTATCTCTTAAAGCTTTTTTTGCACTTTGCGTACCTAAAGTAGTACGATGTGAGAATATTTTAATAACATCAAAGGATTGGCGGTTATGAAAAAGCTACTTCTCGGACTTATAATTATAGCGGCTTTGGCAGTATATCTATTTAAAACCCAGCCTAACACAGCCGATGTAGAGCAGCCCAACGTGGCTGCACCAAATGCCACTGAGCCTAACTTAGTTAATAAAAAGCAGCCTGCAGAAGGCACCCCGCTTCGAATAGTCACAGATCTAAAAAAAGATATTCGCCTTTGCAGAGATCAATCACAGCAACAACATATAAAAATAAATAATTTAAACCAATCGCTTGTTTCATTTTTTGTGAGTGAGCTTAAAAAAGGGACGTCGGTCCCTACGATTTTAAAGTATGCAAACCTATCAGAAATCAATAAGCGTCAATACATTGCCTTTTTAAGAGATGCCATAGTTACTGAGCAAAAACAGCAGCTTAATATTACTAGCTCTTTAAACGAATTAGCTAATTGGCAAGGCATTGAGGCAATTAAAGGCTTCACCAATGATAAAGTAAAAGAAATGATTCAACAGCTTGGAGATAATAAGCATAGCCCTCCAGGACTTACTCTGAGTGTACCCCTTGATGAAAATGTACAAAAAGAAACACTTTATGCTTTATTAAACAACTCAGATACATTTACCACTTATTCTAAAACGTTTATTAAACTTGAAGGCAGTGAGGTTATTTCCCCGGCTACATTGTTTGTGCTTAATGCAAATAAATTTACGCCAAAAGAGTTTGAGCAGGCAATTTCATCTAACCAATTTACAGTAAATGAAGTAGCTACTGCGATTAAAAACAACATTCCTAATGAGTATATTTTTGCGCTGATGAAGCAGGTGCCGGCACTGGATGCTATGCCGCTGTACGAAGAAAATTCTGTTTTATATAACATGGCTGATATTGCCGTAAGCCAGTTTAATTTACCGCTTGTAAAAGCACTGCAGCAACTAGGCGTAACACCAACCAATCAGCCAGGCTTATTTACGGGTTTAGACGTTGCAATAGTAAGCCTGCCTAAAAGTGGTAACTTAACGCCAGCCCCTTTAGATGCAAAGCATACTCAAATGTTAAACTACCTTACAGAGCAGGGCTATAAAGCTCATAGCGGCAATGCTAATGACGACCTAAATGGCAAAGGCGTTTCTTTTGTAAGTGATTTTATTTACCAGCAAGGCGCCTATATTAATGAGCAGGAAAACCCTGAGCAATATGCTTACTTTAACCCTATTGGTAAAATAGACAACGCCACATTGCCCCAAGTGAGTGAGCCCGATAATTCTGATGTTGCACGTTTTTTAGTAGATTTGAAGCAACAAAAGAAAGATCTAGATAATAAAAGACAAAACTGTGAACTATTACAGCAGCAGTTAAGCGCTACTGAACAATTACACTCTACTATGCGAGCATATAATACGGTGCTAGAGGTAAAAAAAGAGCAAGGTAATAACTTCGAATATGTTTTACAAGAACAAGACCCCGTATTAGTTAATTACTGGTGGAGTATACTAAGCAATCAGCTTTCAAACGATAGAAGTCATAGCGCGTTCAGCCAATATTTGTCTAAAAAAGATTACCAAAAAGCTTATGAGTACAGCCTTAGTACACCATTAACTCAAACAGAAACCGATACACTTTTTACATTCCTACTATTAGAGCCTCATGACTTTATAACGATCTGGCAAAGCCGAGTTGAACCTAAGCCACCGAGTGATTTAGCAAGATTAAGTCGTTTTCCGCTTGAGCAATGGCAAAAGCTTAAACAAGCTGGTTTTGATTTTTCGATTACCGATACGTATGGGCGCGACGTTTATGTACAAGCCGCATCGTCTTCTGTCGAGGCAGTCCAATTTCTAATTGATAATAAAATACCCGCTGATTCAGAAAAATTAGGCGTAGATATACTCGACTTAGCGCTAGAACAAAGCTACACCAAAGGGGAGTTAAGCCCAATGATTCCTTTAGCCTTACAGCTTGTTGAAAAAATTGAACCGAATCACCTTTCTCGCGCAGCACGATTAAAAACGTTTTATCCTGAGGTTTACGAGCAATTAATTAAGTTAAACCCCGCATTAAAACCCGCAGAGGGCACGCAGCTAAATCACTATACTTTTAATAGCCTATAACCCGCACTTTTAATACGCCAACAAATTAGTTGGCGTATTTGTTACTAACCTAAATATTGTCTTTAATATTTAACATTGTCTGTGTAGAGTATTTAAAACAACTAAGGAAATTGGGTTATGACGGGTAAAACGCTAATTTTTAATTTTGACGGCACAGGAAACGAGCCCCGTGATGCAGAGCAATTTAGCTCAGAGCATTTTAAAGAAGACTCTAATATTACCAACATTCTAAAATTGCATTTACTGCTTGGCGGTAAATTAGAAGACTCCCCCATTACTCCTTTTGCTAACCAACTCAGTTTTTATTATCAAGGTATTGGCACTAAAGGCAGCCGCCTTAAACGCATTTTAAACCAAACCCTTGCACCTCGTGGTGACGACGTAGCCAGTATTTTAAATCAAGCATTAAGCGACTTTAAAGCTCACTACCTAATAGGCGATGCCATACTGCTAACGGGTTTTAGCCGAGGCGGTGCACTTGCTAGGCGTTTTGCTAAAATCCTAGAGCCTTTAATTGCTGATAATGTTTACGTATGTGTGTTTGATACTGTCGCCTCTATTGGCTTATCAAAAGTAAGTAAAGCCACACGTGGCGCAGAGCACGTTATTTTTGAAAACCACACCATTGCCAACAACATTACTCACGCGCTGCACTGCGTAGCCCTTGATGAAAAACGCCGCGCCTTTGAACCCACACTCATGAACCATCAAAGCAATATCACTGAATTATGGTTTGCAGGTGCGCATTCAGACATTGGCGGCGGTTACTACCGCGATGGCCTAGCCGATATTTGCTTGCGCTACGCACTTGAGTGGTTAATAGAGCAACCGCTTAATATTTCGTTACTCACTAGCCACGATATAGATTACGAAAGCCTACTTCCCGATAGCAACTTAGTAGCACAAGATGACGTAACCGTAACGCCCGATCCGCTCGCATTAAGTCATCAACAAAATTACTTTTGGTTTAACCCATTTTTTAAATTAGTAGATAGGCAGTGCTATGTATTAATTGATGACGAAGCCAGCAATCTTAAGCCTTTAGTGCACTACAGCGTAGCCGAACGCATTAATAAGCTAACCAGTTATCGCCCAGAATCGCTTAAAAAACTGCATTACAAAATTAGCTATAACGACAACACCACACTTAGCTTTATTGGTTTAAGCCAACATATAGAACTGGCTAATCAAAACATGAATGTGCTGAGCATTAACCAAAGCCAAGATGTAATGGTATTTGCCTCAGAGCAATACAACGCAACCGGCCTTATGCTAGAGCAAGGCGCTACGTACCGCTTTACCCCATACCCAAATCAATATTGGTTTGACGATGGCATAAAGTGCACGCCATTAGGCTGGAACCGCGATAACGTACAACTTGGCGTAAAAGAAATCCCCATGGCTGTGCTTGAACCATTTAGACGATTTCCTCGTGCACAATGGTTTTCACTTATTGGTGCTATAAATAAAAACGACGACCACCTTTTTGAAATAGCCAACGGCGCCGATATTAAAATGGATAAATCTGGCGAGTTTTGCCCATTTGCAAACGACTTAAGCCGCTTTTACGGCGCTAATGCCGGAAAAATAAAAGTAAAAGTAACGCGGTTGGAATAAGAGGAAACCGAGGCTTTTAAATTGTAGGTGCGATTTTACATCGCACTTAGCTCTTTAGTAACGGCTCATAACTCCCAATCAACACTGCAAAGCCCGCCTAAACACCTGTAGGCGCAAAGCTTGCTCGCGCGAAAAGCGAAGCTTTTAAATTAAATAAAACAAATATCAGTTTTAATGTTCACTATAAAACTGACAGGTTATTATTACTGTTTTTATCAATGGTTACTTTTCGTGGCAAATGAAGTTATACAAAAAATAATTGAGTATTTACATCAAAACACCGACATTGATGTAGTTTGGCTATATGGCTCCCACGCAAAAGGGACAGCCCAGCCCCATAGTGACATTGACTTAGCCATAGCATTTAAAAACTTTGATCTGGAATCGTTCGATAAGCGCCTTAGGCCAAAAGAGCTTGAGCTTGAAATAAGTAATGCACTTAATCTTAACGAACAACTTATTTCGATTGTTGATATAAATATTATTCCAAGTTATTTAGCTTTCAACGTTATTGAATATGGAAAAATAATTATAAGCAATAATAGTGTTAGAGCGATGAAAGAGCAGCAGCGTATATATAGCCAGTTCGAATTTGAAACCATAGCGAGTAAACATGACTGATACCGGAATTACACTTTATTTAAGTGAAGTAACACGCCATGTTGACGAATATATGCAAGAACTCGACGAACTCAGTCAAATCGATTCACTTAATAGTAGAGACTACCGAGCTGCAGAGCGATTACTACAGTTAATGACCGCGGTGTGTATTGGTTTATCAAAGCATTGGCTAAAGCAGCACAAAAGTAGTACCAGTAGCAACGCCTATCAAACATTTAGCGAACTTACTCATTTAGGCTTTTTGAGCGAGGCAGAACTACTGTCATGGCGTAAAATTATAGGCTTACGAAATGCTCTTGTTCACGATTACTTAAATATTGATCAAAGTATCGTAAAAACAATCATTAAAAAGCAACACTACATAACTATGCACGCATTTAGTATTAAAGCGATTACAGAGCTAAACAAAGATTCATAGATAAAACCTCACCTACAATAATTAAACCACTGCACTGAACAAAACCGTAGGTGCGATTTTACATCGCGCTTTGGCTTTATAAAAACACCATGCGAGGTATAAAACCTCACCTACAACAATTCAAACACCTATTCACCTCACACAATGAGGCGAATAATATGTGTAATTGCCTCATTAGGCAATTTTGTAACGTGTACTACGCCCACCTGCGGCGGTTTTTGTTAAAAATCCAAGCGTTTGCAAGTCCGATAAATGGCGTGTTGCGGTTGCACGGCTAACCTTAGCTACCTTTTGATACTGACTCGCGCTAATACCCTGTTCAAATTGGCCATCAAGTAACTTATTAAGCACTTTTACTTGCTGCTCACCTAGCTTTGTTTGATCTTTACTTGCCCAGTAATTGGTTTTAAAAATTGTTTGCTCAATATTATTAAGCGTATGGTGTATCGCATTATTAAGCGTACATAAAAACCACTTAATCCACTTTGTAATACAAAGATCTCCACGTTGAGTGGCTTCAAGCACCTCGTAGTAGCTTTTTCTGTCTTCTAAAATAGCCACCGACATAGCGTAAAACCGAATTGACTCAGCATGTTCTTGCGCTAATGCCAGGTCGGTTATAAGGCGTGTAATACGCCCATTACCATCCTCAAGTGGATGTATTGTTACAAACCATAAGTGTGCGATAGCTGCCCGAATAAAAGGATCTATTTGAGGTTCGTTTTGCGTTTTGTTAAACCAGTTAAAAAATAGCGAAAGCTCTTTATTTACTCGCTCTTTAGGAGGCGCCGTAAAATGTAATACCGGTTTATCTAAGCGCCCCGACACCACTTGCATTGGCTCGTCACCACGCAATTGCCCGCCCTCAATTTTAGTAAATAAGCTTTGCTCACCTGCAAACAATAAGCGATGCCAATTAAGCACTCGCTCTAAATTAAGCGGTGAGTCTGTGTTATTTATTGCATCAAGCATAATCTCTGCGAGATTATCGCTTTGCACTGTTGTTGGGTAAGGTTGCTCATTAATATTGAGCTTTTTAGCAAGAGAAGAGCGAACCGAAAATGCATTAAGCTTTTCACCCTCAATCGCACTGGAGTGAATAATATTTGCAAGTAAGGTATCAAGGGCTTGCTGCTTTTGTTGAGCACTTTGCACGCCCATACGCCCTACTAATAAACCTTGATTATATGAAAGATCCCTTAGTAAAGGAGCAAGCGCTGCAGCATCCCACGTAAAGTTTGGCCAGTTTTGCTGTTGCCATATCCACATAGTCTTTACTCCTAAAGGTAATTAGCTTCAGTCTATGTTATTTATTTGCCTCATGCAATGAGGCGAATAGAAGAATTAATTGCCTCATTACTTTTAAGCGTTGAACGGAACAATAATTCATTTTTCAATGGTAAAAACAATCCATTTATAAGCGAGGTATAAAACCTCACCTACATTAATGTAAACACCACTCTTAACAAAAGCGTAGGTGCGATTTTATATCGCGCTTTGGCTTTTAAATAAGGCCAAGCTAAACACCTGTAGGCGCTCAGCTTGCTCGCGCGAAAAGCGAAGCTTTTAAATTGTAGGTGGGAGTTTCTCTCGCGTTTTTTGAACTTAAGCAGTATTGTTATTCGGTACTTCAATGATATTCTAAGCAAATACATGATTGAAAGGACGCCTCATGATTCTAAAAGATAAAACCCTCATCAACAGCAACTCATCTAAAATACAAGCAGGTCAAAAGCAAGAGCTCGACGTTGCCTTTTATTTACGCCGCGCCTTTAAAGATCATAGTCAGGTATTTGTGTTTAACGATGTAAAATTTAAACACAATGGCGAAACCGCACAAATAGACCACCTAATAGCATACACCTATGGCTTTATTCTTATCGAATCTAAAAGCATTACAGGCGAAGTAACGATTAATGAACATCAAGAATGGAGTCGCAGTTATCGCGGCAACTGGCAAGGTATGCCATCGCCAATAAAACAGGTTGAATTACAACTAGAGCTATTAAAAAGCCTAATGCGCGACAATGCACCAAAGCTACTCACTAAATTATTTGGCAAGCTGCAACAGGGTTTTGGTGGCAGAGAGTGGCATAGTATTTGTGCCATATCGAGCAACGCCATTATCAACCGGAAAAACACACCAAAAGCAATTGAAGACCGATTAGTTAAATCAGAATTTATAACTGATAAATTACTCGAAATAATGAAGCTTCCTGCGTCTAAACCTAATCCGCTTCATCTTTTTACAACGAACGTTCGACCGTGGTTCAGTGAAGAAACACTGGATAGAATTTGCCAGTTTATTTTAGAGCAAAATATATCACCTATCTTACAAGAGCCTTCATATGTATCTGCAAAGATAAGCGAATCAGAATCTGTTTACGATGATACTTTAATAGCGACCAAGCAAACCATTACTGAACAAGTAAAACCTAAAACTGATCTAATCAAAGAGATAACATTAGCTTGTAAGCAATGTAATAGTTCGAGTAATTTACAGCCTCTTTCCGGACGTTATGGTTACTTTGTGAAATGCGGCAATTGCAGTGTAAACACACCAATGAAATCACCATGCCCTGAGTGCTCAAGCATCAATACTAAAACAAGCAAACGTAAAGAAAATTACTCTTTAGTATGCAAAGATTGTGAGATAAGTACGCCTATTAAGCTTTAGCACTTGTAGGTGTGATTTTACATCGCGCTTTCTCTTTAGTAACTGGCTCATTACCTCAATCAACGCTACAAAACCCACCTAAACACCTGTAGGCGCTCAGCCTGCTCGCGCGAAAAGCGAAGCTTTTAAAATAATTTACTTAATATCGCATTGGCGATGGCAACCAAGGGGCGGTTTTCTTCAAATAAGCTCTGCTGCTAATAATTCATCCCTGAAGTCGGGTTTCTGTCAGCATCCATGCTTCCACTTCCTCAAGCTGCAAAGCTACGCTTTGGTCATTCGTCACCCACGGCGCCCCTCAATTTCACTTATCTTTAAACACTAAATTAATATGAACGTAAACGCGATGAACGCACAACTTTCACATCCCTGTACGCTGCCCAGTTCGGGTATCCCTACCCTCTCGTTCAAAACTAGGTTTTTCACCCATTTGCAAGCATCGCTTTCCTCGCATTGCCTAAAGGGATTTAGGTACTTGGAATATGTCGGGAACAAAATTCCGCCATGCTAGGTAATTACTCATTAATTATGTGTTTGCAGGTGAAGTTGCAGGGGAAAACGTCCTGGCAGCGGCCTTAAAGTTTGCTGTAGGCGCTCAGCTTGCTCGCGCGAAAAGCGAAGCTTTTAAACTTTTACCTTATTTAAAATATATGCGCTTTTAAAGGCTTTTTTAACCTCTGAGAATATTCACGATTAAGATTAGGAAATTGCTTATACATCATCGTTTTTAATTGCTTTTCAGATAGCTTATTACAGAGGGATTCTTGCTCAGCAAGCATTATATTCTTAAGTAACGATCGCCCTGCTTGCGTATCCATTAAAAAGTAAATTGTAGCCCAACTGCTTGCATACAACTTACTGATATCACCTTTTTTCCACGAGTCATCCAAACCCACTAACGAATCAATTAAAAATACACTTTTAGTAATATTGTTATTTTTCGTCCATGAACTATTCGGCTCAACAATAGCTGTTTGCATATTATTTTGAGTAAGCTCAAAGTATTCAGCAAATCCCTCATTAAACCATCTCGGGGTATAGCCTAAGACTGCTTTATTAATGGCGTGCACTGCCTCATGTACGGCAGTTCGCATTGCACTGCGTGCATTATCATAATGAATAAAAGCAGAATTACTCGCGTGAAAATACATACCCGCAGTGTTTGTCGGGTCAGCACTGCGTTGCTTAATTGCGGCCTCATAAGCGCGGCGCGTAGGCAATACCGTTAAATTAAGCTTTACCTTTTTAAGTGCATGCACGCCAATAATCTGTCCATATACTTTAAATACAGTATTAAGTTTTATGCGTAACTCTTGGTTAAATGACGAAGGTAAATTAGGCGTATTTAAAGTGAGGTCAAAGTAATCTAACGGTTCAATAAAACCAGTATCGTAAGTTGCTACTGCAAAGTCCGGTTTTTTATCACTAAAATGCGGCACACCGTCACTGTCTGTCCACGTAAATATATCGCCACTTCGTTTATATTTAACCTTACCCAACGACACATCCACGCAGCGCGTATTGTTAGCTTGCGATAAATGATTATCGGCAGATACTGATACATTTTGTAAAGTTGCCGTGCTTACATTTTTGAGCTGTTTAGTTGCTAACGCTTCAGTAGTTACCTGCGACGATAAACTATTATAAATTCGTTTAACCTCGCCTATAGGATCGTGATAATTAAATACCCGCCCAGTAAAATGATTAGCAATGAGCGCCGATGCAATTAGCAGCACAAAAAATACAAACACCACACGTAATTTTGTTTTGAACATATTTATGGGCGCCCTTGCCACTGTGCTTCAAATAACTCTTTTTGCTTACCCCGATACTCGCTACACCATACAAAGTCGGCCGACTCCATCCCTTTTTTACGGCAACGTTTCGGCAATTTATAAAATTTTGACCAAGCATCAAGCTTAGCGGCATCTTTATAGCTATCGCTATGCAAAGACATGTTTGATACTTTTTGATTGAGTAACCAATTGCTATTAGGCGTACGAGTTGGGGTAGAAGAAGTAGCCTGATAAGCGCTACCACTCTTTTTAGGCTTACTGCAGTGATTAGCAAGTAAGGTAAATAGCGTTTTATCGCGTGCAGTTAAACGCTCACCTTCCTTATTACTATAGCCACTTCTAAATTGAGAGCGAATAGCTTCGCGCTGCTTTTTAATGCTATCGCATTGGGCTTGTGTGTAAACCTCACCAGCTTGAGGAAAAGTTGTAAATACGCTAATAAATACCAGTAAAATCCATTTAATCATTATTCATTCCCTGAATTAAAGCTTTAAAATAGTGTACCTATAAATGTGAAAAAACACATCAACATTACTAATCCAAAAAGCAAAAATTAAAGCTGTGGGTAGGAGTTCACCTTGTGTCTTGGCTTTTAAAAAGCACCCGCGAGGTATAAAACCTCACCTACAGTAATTAAACCACCACATTCAACAAAACCGTAGGTGCGATTTTACATCGCGCTTTCTCTTTAGTAACTAGCTCATTACCCCAATCAACAAGCAAAGCTCACCTAAACATCTGTAGGCGCTCAGCTTGCTCGCGCGAAAAGCGAAGCTTTTAAAATAATTTACTTATATCGCGTTGGCGATGGCAACCAAGGGGCGGATACCGCCGACCGCCCCTTGGAACCCCACGGCACCCCTCAATTTCACTTATCCTTAAACAAATAATTAATATGAACGTAAACGCGATGAACGCACATCCATGTGCAAGCATCGCTTTCCTCGAATCCATGCGAGGTAATTACTCATTAATTATGTGTTTGCAGGTGAAGTTGAAGGGGATAATTTCTTAGCATCATCATTTGATTACTCTCTCGGCTAATACTTAACTCACACGTTTGTACTTAATTACTAGTAACTTAGTCGATTAATACTTGTAGCTGTACCGCATTTAAGTAAACTAACCACTCGCAAACAGGGAGTGGTTTTAATGCAGCAAATTGGTATTTACGAGCAGTTAATTACGCAAGTAATTAAGCAAAACTTAAATCGTGATCAATTTTATGTGGGCGAGCGCCAGCTTGAAACGGCCGAAGCCGCAACATGGCTTTCACGCTTTTTAAGTAAACTTGTAACGCATGCAATCGATGCCATTCCCAACTCGAACGAGCGCCTACAAGAACAAATTAGCCTAGCTAACAGCCTTGTACTTTGGCTTAAAGATCATATTCGCGATGACGAGCTAATTAACGAAAACCTTATCGACAGCCAAGGCCGAATACTTACCGCGCTGTTTAATACCCAAAACCCTATTGCGGCCAACCTTAAAGATTACTCAAGCGATATATTCCCACTTACAGGCCTTACGCAAAGCGAATTATTTAGCGGTGCTAATGCAGGTATATCACTCGAAACCGAGCTAAAGCGCGAGATTAAATCGTCCGACACTATTTACTGGCTGGTCTCATTTATAAAATGGACGGGGCTGCGCATTTTTAAAAATGAACTTGAAGCGTTTACTAAAAGCGGTAATAAACTCAAAGTTATTACTACTTCGTACATGGGCGCAACGGATGCTAAAGCCGTTGAGTTTTTAGCAAACCTACCAAATACCGAAGTAAAGCTAAGTTATAACAATCAGCAAGAACGTCTACACGCTAAGTCATATTTATTTATGCGCAATACGGGTTTTCATACAGGCTATATTGGCTCGTCTAACTTATCGCATTCGGCGCTTACCAGCGGCCTAGAATGGAACTTAAAAATTACCGCACAGGAAATCCCGCACATAATAGCTAAAACCAAAAGTACGTTTGAAACCTACTGGGAATCAAAAGACTTCGAGCTATTTACAGGCGCTGTTGAGTGTAAGGAAAGGCTCATTAATTCACTTAACGAGCAACGCGGTGTTGGGCAATCAAGCAGTCAGTTTTATTTTGATATAACACCAAAAACGCATCAGCTCGCTATTTTAGAAAAGCTAAGTGCTGAGCGCAGCGTACATAATCGTTTTAAAAACTTGGTAGTTGCCGCAACCGGCACAGGTAAAACCATCATATCGGCGTTCGACTTTAAAACTGTTTACGATAAAAACCCAAACGCACACTTTTTGTTTGTCGCCCACCGTGAAGAAATATTAAAGCAAGCGCAAAGCGCTTACCGTGGCGTGCTTAAAAATAACGACTTTGGCGAGCTGTGGGTAGGTAACTACAAGCCACAACGCTACAACCAATTATTTGCGTCAATACAAACATTAAACAGCCAAATTGAATCGCTCAATTTAACCCACGATTACTATGACTACATAGTAATAGACGAAGTACATCACGTAAGCGCTGCCAGTTATCGCACTATTTTAAGTTACTTTACACCCACAATATTACTTGGCTTAACCGCTACACCAGAGCGACAAGATGGCGCAAATATACTCGATGACTTTTGCGGGGTAATAGCCGCTGAAATTCGCTTACCAGAGGCTATAAATCAACGCCATTTATGCCCATTTCAATACTTTGGACTAGATGACGATACCGACCTAAGCCAAATAACATGGCGAGGCGGCCGTTACGATATAAGCGAACTAAGTAACCTTTATACAGGTGAAAACAGCCGCGCTAACAAAATTATATCGAGCCTTGCTGATATCGTAACCAATGTTCACGCTATTAAAGCACTCGCGTTTTGTGTAAGCCAAAAACACGCTGAATTCATGGCCTCTAAATTTAACTTAGCAGGCATAAACGCCGATGTACTCACCAGCAAAAACACTAATGAGCGCGCGACCAAACAGCAAGCACTACGCCAAGGCGAAATACAAATACTTTGCGTGGTTGATATTTTTAACGAAGGGGTCGATATCCCAGAGGTCGATACCTTACTATTTTTACGCCCAACTGAAAGCCTAACGCTGTTTTTACAGCAACTCGGCCGTGGTTTGCGCCTACCCGACAACAGCCAAAAGCAATGCTGTACCGTGCTCGACTTTGTAGGTAATGCTCGCCCAGAATACGACTTTGCCAGTAAATTCCGCGCGCTTATTGGTAAAAGCAACCAACCAATAAAAACTGAGATTGAAAACAACTTCCCACATTTACCATTGGGTTGTCGTATTGAACTGCAAGAGCACACGCAGCAAACAATATTAAAAAATATTCAGCAAGCCATAAACACAAAGCGCCGTTTACAACAGCTGATAAATAGCTACTCGCAACATACCAATGACGCGCTAACGCTCAGTAATTTTTTACGCATAAACCCACAAGTCATGCTTGAAGATATTTACAAACCTAAAGCCGGTAGACTCGGCGGCTGGCATTGGTTAAAAGGCGATGAAATACTCGCAGAGCAAACCGACATTTACACCGCATATTACCACGCTATCAACACCCAATTACTCGGCTGCGACTCGCTCAGTTATCTATGCTTTTTACGTGATTTATGTAATAACGATTTTAGCTTTACGCCAACAGCGCAAAACCAACAGTACGCGCTTATGGCGCATTACAACTTTTGGGATAGTACAGGCACAAGTTTAGGATTCAAATCACTCGAACAAAGCTTACAAGCACTTAAACACAAAGAGCTACAGCACGAGCTTACACAAGTAATTACGCTATTAATAAACCGCATTCACCAGCAAGAAAGCGATTTAGCGTGCTTACCTAATCATGCAATAAAATTACACAGCCGCTACACCCGCCAACAAATACTCGCCGCGTTTGGGGCACACTCGTTTGATAAAAAATCGACCGCCCGCGAAGGCGTTTTAGAATTTAAAAACCAAAACCTAGAGCTGTTATTTGTAACACTTAATAAGTGCGAAAAAACCTACTCGCCCACCACGCTTTATCACGACTACGCAATCAGCCCTACTTTGTTTCATTGGCAAACACAAAACAGCGCCCGCCCAGAACACGGCCGCGGCCTAAGTTATATTCAGCATCAAAAAACAGGCAAAACTATCCTGTTATTTGTACGCGAACAAGGCAAAGATCAAAACGGCCGAACTATGGGATTTGTAAACTACGGCGAAGTAAAATACCAAAGCCACAACGGCAGCCAGCCAATGAATATAACGTGGAAGTTAACCAACCCCATGCCAAGTGAAATGTGGCATGAAGCTGGGAAGTTAGCGGTTGGGTGATAAACATGCAAGAGTAACTACTTTCCTAAAATAGACCATAAGGAAAACAGGGGCTTATTAACCGTTAGATGGCAAGCCATTAATAGTATTAGTCACACTCTACCAAATGATAACCTTGGATTATTATTTTTATAAGTAGTAATCTGATTCGAATTTTGTAAAAACTCTTTTATAAATTGGCATGCCCAATTCATCTTTTTCATCTGTTTTTTCAATACCATTAAAAAAGCTTGGAGCAAAAACACCATGTTCTCCTGTCCACATTTTTTCCAAATAATGAATCCACTGTGGAGTATCGTTACCGTTAACTTCAATACGAGATTTAGAATTTAGATAAGTTGATATTTTTTTCTTTGGTAGCCATGTATTTAAATATTCAGAGATAAATATTTTATCTCCAACACTTTTAGACTTAGCTAATGACACAATATTTGCATCAAATGTAGATGATTCGTTCAAATATAGATCTGAGGCGTTACAACAAGAGCTTCCACAAGAGTGAATCAGGAGATCATTATCACCGAAACCAAACGTCATACCCATCCTCTTAGCTTCTTTACCCATAGAAATTAAATGGCCACTACGGTAGCTTAAAGGCAAGATATATTCTCGCCCTAATTTATTTGCTCCTAGTTCCCTGTAAGTTTTTATAGGATCTCCATTCAACAATTTAACTAAAGAAGCTCCAAATTTTTTATTTGCATCAATAGGTACTTTTAAATATTCTGCCGATATGTGCTTTACGCCAACTTTCATTGCTTCGTTTAACATAAAAATAGCGTGTTTTTCATGAAAAGGGATTATTGGTTGAAATCTAAGTGAAACGGGTATGTCTATTCTTGATAGTTTATCCGCAGAGGTTAATATTTTATTATATTCTGGACAACCTTTGTCAATTTTCGCTCTTTGATCTTCAGAAATAACAGTAGTAGAAAATCTAACATAAATATTCGATTTTTTTACTATATCTAAATATTTTGGAGTAGATATCAAATCACTTTTTGTAGATACAATTACAGGATAATTATATTCACTTAAAATTTGTAGATATTTATATGTTATCTCTTTTTTCTTTTCTATCAAAGAGAAAGGATCTGACATCCCTCCTAATTGTATAGGAATCCTTCTAGAAATAAATTCGTCTAAAGCAGAAGATATTATTCCAGAGTGCACTCTTTTCATCCTATCAGCTAACGCTTTAGGACTTCCTATTTGTAAGGAGGCGTTTCTTCCATGGCCTTGTCTAGTACTAGCAAAACAATATGAGCATGAATACTGGCAGTTATTATATGGATCTAACCTTAAAGGGGTCGCACAAAACGGTAGTTGACTCGTTAAACCCGCATAATACTTATAACTAGAACTCAATGAAATTCCCTTATATAGTCCTAATTTAATAGGTAACTAGCACCCTTAATTAAATGCTGGACTAATGCAAGTAAAAATAAAGCTAAGCTAATTAATAATAATACAAAAATACACCAACGTGATTTTATATTGCTTTCAGTGTATCGAGCGAACACTTCATAAAATACGCCTCTTTGGATTAGCTCATTTTCACTGGCGTCTTTTTCAGTAAAAGGTACCCCAAATTCATATGGTGCGCCCTTATGTAAAAAATAAAACACTGTCTGCTCATGTAATTTCTGAGGCTCTTCCAACTCATTACTGCTAGCACAACGATCTAGTTTTTTTATAAATTTTTTTTCTAGCATTACTTTTACAAATTTTCCCTGCTGTGAACGAGTAATTTTACCCCACATCCTTTGAGTCTCCCAAGCTAACCATCTTGGGTCATGTGATCGAGCATAATAATCATTATAGGAATTATATTTTGTTATAAATGATGGGCATCTCACATAATACCAAAGTAAGGCCACCACAAATGAGACACTTGATAGCCATAAGAGCTGCCAATGAAAAGGTAAGCTTAGATTGATAACTACATTTTGATTACCTATAAAAATCGTAACTTTATCTGGGATATCTAATGCCATATTTGCAAAAATAGGGACGATGCTAAACCACATTACCAAATACCTAAAAAAAGCAACTTGAAAAAAAACTTTATAATTTTCCCAGCGCCAATTCTCATCAAAATATCGTTTAATCACTTTCAATTTCTCTAGTTAATAATTGGTATTATCTATTTAAATCTAACATATGCTTTAGACAAATATATTAGATTAGTTTAAATAAAATTTTTAAATTATTATTTCACCTTGGTTAATATTAAGCACATTTTTTCAAAAAACTCTCTAAAAGACGTTTATAGTATTACATGTATATCAGCAACATATATCCTATTACGTCTTTGTATCAGATTATCAGTATGAAGTAATCTTTTTATCAAATTATCCTACTATACCAGTAATACCTTTTAGGAAGTTCATTCACACATGTCAATTACTTCTAGTTTTTGAAATTACTGAGAAACACAACATATAATTAGGTAGGTAAATACCTAAGTGTTTTATGCTAAGTATCTATCAAACCTGCGCTATCATTAATTAAAACTACTCCTGTAAATAACTTTTAAACAAAAGTTAGTTTTCAGTTCATTATAAAACTCAAAACTCGAGTTTTGTATGACCCCAATTAAGCGCGACGTAAAATCGTGACTACATTCATAAACACCAACCTACCAACACACTCCAATTCCCCGTGATCACACCTGAAACTGTGTTAATGATGAGTAATTTACAGCATGGATGCTGTACAAAGCGTGGCTCGGCCATGGATGGCCTATCTAAGCTGGTTACGTTCACATCATTAACGTAAGTTGAAGATACAGTGTGATCCTCGGGTGCGCCGGGGGATTCCAAAGGGCGGTCGGCGGCAGCCGCCCTTTGGTTGCCATCGCCAACGCGATAAAACCTCGAATAGAGGTTATTAAGCTCCTAAAGTTCTCACGCAAAATAGCTATCCAAAAAGCTTCGCTTTTAACGCCAGCAAGCTGCGCGTCTTGTATCTACACGTTAAAGCGCGGCGGCAACTACTCTGCAACCACTTGTTTAAACCGTGCGAACGTTCGCATATTTTCATCTGCAATCATTGCTTCGTAATCGGGGTTTTGGGCGATTAGCTCATATTGCCCATTGGGTAATTTATTAATTTTTCGCAGTAAATACTGGCCATCTCCGCCTATATCATCTCGCTCTATTGCGACAATTTGGCCGCGTAACGATCCGGCTTTATCAGAGGTTATAAGCTCAAGTAGCAGTAAATCATCATCGTAAATTGGGTTTTTACCGCCGTTCATAGAGTTACCCGAAGCGCGTGCTAAAAAATGCACGTTTGGATCAAGCTTACCTGCACCAAATGGTGCATCCATCAACTCCATATCGCTTTCATCTCCTGTTTTAAAATGCCCGCAGGCAATTTTAATATTTGGGAAATACGGCAACTTGATTACTTCATTTACAGTTTTTAATTGGCTTGTAAATAGTTCCTCATCATTACTGATTTGTGTAGGAACGATATTCACGGCGGTGTTATCAACTGGCTCTTCAAATTGTAGTAATGCTTTAAAGTGATGGTTCTGAAGCTTAAAACCTATTTTTTGGTAATAATCTTTACCGTCTTGAATATATTGCTGCTCGATTTCGCCAAGTGCGTTTTTATCTAGCTTTTCCCACAGTACTGAGTCAAACGAAATAATGTTGAGATCTTTTGCGTGATAAATAAAACGTTTACGCTCGAACTTTTCAAACGGGTTCGCTAATAAACTACGAGTTAAATAAGCAGTATCGTTTAAGCGCTCTTTATCATTAAGCGGGTTATTGTCTTTTTCTGCTTGTCCGAACTCTTGTTGTAACTGCTTGTAAAAATTTTGATATCGCAACACAAGTTTTGAAAGCTCGGCTTCACCTTGTTCATTACATTCACTTATAAACGCTAGTAAGAAAGCAATTTTATACGAAAAAGAATAATCTCGACTTTGTAAAAATTCAAAAAAATCATCTCGCCTTGAATCTTCTGTACGCTCTTTAATATTTTTATCTATTTTGATTTGCTTTAATTGTGATTCACTAAAATAGTTTAATGTGTGTTTACCAAATGGGTGTGTTTTTGCTGGGGTAATATCTCCTTTTTTAACCCAACTTTTTACCGTGCCAGTTGAAATAAACAACTCGCGAGCAAGCTGCTCTTCATTTAATAAACCGCCGAATTCATGTTCAAAAGTAAATATGTCTATTTTTTCAATACGGCGTTCACCTTCGTATAAACGATCTAATTCAATCGCTTCGTTTTCAGGTGTTGGTACTTCTGTTTTTATTATATTTTCAAATGGCTTGTAAGTAGAAAAGTTAAATAAGCCGTGTACCGACATTGGCTGCAATGCTGCGCCATAGCTGTCTACAACATCGATTACAATAAGCGCTTCTTTGTCTCTATAATTTCGCGTCCCACGCCCTAACTGCTGGGTATAAAGCACTTTAGACATTGTCGGTCTTGCCATAACTAAAATTTCAGTTTGTGGAGCATCCCACCCTTCGTTTAGTAGGTCGCAAGCACATAAAAAGCGTATGTTTCCTTTTTGATATTCTTCAAGCCCTTTGCGATCTGAACCATGTACTGCTTGCGCGCTAACTCCGTGTTTATTAAATAACTGCGCCATTCTTTGGGCATGTTTAATATCAGTACAAAACACAACACCTTGCTTTAATAATTGCCCCTCAATTAAAGGTTCTGCAAAATATTTATTGATCAAATCTACAATTAATTGATCGCGCGAGGGTATAAGTACGGTTTTATTTAAATCAGCCTTTACATAATCTTTACCGTTAAAGCGCACTTGCGATAAGTCTATATTTGACTCAAGTCGGTATGCTCTTATTTGCGGAGCAAGTCCTTTTTTAATTGCTTGTTCTAAAGTTAAATCAACTTTATAGCGACCAAATATGTCTTGCAGCTTTTGGGCATCGGGCCTCTCGTCTGTAGCAGTGAGCCCTAATAACGTTTTAGGTTTAAAGTATTCAATTACTTTTCTTAATCCTGTTGCAACTGCATGGTGAGCTTCATCTATCAGAATATAATCAAAAGATTGTGATTGTATGGTGCTGTAATGGCGCATCATATAAGCGCTGGTTTGCACTACAACATCAAGCGTTGAGTCTGTTAATAACTCACCCACTTTTAATAAGGGATGTCTTAAATTTAATCGCTCTTTTAATTGCTTTTTTAAAGCAGTGCTAGGTACTACTGCCAATGCTTTTTTACATATACCCGCATCTATTTGATTTTTTAAATCTTCTATAAATACTTCTGTTTTACCTGTACCAGTGGGTAGGACAACTAAAAAGGTGCTTTTACCTTTTATGCGTTGATTTGAAATACTATCTACAGCTTGATCTTGATGTTCTAAAAGCTGAAATGATAAATCACGCTGTGCTAAATATTTAGGTGCGGCACTAAAGTTTTTAGGATCACCAAAATAATCACGCATTTGATCACTAAACTTGTAATGGTCGCTCATACCTCTGCTTGACCATCGAAAAACTAAATAGCCATCGTAAACTAATGAGTTTTGCTTAAATAATTGCGAACGATATTTTTTTAAACCAATTATAAGCGGGTGATGATAACGCTCTCCATTAAGCTCTATAGCTATATTACTTTGGTTTTTAACATCGTTACTTCTTGTTAGAACAAAGTCTATATAGCGAATGTGCCCTGCACTATCAATGTATTTACTTTCAGCTTCAAGTGCGTGTAAATATTGAGCGCCAAAGACGTCTTCAAATAAGCAGGTGAAATTATATTCAGGTGGTGTTGGATCAGTGTGGGTTTCGTTGCGATCAGCTCCAAATTTTTTTATTTTATCTGATTGTTGTTCTTCTGAGCCAAGAAAAACATCAAGATCGTTTTTAAATTGCGCTCGTGTCTCAATTGATAAGGAAGTATGTGAATCATAAACAAAACGATATAAACCTTGGTACTTATGCATCAGTTGATTTTGATAACTAGTGTAATCAACGTATTGATAGTTGGGTAACTCTAGGTGAAAAAGAGTTGTATCAATAAATACAGCAGGACTATCATTTTTCGTATACAGCCTACCTACTGTGTTTTGGTCATTTAGCTTATAACCATACTCCAAAAGCACTTGGTCACAATATTCGAACTGATTTCTAATACTCATATTCATTACAGTTATTAGCCTTTACTGATAGCGCGTTGCATTAACGCATTTAACCACACTTCACTTTCGCGCTCAGGCCGTTGATCGACTGTTTGCCATTGTTTTATTATTTTAAGCTCGGTGTATTGATCAATTAATGCAGTTAAAGCATTTTCGTTTAAATCGGTAAATTCACGGCCATTATGCACACGTTCTGTATCGCCATATTTAAACGATACATACAAAACACCATTGGGTTTAAGCGCACGTTGTAGGTTTAAAAACACCTGCGGTAACTCAGCTTTTGGAACGTGTAATAAACTAGCGCAGCACCAAATACCGTCGTATTGATTTACACTATTTAGCTCTTGGAATGTTTTAACCGCTACAGGTTGTTGTAAGTAACTGCTTGCCAACTCTGCCAGCTCTGGGCTTGCATCAAATGCACTTACAGTAAAACCCTGCGCTTTAAAAAATGCAGCATCGCGAGCGCTGCCACAACCAGCATCTAAAACACTACCGTGTTGTGCAACGTGCGGTAAAAACTCAGCATAAAGCGCCGACATATCAACGTTAAGTGTTGAGTCGCTAAAAGCTTTGGCATTTTGGTTGTAATAAGTAAGTGTGGTGTTTGACACGAGACTCACCGCTCCTTGGCTAATCGTTTAACAGCTAAGACACTGTTAATACTGCATTCATTATTTGTTTAATCTACAGGAACAAGCGCATTAAATATAGGCTTAATAAGTAGAAATTTTTAAATTAATACGCCGTTGTTATTAAGCACTGATGCTGAGTGACACACGCTGTATAAAATATAAAATACAACCACCTTTCTATAAACACCTGCATACCAGGCATTCTCATAATTACGGATGGTTTTTACATCTTTACACAATCCCGCGCCGCTAAAATACAAAAGCTGGTTTATACTGTTGTAATAATAAGCAAAAATAATAACTATGAGGCGCAATGAATAAATTAATTACCGTATTTTTATGTTTGCTGTTTACGGCTCCATTTAATGTATTTGCTTGTGAAAGAACCTTTAGCGTAGCATCGCACGATGCTTTTTGGCCGCCTTATGTAATGGGCATTAACGGTAAGCTGCAAGGCTTGGAGGTTGATGCGCTTAACATTATATTTGCTGACTCCCCTTTTTGTTTTGAAGTTAAGTTACTGCCAAATTCTAAGCGGGCTTTTATTGAGCTTAAATACGGCCGTATTGATTTAGGATGGGCTGCAAGTTATACAGACGAGCGCGCTAAATATGTGCACTTTAGTGATAACTACCGAACTGAGGTTATGCGCTTATACGAAAACAAAAATAATCAGCATAGCGTTAAAAACCTCGAAGACATTTTTAAACAAGGCTTTATTGTTGGCGCTAACTTTGGAAGCTATTACGGCGAGGAGTTTGAGCAATATAAAACTAAATACAAAAAGCAGATTGAATACACCAGTGCAACCAGTAAACGCTTTGAAATGCTTAATAAACAACGTATTGATTTTGCTATTGAAGACGAGTTAGTGGGGGCTTATTTTGCCAAAAAAGGCTCAAATATCAAATTAGTAACCAATATTGAGCATGTAAATAAAGACGATATTTATTTAATGTTTAGCAAACAAACGGTGTCGGTTACTGAGCTTGCGGTAATTAATGAATATATAAACAAAAATAAAACAGCACTTAAAGCGTTGTTTGAACACTAATTTAAGGAGTGTAATGAAAACTTTATTTTTAGCATTTACTACACTGCTATTTACTCACTTTAATGCCCTTGCGTGTTCAAAAACATTAGTAATGGGCACTAACGAAACTAATTGGCCGCCTTATCTTGTAAAACAAGGTGATACATTTTTAGGCACAGAAGTGGATGCTGTAAACGCTATTTTTAAAGATTCAAAATTTTGTATTAAATGGACTTATTTTCCGAGTTTTTCGCGTGTTCAAGCTGAGCTTAAAAATGGCCGAGTAGATATGACCTACGCGGCAAGTTACACAAAAAAACGCGCACAATATGCGCACTTTAGTTTGCCCTACCGCGAAGAAGTTATGCATCTTTATAAACATAAAGACTCGCCTGATGTAACCAGCTTAGCTGATCTTTTTAGTCAAGATTTTACAGCAGGTATTAACCGAGGAAGCTTTTTTGGTGATGAGCTTGAACAACTCAAAACCAAATATTCAAAACAGGTCGTACTTACTGCTCAAGCAAATAATCGATTTAGCATGTTAGATAAAAAACGAATCGACTATGTTATTGAAGACTCCATGGTTGCGCAGTACTTTGTGAAAAAACACTCCTCAATTTCGCAGGTAAAAACTATTACACCGATTAACGTTAACAATGTGCATTTTATGCTAAGCAAGGAGTCGCTAACACTTGATGACGTGGCGACTGTTAATCAGTTAATTACCAAAAACGAGGCGGCTATAAAGTCAATTTACCAACCTATGCATTAAAACATAGCTAATAACTTAGCTATTTGGCGCCCCCTCTTTAATATTGCTTGGCATTAGTAATTATTTACATTGTGGCTGTAAGTACATTCAACACTACATACGTTAAAAATAGTGACCTAAAACCGAGAATTGCCGTTATTTTTACTTGGTTATAAATTAGCTGCCTTTTATCTTTCATTCGTTGTGGCTGATCTGTATAATTCGCCAGCTAATTTACCCTATTGTCTGGTTCTTGTTTGTGGCGTTTTGCTGCAGCGTACTCCTGTCAGTACTAATCTAGGATTACCTTTTTTGATCTCCACCGCAAATATTACGATGCAGTTTGGCGCAGAGCCGTTGTTTGAAAACATTTCAGCTAAATTTGGTAACGGTAACCGTTACGGTTTAATTGGCGCTAACGGCTGCGGCAAGTCGACTTTCATGAAAATTTTAAGCGGTGCGCTTGTTCCAAGTGCGGGTAATGTATCTATTACTCCTGGGTTAAAAGTAGGTAACCTAAGCCAAGACCAGTTTGCTTTTGAGCAATACAGCGTTGTAGACGCGGTAATTATGGGCGACGTGGAGCTTTGGAAAGTAAAGCAAGAACGCGAACGTATTTACTCTTTACCAGAAATGAGCGAAGAAGACGGTATGAAAGTTGCCGATCTTGAAAGTGTATTTGCTGAAATGGACGGTTACACGGCAGAAAGCCGCGCTGAAGAGATTTTGCTTGAAGCGGGTATCGATAAAGAATTTCATTACGGTTTAATGGCAAACGTTGCCCCAGGTTGGAAACTACGTGTGCTTTTAGCACAGGCGTTATTTGCAAACCCTGACATTTTGCTACTTGATGAGCCTACCAATAACTTGGATATTCATACAATTACGTGGCTTGCTAACGAGCTTAACAAACGTAAATGTACGATGATTATTATTTCGCATGACCGTCACTTTTTAAACTCGGTATGTACGCACATGGCCGATATTGATTACGGTGAGCTGCGTATTTACCCTGGTAACTATGAGAAATTTTTAGAAGCTGCGGGCTTACAACGCGAGCAACTTTTAGCTGAAAATGCTAAAAAGAGCGCTGAAATTGACGAGCTACAAGACTTTGTTAACCGTTTTGGTGCTAACGCTTCAAAAGCTAAGCAAGCAAGTTCGCGCGCTAAAAAAATGGATAAAATTAAGCTTGATGAAGTTAAATCTTCAAGCCGTATGAGCCCATCGCTTTCGTTTGACGAAGGTAAAAAAATGTATCGTCAGGCGCTTGAAGTTAATAAGCTTGGCCATGGTTTTGATGGCGAAACGTTATTTAGCGGCGGCGACTTTTTACTTGAAGCTGGCGCTAAGCTTGCTGTAATTGGCGAAAATGGTGTGGGTAAAACTACATTTTTACGCTGTTTAGTAGACGAGCTTAAAAGTAACGAAGGCGAAATTAAATGGTCTGAAAATGCGAGCTTTGGTTATTGCCCGCAAGACAGCACTAAAGATTTTGATAACGATTTGACGTTGTTTGATTGGATGTCGCAATGGCGTACGGCTAAGCACAACGATTTAATGGTTCGTGGCATGTTAGGCCGCTTGTTGTTTACAGCAGACGATTCAAACAAAAAAGCGCGTAACTGTTCTGGTGGTGAAAAAAACCGCCTGTTATTTGGTAAGTTAATGATGCAAGACGTTAACGTGCTTGTTATGGACGAACCAACTAACCACATGGATATGGAAGCCATTGAAGCGCTTAATAACGCGTTAAAAGATTTCCAAGGTACGCTTATTTTTGTAAGCCATGACCGTGAGTTTGTTTCGTCATTAGCTACACGTATCATTGATATTAAAGATAAAAAAGTAATCGACTTCCAAGGTACGTTTGACGAATACCTAGCAAGTTGTGAAGAGAAAAAAGCGTAAACTCTTTTTTTATTGCTTATAAAAACGGTGCTAAATTTAGCGCCGTTTTTTTATGTGTGGAATTTGAGTTTAACTATAAAATTAATTAATAAAGGCTTAAATAAATAATTCACTAAGAGGTTAAGAGACGCTACGCTTTTAGAGTCAGTGATAAAATACTCGTTTTCTGGCTTGGCTCTTCTCATTTACTCCTCTTTGGCTTCTCCTAGTGCAATAGTTTTTCAAGTAAATAGTTCACTAATGGTGATATAAGACGCAGCGCTTTTAAAGTAGGTGATAAAATACTCGTTTTCTGGCTTAGCTCTTCTCATTTACTCCTCTTTGCCTTCTCCTAGTGCAATAGTTTTTCAAGTAAATAGTTCACTAATGGTGATATAAGACGCAGCGCTTTTAAAGTAAGTGATAAAATAAAAAACACTGTTTTTTTGACTTTATTTTTCTTAGTTACTGCAGCATCGCTTTCTCTTATGCAATTAATGGCTGTTATCGCAGAGCTAATTATTCACATTATTTTATTGGTAATTACTGCACACATCACTGCTTTAAATCTAGTCATATTATCCTGTAAGTCTTTGTCACTTAATGCTAATGTTGATGGAGTGAATTATTTAAAACTTTAATAGCTAAACCAAGAGGTAACTATGTCTAATTGGGTTGAAGCAACAGTAAAAAATGTCACGTGGTGGAGCGAAACACTCTTTAGCTTAACCGTTAATGCAAACGTAGAGCCGTTTAAAGCTGGTCAATTTACAAAGCTTTCTATAATGGATGGCGACAAACGTATTGCTCGGGCTTATTCATATGTGAATGCCCCTGAAAACCCCGATCTCGAGTTTTATCTTATTAACGTAATTGACGGTTTGCTTTCTCCTCGTTTAGCTACCTTACAACCTGGCGACACAGTATTAATAGAACAACACGCAACCGGCTTTTTTACCCTTGATGAAATACCACAAAGTGATCAACTTTGGATGTTAGGGACTGGCACTGCCATAGGGCCTTTTTTATCGATATTACAACAGCCCGATGTATGGAAAAAATACAAAACTATAAATTTAGTGCATGGCGTACGTTTTAATAACGACTTAAGCTATCAGGCACTTATTAACGAGCTATTAAGAGTGTACCCAGCACAACTTAACTATATTCCGGTTGTAAGTAGAGAGGAGCCATTACAAGGCTTAAGTGGGCGAATTACTAACGCAATTGAGAGCAACCGCTTGTTTGAATATGTAAAGTTAGACCCAAAGCCCAGTAACGCACAATTTATGATTTGCGGAAATCCACAAATGGTAAAAGACACAACCGCGCTACTTCTCGATAAAAATTTTACGCGTAACCGCCGTAAAAACCCCGGCAATATCACGGTAGAGCAGTACTGGTAGGCTTCAGTAGTGGTATTAACTACCCGATAACGTTAAAATTTGCTATGTTGCACCCTTATACTAATTTTATCAAAAATATGATCATTCTATTGCATTAAATAACTCACTAACTGCGTTAAAGGTTATTCATATAGAACAACTATATGTCACAATTTTCGCGTTGTTATTGCGCTATTTTTTAACGCTATAATAGATCGCCTATTTAATGTAATTGGTATTACACGTATTTAGTGTTCATTTTAGGAAAGTTATGAAACCGTTATCTATTATTTTAGCCTCATTAGTCACTACCGTTGCGCTAATTACTTATGCCGCAGAGCAAAGCGAGCCTGAGCAAAAAGAGCCGCAAGTTGAAGCTCAAACAAGCGTTGAAAAGCCAAAAGTTGAAAATGAGCAATCAGTAACTCAAACCAACACTGGCGACAAAGTAAATACGCTTGAATACAAAGCGCCAGAGCTTAAAAAGCCAACAATTGATGCGACTAAACCAGACGATTCAAAAGTATTAGGTAACGAGCAAATTAAACCTGCTGAAAAGCCTAAAAATAAAATAGAAAAAGCAGTGGCTGTAGCCGAAGCTGAAAAAGCAGTAACGCAAGCAAAAGAAGCACTTACAGTTAAGCAGCAAACTAAAGCTAAACAATCGCGCGAATCACTTGCTGTGGTAGAGCAGCTAGTTAAAGCATATAACGCACGTAACATTGAAGAGTTTCTTCGTGTATATGCCGAAGATGTTGAGTTTTATATTTTCCCTAATGAGCTATTATTTAAAGGTAAAGAAAAACTAATAGAACGTTATGGGCTAATGTTTAAAAAGTTAAAGTGTATTCACTCATCACCCATTAAGCGCATAGTGCACGGTGATATTGTGATTGATCACGAACTTTCAGAAACTTGTTCAACTGACGAAAACGTAGTTGATAAACGCTCAGAACTTATTTCGAGTTATCAAATTAAAGATGGGAAAATAGTACGCGTACTGTTTTTTAGATAAAGGCTTTAAATGCAAATAAATGACGACAAAAAAATTCGCTTAATGTATCGCATTGAGCCAGGTTGCCTTGGACCTAAGGGTGCTGAGCATGTTGAAGATTTTTGTCGTTTTGCCAACAAGCATATTAAATCCCCCTTTTATGGCCAATTTGTATTTTTACCACGTTACGATAAAACCATAGACGAGCGACAATATAGCGTTAACAGCCGTAATTTATCACTTGCTCAGGCTCGGGCTTACTTAAAGCACTTTGATATTAATATTGAAGAATTTGAAGAACAGCTCGACGAGCTTCTCACCAAAGCGATTGATTTATATTTTAAACGATAGTATTGAATTGCTGTTGCTTAGGTATTGTCTCCCCTCAAAAGTACACTTTAATTATTATTAAAAGTATAAGTAATTTCTTTCACAAAGATAAGGTAATCAGTAATAACTGAGAAAAACCAGATCGGCCAATATGTATCACTTACTCTAAAAGCGCAGCGCCTCTTAACCTCTTTGTGGATAATTAGCCCTTTTAAAGCTTTTATTTGCACAATGAGAAGTAAAAGAGGAGTAAATGAGAGCCAAAAACAAAAACAGTATTGTTATGTTTTATCACTACTCTAAAAGCGCAGCGCCTCTTAACCTCTTTGTGAATAATTCGCCCTTTAAAGGCTTTTATTTGCACAATGAGAAGTAAAAGGGGAGTAAATGAGAAAAGCCAAAACCAGTATTTTTATGTTTTATCACTACTCTAAAAGCGCAGCGCCTCTTAACCTCTTTGTGAATAATTCGCCCTTTAAAAGCTTTAATTGCACAATGAGAAATAAAAGAGGAGTAAATGAGAAAAGCCAAAACCAGTATTTTTATGTTTTATAACTACTCTAAAAGCGCAGCGCCTCTTAACCTCTTTGTGAATAATTCGCCCTTTAAAAGCTTTTATTTGCACAATGAGAAGTAAAAGAGGGGGAAATGAGAAAAGCCAAAACCTGTATTTTTATGTTTTATCACTCACTCTAAAAGCGCAGCGCCTCTTAACCTCTTTGTGAATAATTCGCCCTTTAAAAGCTTTTATTTGCACAATGAGAAGTAAAAGAGGAGTAAATGAGAAAGCCAAAAACAAAAACAGTATTTTTATGTTTTATAACTACTCTAAAAGCGCAGCGCCTCTTAACCTCTTTGTGAATAATTCGCCCTTTAAAAGCTTTTATTTGCACAATGAGAAGTAAAAGGGGGAGTAAATGAGATAGTCAAAAACAAAAACCAGTATTTTATGTTTTATCACTACTCTAAAAGCGCAGCGCCACTTAACCTCTTTGTGAATAATTAGCTCTTTAAAAGCTTTTATTTGCACAATGAGAAGTAAAAGGGGAAGCCAAAAACCCCGAAACAAAAACAGTATTGTTATGTTTTATCACCCACTCTAAAAGCGCAGCGCCTCTTAACCTCTTTGTGAATTAATTAACTAAATATTTTAAACCCTTAAAAACAAAAAAGCGGTGTTAATTTTAACACCGCTTAATGCGTAATATATTTAGCTTTAGTAAGCTTGGGCTACAACATAGGTTTTATAACATCAAACACAGCTTCTATATGGTCGTCTCTGTCGTTTAGTGCCGCTATGTAACGGTATTTTTCGCCGCCTGCGTTTTCGAATATTTCACGGTTTTCACCTTCTAGCTCTTCAAGTGTTTCTAGGCAGTCGGCGCTAAAAGCAGGACTTATAATAGCTACATCGGTAATACCTTCATCAGGTAAGGCTGCAAGGGTTGCGTCGGTATAAGGCTTTAACCACTCTGCTTTACCAAATCGACTTTGAAAAGTACTAATTACTTTGTCTTTATCAAGACCTAGTTTTTCGACAACTAAACGCGTGGTTTGTAAACATAGGCAATGGTACGGATCGCCGCGATCTAAAAACAATTTAGGCATACCGTGATACGAAAAAACAATTTTTTGTGGCATACCATTCGCTTCTAAATCCTCACTAATACTATTAGCAAGCGACTCAATGTAACGGGTGTTTTTATGATAGCCATTTATAAAATGAAGTTCTGGCACCCAGCGCCATTTACGCAGTACGCTCGATACAGCATCAAACGTAGAACCCGTAGTTGGGCTAGAATATTGCGGGTACATTGGTAAAATAATTATACGCGTTAAGCCTTTATCACGAAGCTCTTCAAGGCCTGCCTCTATTGAAGGGTTGCCATAACGCATTGCCATTACTACTTCAGTATTGGTATAACCTTGCTCTTTTAATAAAGTATTTAACTTTACACTTTGCTGGCGAGTAATGTGGGTAAGTGGTGAGCCGTTTTCGGTCCATATACTCTCGTATAATTTAGCCGAACGTTTTGGGCGTACGCGTAAAATAATGCCATGTAAAATTATCATCCATACCAAGCGTGGTATTTCTACAATGCGTGGATCTGATAAAAATTCGCGTAAATATGTACGAAGCGCAGCCGCTGTTGGTGCATCAGGGCTGCCTAAGTTAGTTAGCAGTATTCCCGTTTTTTGGTTAAAACGCCCATCATGGGGGTTGTCAGTAACCGCAGAAAATCGCGACACAGAGTGCTCCTTCAAGCAAATTCAATAATCTATTTTATGCACATTGTAACGAAAAAAACTGCGATTTAGATCAATCATTTAGCAGTTTTCACCATTATTCTAAACGGGGTTGGTTTTTTCGATTCTAGCTGTTGGAGTTTTTCTATCGATTTACTGCCAAATACATGACCTTTGGGCAGCAACATTATGCCCGTATGGCTGTGTAGAGCATGGCCCAGTACCATTTGCTCTTTGAGTTCATGGGCGTTACAAATTAGCACTGATCCTGCTGAACTTTTTTGTTCATGTAGTTTTGCATGGCTTGCTTCAAGTGCACGTACAATTTTAGGATGATAAAACGATCCACTATAAAGTTTTACACTTTCGAGTGCGTCATCGTGGCGCTGCTTTTCATCACTTGCATTGCTTTGCTCAAATGCGTCCCAATAGTCGCGCGCTAAACCTAGCACCATAGCGCCTATCGGTATGTCGTTTCCGGCAAGGCCTTTGGGCATTCCGTTTCCGTTAAAGCGCTCAAACTGATAATAAATAGCATCCGACAAGTCATGTAAATGTATTGCTGGCATTAACATTAATTGTGCAGTACTTGGATGAGTATAAAAGGTTTTGCGTTGTTGCTCGTTTAAGCGGTTAACTGGTTTTTTATAAAGATCAGGATCCATAGCAAGCAAGCCTATTTGCGCCAAGTAACCAGCCATAGGGGCAAGATCAATGCTTTTTTGCGACAAGTTTAAATAAAGTGCTATTTGTGTACAGGTATTAGCAATATTTTGTGCTTTGTTACCATCTAGGTAAGGGTTTGCGTTAACAAAATTATATAGCAGCTCTACGGTCGATTTATGCTCTTGTTTTTCGCGCTCGTTGGCGTCTTCAAGCTTTTTTAAAACCTGTTTGATTTGTAAGGTGCGTTTTTCTACTCGTTGTTCAAGCGAGTTATTAAGCTCTAGCAACTCTTGGTTTTGCGCTTTAACTTGTGCCTCTAATTTTTGATTTTGTTTTTTTAGTGCAAATTTTTCTAGGCTATCTCTAATGCTACGAAGTAATAAATCGTTTTGCCAAGGCTTTTGAATATAACCATTTATTTGGCCCTGATTAACAGCCGCTAAGGTGGTTTGTATGTCGGCGTAGCCGGTTAATAAAATGCGTTGGGTGTCGGGTGCCAGCGCACGCGCTTTTTCTAAAAACTCGGCACCGTTCATTACCGGCATACGCATATCGCTAATAATTAAACCAAATTCATGATTTTTAAAAAGTGTTAATGCGTTTTGCGGGTTATCGCAAACAATAACCGACAGGCCATTTACTTCAAGTAGCCGTGTTAACGTGCGTAGTACTATTTCATCATCATCAATGCAAAGTACATCAACCTGATTTATTGGTGTGCTTGGTGTTACTTGAGTCATTGAGTCGCCTTTAAATTACTTCTGGTTAAATAATAGCTTAAAAAAATACTCTATGGTGTGTTTGTGCCTACCTTTTATATTAAGTGGTATTTACATAATGGAGTTATTAGCAATAAGTAGATAATTACTTATGCATAATATTAGGCCTTGGCTGCACTAAAGTTGCAAATTTGCATACAGACGACTAAACGTTAAGTATAAAGTTATCTATATGGATGAAGGGAATGGATGGATCAGATGGTAATTTTGAACGTGCTTTTTTAAACGAACAAAAGCTGCGCTTAGCTGCAGAGCAATTACTCAAAGATAAAAGTAGCGTTTTAGTTGCCATAAATAATGAACTACAAAAAAAAGTAGCCGACTTAGAACACCAACAAATGCTGTTTGTGCAAACAGAAAAAATGGCGACTTTAGGTACACTTAGTGCAGGCGTTGCCCACGAAATAAATACCCCGCTTGCCTATGCAATGAGTAACGTAGAGAGCCTACAAAACGCAAGCCCTTTACTGGTAGCGCTGCTGAAACTTAACGAACAATATTTAAATAACGAAATTAAAGAGAGCCGTTTTAAACACGAAATCGACATACTCAATTTACAGTATCCGTACGCGTGGATTTATATCAATTTGCAGGGGCAAATTAACGACAGCGTTGAAGGACTTAAACGTATAAAACAAATAGTGCATGACTTATTAAACTTTGCCCACCCCACCTCTTCTCAAGATAAACAATTAGCCGATGTAACAACGGGTGCTAATAATGCTTTAAGGTTATTGAGTAGCAAACTTAAATTATGCGAAATAAAAACGCGGTTTGAACCCCTACCACTCATTTGGTGCAATTTATCGTCAATTAATCAAATTTTTGTAAATCTTTTAATGAATGCTTGGCAAGCTTGCGAGTTAGATTTAGAAAAAGGCTGCATTATTGAAGTCAATATTTTTGAACTCAACACAAATATTTGTATTGAAATAAAAGATAACGGTTGTGGCATGAATGAAGACACAATAGCGCATATGTTTGACCCTTTTTACACAACAAAAGAAGTCGGAAAAGGCACCGGTATGGGTATGACACTTGTATACGCTATGGTGAGCGATCACGGTGGAAAAATAGAAGTTAACAGTATATTAGGCACAGGTACGACCATTCGCTGCCTATTACCTTTAAAAGTGTAAAATAACGAACAAAACCACATTGTAAATAAAGTGTTAAACATTCTGTTTTTTGATGTTTAATCCCTTCTTAGCACGTATTTTAACCGATTTGATGTGGTTTTTTCTTATCTTGAAGTTTATTTGCATACTTAGACCAAATATTTAGTTTTTTTCATTTCTTTTTGTTTGCATATGTTGCTAGGATGTTTGCAACAGGTTGTGAGCATCATAACCACACACATATTATTAAGAATACAAAAAACAGGGTCGTCACTATGTCAACATACCGTTTAAACACACTTGCTGTAGCCGTTGCTTTCGCGTTTAGCGCACCAAGCATTGTTAACGCTGAAGAAGCACCAGTGCAAGCTGCTAAAAACATAGAGCAAATATCTGTATTAGGATCGCGTGTATCTAACCGTACCTCTACAGAGTCTTCTTCTCCTATTGATTTAATTGACGCGGATGATTTAACTAAAGGTGGTTTTACCGAATTAGGCCAAAGCCTTCAAGCGACAGCGCCTTCATTTAACTTTTCGCGTACACAAGTATCAGACGGTTCAGATTTATTTAGACCCGCAACACTTCGTGGCTTACAACCAGATCAAACCCTTGTATTAGTAAATGGTAAACGTCGTCATAACCAATCAATTTTTGGCCTTAACGGTACAGTAGGCGCAGGCGCTGCGGGTACTGATATGAATGCCATTCCGCTAACGGCGCTTAAAGGTGTTGAAGTGTTACGCGACGGCGCTGCAGCGCAGTATGGCTCTGATGCTATTGCAGGTGTTATTAACTTATCTCTTAATAACTCAACCGGTATTACAACGGGTTTTGTACAATACGGCGGCACAAGTGAAGGTGACGGCGACACTATTTCAGCAGGTTTAAACCGTGGTTTTGAATTAGGTAACGAAGGCGGCTTCATTAACCTATCGCTTGAGTACCGTGATGCCGACGGCACTAATCGTGCAGAGCGCGATACGGGTGGTTCGCTTAATGTTGAACCAGGTACGCTAAGTGAAGATGTACGCTGGGGCCAAGGTAACTCAGAAAGTGAATTTACGTCGTTATTTTACAACATGGCATTACCAATGGGCGACGGCGAGCTTTACTCGTTTGGTGGCTACTCTGAGCGCACGGCGCTGGGTAATGGTTTTTACCGTAATTTTAACGAAGCCTCTAAAAACGTAACCCAAGTATATAGTGATGGTTTTTTACCGCGCATATATAACGAAGCACAAGATATTTCAGTAGCACTTGGGTTTAAAGGCGATATAAACACAGATTGGACTTACGATGTATCGGCTGTTTATGGTGAAAACCAATACGATTTTACATCACGCAATACATTAAATGCTTCTTACGCGGCTGAGTATTTATTTAACAACCCAAGTGCAAGCGATGCCGATATTGCAGCAAATTCAGGCCCTACTGGCGGTTACTCAGGTGGTTTTAGATTCGATCAAACAACGGTTAACCTTGATGTAAACGGTATTGTAGATATTGGCCGTAGTGAGCCTTTATATGTAACAGTAGGCGCCGAATACCGTAAAGAAAACTACGAAATAATGCCTGGCGATGAAGCATCATACGCGTGTGGGTTAGCAAATATGGATACCTCGTACCCATCAGTAAACGATCCGGATCAATTTGCACAGTGTGGTTTTCAAGCTTATAACGGCCTTCGCCCTGAAGCGGCTAACGATAGCGACCGTAACAGCTACGCAGTTTATGTAGACGTAGAAACTATGATCACCGACGCATGGAACGTAAGTGGTGCGCTACGCTATGAAGATTTCTCAGATGCTGGGGATGATTTAATTGGTAAATTAGCAACACGTTATGAATTTTCAGATGACTTTGCAGTACGTGGTGCACTGTCTACTGGTTTTAGAGCGCCATCACTTCAACAAAGTGGTTATACAGCTTTTACAACTAACTTAGGCTCAGACGGCACATTAACGCAGTCGTTCACAGCAAACACAGGGACCGCTTTCCCAAGTGCGCTAGGCGTAGATAGCTTAGAGCTTGAAACATCAACAAACTACAGTGCTGGTTTTGTTTACGATGTAACAAGCGAGCTTTCGTTAACGGTTGATTTTTACCGTGTAGAAATTGAAGACCGTATTACACTTGGCAGCTTACTTTCGGCTGACGATGTATCGTTTAGCTCAGAAGCGGTTGCAGCGCTACAAGCAACTGGTGCAGTGCAAGCTAACTACTTCTCAAACTCGGTTGATTCTACTACGCAAGGTGTTGATATTATTGCATCGTACCGCACTGAAGTTGAAGGCGGTAATTTAGGAGTAACCTTTGCAGGTAACCTAAACGATACTAAAATTGACAGCGTAAACGCAGAAGACGGTATTCCTGAAGCGGTTGCTTTTGATGATTTACAACGTAGCTTTTTTACCGACGGACAACCGAGCGAACGTGCAACGCTTACGTTTGACTACGAACGCGATGCCTACACATCAACCATTCGCTTTAACTACTTTGGCGAAACAGACGTAAAATACTTTGGTAACGACCATATTTCATTACCAGGTGAGCTTTCGCCTACGGGGTCATTTAAACCAACAAGTACGGTTGAGTCTGCTGTGTTAGTTGATTTAAATGTTAGTTACCAAATTAATGACATGTTTGCGCTTTCGGTAGGTGCCGATAACGTATTTGACGAAACACCAGATGAATTAGGTGATGACGAAGTACTTAATTTTATCACCAACGGCGCATTTAAATACCCAGTACGCGCATTGCCATACGGCTTTGACGGCAGAACGTACTACGCAAAAGTAAGCTTTAGTTTTTAATTTATCAAGCAAACTAAAGTAATATTAAGCGCAGTTATTAACTGCGCTTTTTTATGCTTTTTTATTATTAAAAAACTACCAAATGGATGTTAAAAATACTTGCGCGGTTGAAAATTAAGCCTACAATCTCCATCTCTTAAATAGGCCAATATAAAAGCCTCTTTATTATTTAACTTAAAATAACCATTAGTTTATAGGAAATATATGACTAAAAAATCTAAAACAAAAATCGCAAATACCAGCGCGGTAGACACAGGGCGAGGCGTTATAAACCACAATGCACTAGCGGCAATGGTCACCTCTAAATTATTTAAACCACAAGTAGTTAAAGCTAAAAAAGGCAAAGGCTCGTTTAAACGCAACAACAAGCATTCAGGACAAGAGTCCTATTTAATCGCGGCTTAATTAGCACCGATCAAATAGGGCTTTTGAATATAGTAAGCGAGGTTTTATACCTCGCTGTTACTTTAAAGCATTTAAACCCCCGTTACATGAGCGCGAAATAAATTCGCACCTACGGGTTCGGTGTTTGCACGATGTAGGTGAGGTTTTATACCTCGCTTTTACTTTTAGTTCTTTATTATTTTAACTCCCAAGCTATCCTCTAAAAGCGCAGCGCCTCTGAACCTCTTTGTGAATAACAGCCCTTAAAAATATGAATGCACAAAGAGAAGAAAAAGAGGAGTAAATGAGCAGACAAAGTCCATTTGTTTAAGTTATATGATATTTCACCACCGAGTTCACCGATGCGCTGTGCACTACACAAAGAAAACACGAGTAATGGTTAGTCACTACTCCTTGTTTTCTCCTTCACTTCTCGGTGGTGATTTAATTACTTGTTTACTAATGCATCCGACTAAATGTAAAAGCGGTGCTTTTAAACGCCAGCAAGCTGCGCGTCCACAGGTGTTTAACTCAAGTTAAAGTATGGTCTGTAGAAGAAACGTGCTCACGTTAGAAGTGTAGTTTTTAACCTTTAAAACTATTATTTTTAACTGTTTGTGATGGGTTTTCACCAAATAGTTGCGTGTAATCTTTAGCAAATTGTCCCGCATGCCAAAATCCCCAATTGGCTGCTATTACTGAAATGGGCTTATCTTGGTTTGGTTTTTTTAGTTCCCGCCTTACGTTATTTAAGCGTGTTAAACGTAAAAACCGCAAAGGGTTAATTCCTAAAATACTCTCAAAGCTATACTGAAGTGTGCGCCTACTTACAAAGGAAAGCTCGCACAGCTCGGTTATGGTTATTGGGTTTTGTGGATTTGTGGCCACGTAATCTTTTACTTTATCTACTACGGCTTTGCGGTGTTTATAACTTGGCGCAATATTTTGCTGCGTATTGTCTGCTTGTAATAAGTGTAGTGCCAACATGTTTAGCATATCTTGTTGTGATTCGGTTCTAAGTCCAAAGCCCTTGCCTACAACCATGCTATTAATTATTTGTCTTGCCGTTTGCAAAGATGAGTTGCTCACCGATAAACGAGCTGATTGTGCAGATGCCAGGTTTTTCAATGTTACGCCTTGGAGCTGCGCCATATATTCAATTGAGTTCCAATCGATTACCAAACCATAAATATTAAATTGCTCAGGGGTTATCAACTCAAAGTCGTTATCACTGGTACGGCACATAAATTGATTACTTGCCACACTTAAACCATTAATTTTACTTTGCTGTGACTGACAAGGAATGCCGAGCCAAACCGAATTAGGGGCTATGTTACATTGCTGACGAAGCGCTCGCTCAGTGTATTCTTTAAACACATGAATATTGGCGTAATCCGTTTCTTCAATACAACCATAAAAGCTGCCGTCGCTCATTTGATCGTATTTTTGCTGCCATTGAGTAAGGCTATGCGCTTGCTCGTCTATATCGTGTGTTTGCACCTTGCTCTTTAGTGGTGCGTTAAAGCTACTTTGCTGCGCCATATCGGGGATGCTCTTTTTCGTTACACTTTCATTATGCTTAAGTTAACACCGCTTTGCGTGTGTAACCAATTGAATTGGTTTAATAAAGAATCTTTTGCCAAAATTCGATAGTTACTTGGTACAAAATAAGCTGTCTTGTAACTATTCAATATTGATTTATAGCTAAAGATGCAGCAAAACCTATACCAAGGTTGATCATATTAGTTATGTGGAGTAAATCATGGGGCAAGCGTACAGTTACACTTTAGGTACACATACTTATAAATTCAAGAACTTAGCCCAGTTAATGGCTAAAGCTACACCGCAGCGTTCGGGTGATCGCTTAGCGGGCGTAATTGCACAATCAGCACAAGAACGTGCTGTGGCACAAATGACATTGGCGGATATACCTCTTAAAACATTTTTAAATGAGGTACTTATTCCCTACGAAGATGACGAAATTACACGCTTAATTATTGACGAGCACGATGCAAATGCCTTTATGGCTATTGCACATTTAACCGTAGGCGATTTTCGTAATTGGCTTTTAAGTGACTTTGCAACACCTGCTGTACTTGCAAGTATAAGGCAAGGTATTACGCCGGAAATGGCTGCTGCTGTTAGCAAAATAATGCGCAATCAAGATCTCATATTAATTGCTAAAAAGTGCCATGTTACGAGCGCTTTTAGAAATACTATTGGCCTCCCCGGGCATTTATCTACACGTTTACAACCAAATCACCCAACTGACGATATTAATGGTATTGCTGCATGCATGCTTGATGGTTTGCTATACGGTAATGGCGATGCAGTAATAGGTATAAACCCAGCAACCGATAACGTTGCCCAAGCCATTAAGTTAATGACGTTAATGGATGATGTTATTCAAAAATATGAAATACCAACCCAAAGCTGTGTACTCACCCATGTTACTAACACGATTGAATGTATAGAAGCTGGCGCACCGGTTGATTTAGTATTTCAGTCGATTGGTGGCACAGAGGCTACTAATTCAAGTTTTGGTTTTAATTTAAATACCTTAGCTGAAGCGCAAGATGCGGCTTTGAGTTTAAAGCGCGGCACTGTTGGCAATAATGTAATGTATTTTGAAACTGGGCAAGGCAGTTCGCTTTCAGCAAATGCGCATCATGAGCTTGATCAGCAAACGTGTGAAGCTCGCGCTTATGCCGTTGCTCGTAAGTTTAACCCGTTACTGGTTAATACCGTGGTGGGGTTTATTGGCCCTGAATATTTGTTTGATGGTAAAGAAATTACCCGAGCAGGACTTGAGGATCATTTTTGCGCTAAGTTACTAGGTATACCGATGGGATGCGATGTGTGTTACACCAATCATGCAGAGGCTGATCAAAACGATATGGATAACTTGCTTACGCTATTAGGTGTTGCTGGTTGCTCGTTTGTAATGGGAATACCTGGCTCTGACGATATTATGCTTAATTACCAAACTACGTCGTTTCATGATGCATTATATGTTCGCCGTGTACTTGGCTCTAGACCTGCCCCTGAGTTTGAAGCATGGCTAAGCAAAATGAAAATAATGCAAAGCACTGCCGATATTACACTTTCAGATACCTTGCCTCCCGCTTTTGCTAAACCTCTGGGTGCAATTACTGGAGGTGGCTCATGAAATCACGTTTAAAACAGAGCACTCCTTTAGATGACTCAGTAAACAAGCATAAAAATAACGGTAATGTAGTGCACAATCCTTGGAGTGATTTACGCCGTTTTACCGACGCCCGTATTGGGCTTGGGCGTGCGGGTATAAGTTTGCCAACCTCAGAAATGCTGGCTTTTCAGCTATCTCATGCACAAGCGCGCGATGCAGTGAGTTTTCCGCTTGATATTAACGAAATGACTGAGCAACTAGGCAGTATTAGCGTATTAAAAGATGTTGCCCCTCCCCTGCATTTACACAGCCAAGCTGTTGACAGGGTTACTTACCTTCAGCGACCCGATTTAGGCCGCAAGCTTGATGAAAATGGTAGGCAAATACTTCTCAGCTATATGAATAAACAAAAGCACACTACACAGGCTAAATACGATTTAGCGATTGTAGTGGTTGATGGACTCTCCTCGTTAGCGGTACAAAAAAATGCATGCCCATTTATAACAGAGCTATTAGCGCACCTTACAACAGACAAGCAATTTAAAATTGCCCCCATTACTTTGGTTGAACAAGGTCGAGTAGCAATTGGCGACGATATAGGTGAGTTGCTAAATGCGCAGGTGGTTATGGTGTTAATAGGAGAGCGCCCAGGACTTAGTTCGCCAGATAGCCTTGGCTTGTATTTAACATGGGAGCCTAAAACAGGACTTAACGATGCATGTCGTAATTGCATATCGAATATTCGCCCAGCAGGCCTACCTTATACAGAAGCGGCTAGGCGTGCGCTGTACTTATTACGTGAAGCTAAAAAACTAAAACTAACTGGGGTTAATTTAAAAGACCGTACACAAGACGATGTAATTGAGCATCAGGTTTCAACCACTAACTTTTTAATTGCTGAGTAATTTTAATTAAAAACACATGAAATAAAACAATAAAAACTAAACATCAACGGAGAAGGGTTATGTCTACTAATAATACAGAGTACCTTGCTAAAAGACAGTTAAAACGAGGTACTGCGGGGTGGTTATTACTCGCAGGTTTGGGTGTGTCGTATGTAATATCGGGTGACTTTGCAGGTTGGAACTTTGGTATTGCCGAAGCGGGTTGGGGTGGCTTTGCCATTGCTGCAGTGTTAATGGCAGTTATGTATTTAGCGCTGGTATTGTCGCTTGCTGAAATGTCAGCTGCAATACCTGCAGCAGGTGGTGGTTATAGTTTTGCGCGCCAAGCTATGGGGCCTGCGGGAGGCTATTTAACCGGGCTTGCGGTATTAATTGAATACGCCTTAGCACCCGCTGCTATTGTTATTTTTATAGGCTCTGCAGTTGAAGCCCTTACCGGATTTAATGGACCATGGGTATATGCATTATTTTACTTACTATTTGTGGGAATTCATTTAGCAGGCGTAGGAGAAGCACTTAAAGTAATGATGGTAATAAGTGGTTTAGCAGTATTAGCTATTATTGCAACGGCTTTTGTTTTAATTACAAATTTTGATGCATCACGCTTATTTGACGTCCCCGTAACCGATGCAGTGGGAGCCAGTGAGTTTTTACCTTTAGGTTGGTACGGGGTTTGGGCTGCATTACCGTTTGCCATGTGGTTATTTTTAGCGGTTGAAGGTGTACCGCTTGCTGCAGAAGAGGCAAAAGATCCCGCTAAAGATGTGCCAAAAGGCATTATTGGTGCAATGATCTTTTTGTTATTTACTGCTTTTTTAGTTGTTGTTTTAGTGCCTGGCGCTGGCGGTGCTGCTGCAATGGGCGCAAGTGCTGTACCTTTGGTTGATGCATTAAATGCATCGGGTAGTGAGGCCTTAGCAACTGTAGTAAATATATTAGGGCTTGCGGGTTTAGTTGCTTCGTTTTTCTCTATTATTTATGGTTATAGTCGCTTAGTGTTTGCTTTATCTAGAGCCGGATATTTATCGCGTTCGTTGTCGATTACAACTAATCGCAAAGTGCCAGCACGTGCGTTGATTGTACCTGCCATATTTGGTTTTTTAGTATCACTTAGTGGTGAGGGTGATTTAATACTTGCAATGGCTGTAGTAGGTGCAACGGTATCGTATGCATTAATGGCGCTGAGCCATATTTTACTACGCGTTAAACAACCTGATTTACCTCGCCCGTATAAAACCCCTGGTGGTGTAGTAACTTCAAGTATTGCTTTAGTGCTTTCGCTTATAGCATTAACGGGTGTGTATGCGTTCGACCCTCGTGCATTTTTATACACTATAATGCTGTTTATTGTGGGCGCCGTATATTACTTTGGCTACAGCTCAAAACACTTAGTTGCTAAAAGCGCTGATGAAGAGTTTGCAATGTTGGCAGATGCAGAATCTGATTTAGAGATGGCTAAGTAAATATTAATAGTTATTATAAGTGAGGCTAATCCTCACTTATATTTTTATACAAGCAATACGGTGTAAAAATAGTGCATGCATGTAAATATCAAGTCCCTTATCTACTTTATTAATATCATTTAAAGCTAAAACTTTATGCTGCCGCGTAGCGCTTTGTTTTGCCCATGCTTGGTTTTTTTGTCCATGCGCTTTCGCTGTGAATTACGGCTGGGCTTGGTGGCTCGACGCGCTTTATTAACTACCGTAGCACTAAGGATTAAATCCTTTAAACGCTTAAGGGCATCTTCTCTGTTTAGCTCTTGGGTACGGTGGCTTTGCGCTTTAATGATTAAGACGCCGTCTTTGGTAATTCTTGTATCATTTAATGCAAGTAAGCGTTCTTTGTAGAAGTCAGGTAATTTAGAGCGGTTAATGTCAAAACGTAAATGAATTGCACTTGCTACTTTATTAACATTTTGACCACCGGCACCTTGCGAACGAATAGCTGTGAGCTCTAGTTCCCATTCATCGATAGTGACAGTATTTGAAATTGTTAACATTGTGTTCAGCTCTATTTGTCAAAAATACATTATATCATCAGTACATTAGCTTGTGGTGAATCAACTAAATTCTTAGAACTTAAATAAATTCTCATAAATTGTACTATAAATCAGCCAATATTTTATTTTGTGTTGGCAAGTGTTGCTTATTAGCTTCTAATTGGCACTACTTTAATACTAGGAAATGCTCAATGAAAAAAATACTTGTATCACTTAGCTTATTAGCGATGAGTTTCTCAAGCCTTGCAGAGGATATTAACGAAGGTCAACTTCAAAGCTATATGAAAGCACTGCCAGCTGTGACTAGCTGGGCAAGCAGCCAAGAGTCGTTAAAAGACTTAGATTTAGCAAGTATGCTAGGTGGTTCTGCAGATCAAAGTGTTGGCGAACAAAGCTCTTTAGCTAACAGTGCATTAAGCATGATTAAAGAACAAGACCTATACAAAAGCTTTGCGAGTGTTACAAACCGTTACGGTTTTACGCCAGAGCAGCTAGTAACTGTAGGTTCTGAAGTATCAATGGCTTATATCGAAAATCTTAAGTCGGGCCTTTCGGCTGATAACCAAGAAACTGCTAATAAAGTAATGGGCGGTTTTCAAAGTATGAAAAGTGCTAAAGATAAAGGCGCTAGCTCATTAATGGGTTCGTTTGGTAAATCGTCAAGCGCAGCTGAGGAGTCTACAGAATCTTTAGTAAGCGAAAACAACCTTGAACTTGTGAGCGAATATATGCCACAACTACAAAAGCTTTTTGCACTTTTATAAGTTTTATTGCTTTAAAAAAAGCGGGCTTATCTAGCCGTGAAATTAAAACGCATAAAAAACGGGGGAGTATTCAATACTCCCCCGTTTTTATTTAGCGTACAGATTATTTAAGATCGAACCTGTCTGCGTTCATTACTTTTACCCATGCATTTACAAAGTCATGTACAAAACGTTCTTTATTATCGTCTTGTGCATAAAACTCACTTAGGGCACGTAAAATAGAGTTTGAACCAAACACTAAATCTACGCGTGTGGCAGTCCATTTAATGGTGCCTGTTTTGCGCTCAACAATATTATATATACCTGGCTCTAGTGGCTTCCAGTTGTTAGCCATGTCGGTTAGGTTTACAAAAAAGTCGGTAGATAGCGTGCCTACATTATCAGTAAATACACCATGCTTAGTGCCTGCGTAGTTTGTGCCTAGTACACGCATGCCGCCCATAAGTGCAGTCATTTCTGGTGCTGTTAAGCCCATTAATTGGCTGCGCTCTAACAATAGCTCTTCTGAGGATACGCTAAAGTCATTTTTAAGGTAGTTTCTAAATCCATCATGAACAGGCTCAAGCGGATCGAACGATTTTGCATCAGTCATTTCGTCTGTTGCGTCCCCTCGTCCTGGTGCAAATGGTACTGTTACATTAACACCGGCTTGTTTTGCAGCTTGCTCTACAGCCGCTGTGCCACCTAATACGATTAAATCAGCCATGCTTACTGGCTTAGATAAACCCGCTTGTACTTTTTCAAGGGCACTAAGTACACTTGCTAAACGCGCAGGTTCGTTACCTTGCCAATCTTTTTGTGGTGCTAAACGAATACGTGCGCCATTTGCGCCACCGCGTTTATCAGAACCACGATACGTACGTGCACTATCCCACGCTGTATTTATTAAATCACTTGCACTTACACCGCAATCAAGTAGCTGTGCTTTTAAGCTTGTGATTTCATCGTCTGATAATGTGTAATCAACTGCAGGAATAGGATCTTGCCAAATTAGGTCTTCGCTTGGTACGTCTTTACCTAAGTAACATGCTTTAGGACCTAAATCGCGGTGAGTTAGCTTAAACCATGCGCGTGCAAATACATCAGAGAAGTATTCAAAGTCGTTATAAAAACGCTCAATAATTTTACGGTACGCAGGGTCCACTTTCATGGCCATATCGGCATCGGTCATCATTGGGTTTAAACGAATTGATGGGTCTTCTACGTCTACTGGTTTGTCTTCTTCTTTAATATTTACAGGTTCCCACTGATGAGCGCCAGCTGGGCTTTTTGTTAATTCCCATTCGTAATTTAAAAGTAAGTGGCAGTATCCGTTATCCCATGTAGTTGGGTGTGTGGTCCATGCGCCTTCAAGGCCAGAAGTTACAGTATGACGACCAAAGCCGCCTTCTTTGGTGCTGTTCCAACCTAAACCTTGCTCGTGTACGTCTGCTGCTTCTGGCTCTGGACCTAAGTGCTCTGCTTTACCATTACCGTGAGTTTTACCTACTGTATGGCCGCCCACTGTTAGCGCTGCGGTTTCTTCATCGTCCATCGCCATGCGAGCAAATGTTTCACGTACGTGATCTGCCGTTTTTTGTGGATCGGGTATACCATTAACACCTTCAGGGTTAACGTAAATTAGGCCCATTTGTACTGCGGCTAATGGGTTTTCCATGGTGTCTGGTTTTTCTACATTGTCGTAGCGTTCATCACTTGGTGCTAACCATTCTTTTTCTGCACCCCAGTAAATATCTTTTTCTGGATGCCAAATGTCTTCACGGCCGCCCGCAAAACCATAAATTTTAAGACCCATTGATTCGTATGCCATATTACCAGCAAGAATAAATAAATCGGCCCATGAGAGTTTGTTACCGTATTTTTTCTTAAGTGGCCATAAAAGTCTGCGTGCTTTATCTAAGCTTGCGTTATCTGGCCATGAATTTAAAGGCGAGAAACGTTGATTACCGGTACTTGCGCCACCACGACCATCAGATAAACGGTACGTACCCGCTGAGTGCCATGCCATACGAATCATTAAACCACCGTAATGGCCCCAATCGGCAGGCCACCAATCTTGGCTGTCGGTCATAAAGGTTTTTAAGTCGGCTTTTACTTCGTCTAAATCTAGAGATTTAAATTCTTCTGCGTAGTTAAAATTAGTGCCGTATGGATTTGATTTAGTATCGTGTTGATGAAGAATGTCTAAGTTGAGTGTGTTTGGCCACCAATCGGTGTTTACTTTAGAAACAACTGAATTACTACCGTGCATAACAGGGCATTTACCCGCTGTTGGCTTGCTCATTGTGAAATCCTTAAAATAGAAAAGTAAAATACTTAAACAATCAGTATTATTGCTTATGTGTTTATAACTTTTTAAAAAGTAACGGTTATTTTTATTTAATAGGCTTACTTTTTACTCAGCGTGCCTACCTAAGTGCTTACGTATCCTTAATATAGGCGTATAAATTATGCTACGCCAGCCTCAACATACTATTTAAAACGATTGCTCCAATTTATATTTTTGATTGCCCTTACGTTAATGATGTATTTAACAATAGGCTTAAAGTCGCGTTTAAAATAATAGTAAAAAAGTCAGATGGCGCTCATATAAAGCATTACGCAAAATAAAAATTTAAATATCGGTGAATTAACCTTAATCTTTTTACTAGACCTGTGATCGAATTGAAAAATTTCGGCGTATTGGTATGTGAAGGGTTTGAAAGTGGCTTTAGTTTACTAAAGCGCACATTGGAATACCCCCCTTCACCATGAAATTGTAGTTAGATAGTTATAATGATAAAGGTGCATTACTTAAGCCCAATGCACCTTTACTTTATAAACCGAATACTTTGAGTATTCTTATATTTTTAACTAGTTGAATTAAATTAAGTATTTGTTCATAAAGATTCAGTTAGTATGAAGTTGTTCTCCTGTGAATCCCTACGACATATTGTTGTTTTAAGCAGTTTTTGCCAGCTCACCTTGAGCTGGTTTTTTTTTGCCTATTTTTACTCAAATTACCTGAGCATGGGTAATATGCTCACGCTTTACCCTATTATTGCTAAGCTCACTAGGCTAAATAAATTTTACAACTATTGCTCCTATCTAAATTAGGTCAATTTTAATCCACAAAGAACAACACGCCCTAGTGCCATTAAGCCCTGCATGTTAAAGTTATTACAGTAATTAATTTAATTAGGCGTACCAATGCGTTATTACCTATCTGTACTTTTTGTTTGTTTAAATTTGTTTTCAGGCATAGTGAACTCTGCTGAAAAGCAACCAGCTTCACCTACAGCACAACAAGAGCAACAAGCTCTTCAACAACTCAAAGAGCCTATGTATAAGCCGCTAATGGAGCGCTACATATTAGATGAGCTAAAAGCAGTTAGGCAAGATCAGCAAAAGCTTCGTGAAGATGTAACTAAGCAGGTTACTCATGCGCAGCTTGATACTGCCGATCGCGCATTAACGTACACTACAGACACCATTAATAATGTGTTTTTTATAATTACCGCTACGGCGTCGATTTTAGTTTTAGTGGGTTGGAACTCGTTGCGCGATGTTAAAAACAAAGTAGAAGATATTGTAAATACGCGTGTGAGTGTAATTACAGACGAGTATGAAGACCGATTAAAAATTCTTGAAGAAAAACTACGCGTTCGCTCAGAAGAAATACTCAGCAACCAAGAGCGCATATCGGTGACTAACGAAGTTCATTCGTTGTGGATGCGCGCAAACCTAGAAAGTGATTTTGCAAATAAAATTGAAATTTTTGACGAAATACTCAATCGCAAACCTGAAGATGTGGAAGCCATTGCTTATAAAGCCGATGCACTACTAGAAATTAATGAAACAGCACAAGCCATTGAGCTGTGTAATCAAGCTATTGATATAGATAGTGACTATGGTTATGCCTATTGGCAACGAGCATGTGCTTATGCACTAACACATAAGCATGCTGATGCCTTAGCCGATATTAAAATGGCACTTGAATACTCTCCAAACTTACGTAATGAATTATTACATGAGAGCGCATTTGCAAGCCTGCATGACAACGACAGCTTTAATACGATAGTGGCTGGTGAAGTTGTTTAAGCACTCAGAATTTGGCCTGTATGATTAGGCGCAACACCATAAAAAAGGGCCTTGGCCCTTTTTTTGTTTTTAAAGGTAAAGTTTGTTGTGTAATTAGAAGCTTAACTGCGCTCTACAAACTCAGCTCTAGCGTAGAGCTAAGATCAAAAGTGATTAATTCACAAAGAGGTTTAGAGACGCTGCGCTTTTAGAGAAGAGCTTAGAAGTTAAAATAATAAAAACAATCAGAAACTGTGCTTCTAACATGAGCAACAAGTCATACTCTAAACTTGGTATAAACACAGCTATTCGCGCAGGTTACAAGCTTTTAAAGCAACGCTTGTACTTTTATAATGCCGAGTCAGCATTGGTTTTGCTCTTCTCATTTGCTCCTCCTTTTCTTCTCTGCGTGCATATTGTTTTTTAGGGCTGTTATACACAAATAGGTTTAGAGATGCTGCGCTTTTAGAGTAGTTAGCTTAAGTGCTTCTCGCGCGAGCAAGCTCTGCGCCTACGTGGAAAACTTACACTCAGCAGTTTAATTTACCTGTAGACGCGCTGCTTGCAGGCGTTTAAAAACGCAGTTTTTAGATGGTTGAATTAATACCAACCCGAAATAATACTTAATCATTTTTAGGGGCTAAACGTGTCGCTACCTGCGTTAAAAAATTCTCATTTAGAACAACTAAATAGCGAATTTTTTGCCTAGCTATCAACACGTTTTTCCATCCTCAAAATAGATCACTTAATTAAGCGAATTGGTATAAGTAATTAGAAGCTGCTATCAGTTTTCTTCAGGCATAAAAAAAGCCGCATAAAATGCGGCTTTGGAGGTTAGTCTCACTTCACTTTGGGCGTGTCTCCAAAACTTAGTGAATACGTTACCAAGGAACTGTTATGTATTATTTAAGCTATTGACTCTAATGCAATTTTAACCATTTCGTTAAACGTGCTTTGACGCTCATCAGCAGGTGTTGCTTCACCGGTGATTACGTGGTCACTTACTGTAAATAATGCCATTGCGTTTGCGCCGTATTCAGCTGCAACGCCATATAAACCGGCTGTTTCCATATCTACTGCTAGCATGCCTAACTTGTCTAAGTCTTTGTAGAACGAGTCGTCTGCTTGGTAGAAAGTGTCGGTTGTAAATACGTTACCTACTTTTGCTTCTATTCCTAGCTCTTTAGCGGCGTTTACACCGTTTAAAAGTAGGTCAAAGTTAGCAATAGCAGCAAAATCGTAGCCACGAACACGTGCACGGTTTACGTTTGAATCTGTGCTTGCACCTTGTGCAAAAATTACGTCACGGATTTTGATATCTGTGCCAATACCACCACACGTACCAATACGTATAATATTTTTAACGCCAAAGCTTACAATTAGCTCACGTGCATAAATAGACATTGATGGAATGCCCATGCCTGAACCCATGATGCTTACTGGCTTACCTTTGTAAGTACCAGTGAAACCGTACATGTTACGAACACCTGTAACTTGTACTGCATCATCTAAAAAGTTTTCAGCAATATATTGCGCACGTAGCGGATCGCCTGGCATTAATACTGTTTCGGCGAAATCACCAACGTTTGCACTGATATGCGGAGTACTCATTAATTGTTTTCCTTCTTATTTGGCGTTGTTAGCTCATTTAAAAAACTGTCGCCGTAATCAAGCGCAGATAAGTTAAACCACTGTGCCAGTGTTTGACCGATATCTGCAAAGCTGTTGCGTTCACCTAGAGGTGTGTTACTCATACCTGGTTTATATGCAATAACCGGTACGTATTCGCGAGTGTGCTCAGAACCTGGAAAGGTTGGGTCACAACCGTGATCTGCAGTGATCATTAATATATCATCTGCGTTTAACTGTTTTAGTATAGTTGGTAAATAGTCATCAAATTCTTTTAATGCTTTTGCATAACCTACTGGGTTACGGCGATGACCAAATTTTTCATCAAAATCAACTAGGTTAGTAAAGATTAAGCTATGATCTGGTGCGCTTTTCATTACTTCGCTGGTTTTTTCTAGCAAGTTCATAAGCCCAGGTGCTTTATGCTTTTGGGTTATGCCCTGATGCGCGTAAATATCTGAAATTTTACCAATACTAATTACTTCGCCGCCGTCTTTTGCTAACACATCTAGCAATGTTGGTGCTGGCGGAAGCACTGAATAGTCGCGACGATTACCCGTTCGAGCAAAGTCTTGGCTATTTGAACCCAAAAATGGCCGCGCAATCACTCGTCCTATATTCATTTCATCAAGTAGCGCCCGTGCGATTTCGCAAACTTGATAAAGCTTCTCTAGGCCGAATGACTCTTCATGCGCGGCTATTTGAAACACGCTATCAGCTGAGGTGTAACAGATTGGTTTACCTGTTTTTACGTGCTCTTCACCTAGCTGTTCTAAAATGGTTGTTCCCGATGCATGGCAGTTGCCTAAAATGCCAGGAATACCAGTACGAGCTATAAACTCGTCTATAAATTCTTGTGGGAAACTTGGCTGTGTTTTTGGGAAATATCCCCAATCAAATAACACAGGTACTCCTGCCATTTCCCAATGACCTGATGGCGTGTCTTTTCCGCTAGATAATTCTTTAGCGTAACCCCATGCCCCTTGAGAAGCTTGGCGGTCTGAAATTAAACACGGTTCTCCACCGGCAGCTTCACATGCATCCACTAACCCAAGTTTTGATAGGTTAGGAAGCGATAATGCAGCGCCTGTTTCGTCGTAATATGCTTTTAGTAAGTGAGCGAATGTATTAGCCCCAAGATCGCCGAATTTATCTGCATCTGGTGCTGCACCGATTCCTAGGCTATCTGCCATTAAGATAATTGCTCTTGCCATTTTGACCTCACTTTGATTCTAGGTGGTTACTTTATCCGCTGATCGATTTTTCCGTACAGGACAAAAGTCCTGTTTCATAAAACCTAAACATTATAAATTTGCATTCTTAAGCGAAGCAAAAGAGATTAATCGTGTCTTTTTTGCTATTGTGATCTACCAACAATATATCCTTCTGTGTGGGTGAGAACTTTAGTGACACGAACTACTATTATAGCTATTGCAGGCGCGTCTGCGTCGGGCAAATCTCTTTTTAGCCAAACTATATACAATGAATTGGTTAATGAGCTTGAACCAGGCGCTATCGCCATTATTGAAGAAGATGCTTACTACAAGGATCAGTCGCATTTACCGATGGCGCATCGTACGCAAACGAATTACGACCATCCTGATGCATTTGAACATGCGTTAATGCTTGAGCATTTAACACAGCTTCGTAGTGGAAATTCAGTTGAAGTACCAACGTATGATTATGCACAGCATACACGTAGCGAGAAAACTCGCCGAGTGCCTGCTGCTAAAATACTCATTGTTGAAGGTATTTTATTATTGAGTGACAAAGCGCTTAATAAAGAATTTGATATTAAGGTGTTTATAGATACGCCTTTAGATATTTGCTTAATGCGTCGTATGCAACGTGATATGGAGCAACGAGGCAGAACATTACAATCTGTTGTTGAGCAGTATCAAGCAACTGTTAGACCGATGTTTTATCAATTTATTGAGCCTTCTAAGCATAACGCAGATTTAGTTGTGACTCGAGGCGGTATGAACCGCGTTGCGATTGATATAATAAAAAGTAAGATAAAATATTTACTACAAGAATAACAACGGGAAACATTTGTATGACAACATTTATGAGCTTAGTGGGCATGTGTGTGCTACTAAGCATTGCCTTTGCGGCATCAACTAATCGCAAGGCAATTAATTTAAGAACCGTTGGTATAGCATTTGCGATGCAAGTTGTTATTGGCGGTTTTGTCCTGTTTTTTGAAGCAGGAAAAAATGTGTTAACGAGCATGTCAGCAGCCGTATCGTCGGTTATTGGTTATGCAAACGACGGTATTGGGTTTTTGTTTGGCCCACTTGCCTCACAAGACACATTAGGTTTTATTTTTGCGATTCAAGTTTTGCCCGTTATCGTGTTTTTCTCAGCACTTGTTGCTGTGTTGTATCACCTTGGCATTATGGATTGGATAATTAGGATTTTAGGCGGCGGTTTACAAAAATTATTGAAAACCTCTCGCACAGAATCGCTTTCAGCGACAGCAAATATTTTTGTTGGCCAAACTGAAGCACCGCTAATAGTTAAGCCATTTATAGCAACAATGACTAAATCGGAATTGTTTGCAGTGATGGTAGGTGGCTTAGCCACTGTGGCAGGCTCTGTAATGGCCGGTTACGTTATTATTGGCGTAGATCTTAAGTATTTAATAGCAGCGAGCTTTATGGCTGCTCCAGGTGGTTTTTTAATGGCCAAGATGATTGTGCCAGAAACTGAAACGCCTAAAGATAACTTAGCTGATTTAGATTTAGATGACGAAGATAAGCCTGTAAATGTAATTGATGCAGCTGCATCAGGTGCAGCAAACGGTATGCATTTAGCACTTAATGTAGGTGCAATGTTACTTGCTTTTGTAGCGCTAATTGCACTACTAAACGGTTTATTAGGTGGTATTGGTGGGTGGTTTGATTACCCAACATTAACGCTTCAAGAAATATTAGGTTATGTATTTGCTCCTGTAGCATGGTTACTAGGTGTGCCATGGGATGAAGCAATTATAGCCGGCAGCTTTATTGGTCAAAAGATAGTAGTGAACGAGTTTGTTGCTTACTTAGACTTTATAAATTATCGCGATACGTTAAGCGCGCACACACAAGCAATTGTTACTTTTGCTCTATGTGGCTTTGCTAACTTATCATCGATAGCCATTTTACTAGGTGGGTTAGGCGGTATGGCGCCTAGTCGGCGGAAGGATATCGCACGCTTAGGGCTCAGAGCAGTGTTAGCAGGATCTATGGCTAACCTTATGAGCGCAGCAATTGCTGGGTTTTTCCTCTCGCTAGCTTAGAAACTTATTGAGATGAACACCGGTGTTGCAAAACAAGAGGATAGCGCTTTAAGGGGTTAAAGCTCTATCTGACTTGAACGATACTTCACCAAGGGCCGCAAGGCCCTTTTATCGTTTTAGGCCTTCCACATTTATACACTCCCCCACCTTCAAGCTATTTAACCTTATTTATGGTTATATATAACTCAAATAAACCAATATCTTAGTAACAAATTCACATAAATATTTTTTGTGTTTTTCGTATTTTCAGCCACACTTATATTACTTAAGCTAACCGACTAACGACCCGCTATTGTGAAATATATTCTTTATTCTCTTTTTTTAATTTGCTCTGTGTATGTTCAAGCAAAAGAACCCATCCTTGTTGTTACAGAGTTAGCACCGCCAAACCAGGTGTTGATTGATGGTGAGGTAGCAGGTGAAGGTACTCAATTTATTAGAGATATATTTGCTGAGGCTGATCTAACACCTAACATTCAAATGTACCCTTGGGCACGTGCTTATAAAATTGCAGATGAGCTTAAAAATACCTTTATATACAGCCTTGCACGCACTGTAGAGCGAGAAGACAAATTTTATTGGATAGGACCTGTCGGACGTTTTGAACTAGGCTTTATTGGCCTATCAGAGCGAGATGATCTTATTATAAACACTACTGAACAAGCTAAAGTGTACAAAATTGCTATGCAGCGCAATGATTTTTCAACACAAACCCTCGCAAAACTGGGGTTTGAAGTTGTTTTAACCTCTGATATTCAAAAGTCATACTCTTTACTACTCGCTAAAAAAGTAGATTTAATTGTAGACGATCCTTTATATATGCAGCAGATGAGTGATTATCTAAAGCTCAAACCAGCACACTTAAAGTTTATTTATAAAATAGATGAGCTGACAATTGATGCTTATTTAGCTGCGAATAAAAAAACAGATATGCATTTAATAGAATCACTGCAAGCTGCATTTTTAAAAATAAAGCAAAAGAAAGGGCTGCCTTACAAGTACTAACATTAGCGCTTATAACGTTTTTTATAAGCCGAAAAGTTATCCTTCTTTTTAAGCTTTTCAAACTCCCTATTAAAACGCTCTACAATGTAATTGGGTACTGATTTATTAAACGCGATGTAGTTACCTGCTATCTCAGGTAATGGTAATTCCTGCAGCCTAACGACATCGTCTTCACTATACCCAAAAGGCGAAAGTTGATAACCAATGGTGTATTCAGAGCCTAAAATCAAATCTATTTTACTATTTAAAAACAAGTGCATATATTGCTTTTCATCACCTATGGACAAAAGGTTTTTACCTGCTTCAAACCCTACTTTTTTAATTATGGATTCGTAAATATCCCCTCTTACGATAGCAAGTGAAAACTGCTTTGCTTCATTTAAGCTATTCATTTTTAACTGAGTATTTTTTTTAAGTTTATAAAAAAATGTTTCACTGGATGCCAAAGGCCCTACCCAATTAAAAATAGGCGTTCTTTGAGATGTTTTAGCGATAGAGATAATACCTGAATGCTTATCTTTTTGGGCTAGGCTGTAAGCACGTTTCCAAGGAAGTATTTTAAATTCACAGGTAATATCTGACGCAATGCATACATCTTTTACAATATCGAGATTTATGCCAACAAGTTGACCCGCTTTGTTTTCAAAATTGTATGGCGAAAAGTGCTCAGTGTAGACCGTGAGCTTGAAATCTTCAGCCTGTGCGTAATGACTAATAAATATAAAAACAAGTATAAGGAAGGATTTAATGATAACGATACCTACTGATGAACTTACATTAATAATAGGTGCAGCTTAGGTTGAGTCAAATTTCAGACACAAAAAAAGCGCCTTAAGCGCTTTTTTTCATTTTACTTAAAAAGTAAAATTATACAGCTGTGATGTTATCAGCTTGTGGACCTTTTTGACCTTGTGAAAGAGTGAACTCTACACGTTGGCCTTCAGCTAAAGTTTTGAAACCTTCGCTTTTGATTGCTGAGAAATGTGCGAAAACGTCTGGGCCATTTTCTTGCTCGATGAAACCAAAACCTTTAGACTCGTTGAACCACTTAACTGTACCTGATACGATGTTAGACATTGTAATATCCTGATATAAAATAAAAAATATGCTCATAAGAGCGGGTGTAGCAAAAAATGAGATGGTACTTTAAAAACTTCAGGACGGTACTACAAGTATTACTTATACAACATCGAAATGGAGATTTATAGCTTACATGCTTTCTTTCTAGCTGCAGCCCACTATATAGATTTTTTAAAATATGTCAAGTACCTATCTATAATCAGAGTGATAAACAACCAAAACCGCTTTCCTTGGTTATTAAAATTCAAATTCTAATGCGAGCCTAAAACTATGATTTTTTTCTGATTGGCTTATCTCAGTGATAAAACCCGCTTCCCATTTTAACTGCTTTTGTCCATCAAAACGCTGCAAACCTATAAACCCAGGCCCTATGCCAACAAAGTCTTCTCCTACGTACACCTCAATAGATGGCTGAAAAGCAGAACGATATCGATAGCGATATTGCGCTCTAAACTCGCTTTCCCATTCATTTTGTATATCCTGCCCCCACTCGTAAACCAAAAAAGCATTCATAGTTAAGCTTGTTTTGCCAAACTCTTTTTCGATCACAAAACCCGAAGTTGCTTCATACACATCTTCATTATGTTTTTTTTCAAGCTCAAATAATGCCCCCCAATCAGCCCATAATTTACCTTGCTCAATTAATTGCCAGCGTAGTTCAAGCTCATAAGCTTCTAAACCAAAGTCGCCGTTGTCATCTCGCTCACCAACTAAATAACCTTCTAGTGCCATTGTATCGTTAATAGCACCGCCACCACCCAAACGCTGCGCTAGTATGTTGCCACTATCTGTTTGGTGCGACACTAACCGCCATTCAAACTCTCGCTCAAAAGGTAAAACATAGGGGTGATATACCTTATCAACAACAATTCCATCGGCCTTTGCTGGGATTGAAAGTACCAACAAACAAAAAACGGTAAAGCTAAGCGCTAAATATAGGTTGAGTGCTTTCATACACGTTCCTTAGATATTGAAGCCGAAATAACATAACAAAGTGATAAAAATATCACGCTACTAGTACTATATATAAGTACACTCATTAGATCAGGGGTAGCCTCGTAACCAACAAGAGCACGCAGTACGCGCCCGAGCTCAGAGTTTTCGCTTAATACATCGCGTAAATCCCACACGGTTGCGGTGTTGGTAATTAAGTCTATTTGGCTTGCCAAATCCAGTGCAACTAATAACTTAGCCGCGCTGTTAAAAGCAAGCAAAGTAAAAAGCGGATACATACCAAAGCGGTGCTTAATTGCATTCATTAAAAAGTACAGCAATACGCTAAAACTTAAACAAATTCCAACACCTAATAAAGTGCCAATAAATAAGCTTTGCCCTGCATCATTACTTTGCCAAAAACTGGTGAGGTAAATAATATAGTGGCTTAAATACAATGTTATTGTGCTTATAACAGCAATATAAAAAGCCGCTGATTTTTGTTTTATTGCAAATACTAATACGGCTATAAATATAGTAATACATAGCCCTATTTGTGAGTACTCTAGCCCTTGATGTTCAAACCACTGGCTCACCCATGATGCACTCTGCATGTACATAAACGACATGAGCGCGCCAATTAGTAAAGCAGATCCTATTTTTAAAGCGCTTTGTTTTTTAACCACTTGTAGTAGCACTAATAAAATAGCCACAGGTAGCAATTGATTAAGACTCATGACTAAACTAGTTATTAGCATGCTGCGCCTCCTCATCACCAACTATTACAACGCCCCTTGCTGTATTGGGCGAAAACTCACCAAAAAATTCGTAATACCCTTTACTAAGCGGCCCTATATAAATAATGCTTTTACGGTTTGGGTAGAGTACTTTTTCTCTGTTTAGATCAAAGCTATCAAACTCTTCTGGTGTGCTATCTTGGTTTTCTATCAATAGTTTTACTTTTTTATTCGCGGGAATGGTAATTTGCGAGGGATAAAACAAATGATCTTTTAAAATAATAAGGTACTCTTTACTCGCCGCATTGAACGACAAAAATAGCAAACAACAAAGGCACCGATTAAATAAACGTTTAGTCACTTTTCACTCCTGTAAAAGTAACCTTAACGGTTAGTCCGCCTAAAGGGCTATTCGCTAAATGAATAGTTGCGCCATAAATAGCAATTATGTGTTGAACAATCGCCATACCTAAACCGGCACCTCGCTCGCCTGATGGATGCTGATCGCCACCTACGCGATAAAAACGATTGAATATTCGCTCTTTTTGCTCTTCAGTCATACCCGCACCAGAATCATCAATTTGCCAACTAAAGCCGTTATTACTTGATACTAATTTAATTATAATTTGACCATTTTTGGGTGTGTACTTTATGGCGTTGCTAAGTAAATTAGCGATGAGTGTGGTTAATGTAAACTCATCACCATCAATAATAAAGTCATCGCCTTCAAGACTAATGGTTTGGTTTTTTTCATCTATTTTGTCGTATTGCTCCGATACGACTTGCTGAGTAATCGTTAGCAATGATTGTTCGCTAAATTGCCTCTGCCATTGTTCAGGCTGAGTGCGTCCTAAAATTAGCATTTGCTCAACAATATTACTTAAGCGATTAATGCCTTGTGACATTGCTTGGAGTTCTTGATGGTCTTGCAGATTACTTTGTTTATTAGCCAAATTATGTACATTAATTTTTAAACTACTAAGTGGAGTACGTAATTCGTGAGCTGCATCTGAGGCAAAAAAGCGCTCCCGTAAGTAGGCTGTTTCTACGCGTTTAAATAAGTCGTTTAAACGATTAATAACAGGTTTAATTTCTTCGTCAGTTACTTGCCAGTTAATTGGCGTAAAGTCGTTAGCTTGGCGAGACGCCAACTGCTTAGATAATCGAGTAAGAGGGGCTAATGCGTATTTAACAAAAAAGCTAATAAAAATAGCAAGCAGAGGGACTGCCCATAGCATAGGTAACATTGCAGATAAAATAACGGCTTCAGCTAATTCAAAACGCTTTGCCATAGGTTCAGCAACGATGATTTTACGGGTGTTTTTACTCATCACAAATACCCGCATACGCTGCCCTGCTACATTGGCCGTTTGAAAGCCCTCGCTAAAACTAATTTGGTTATTCGTTAAACTCGATGAGCCACTAAGTAAATTATTATTTTGCCAAATTTGATACAACAACTGAGCGCTATTATTACTTACTTGTACTGCATCTGTGCTTAGTGCCAATGGTTGCTCAATTAAAACGCCAGCTACTATTTTAAGTTCATCATCAAGCAAACTTTCGCCGTGGTGCATACTTTTTTGATAGCCTTTTACTAATGCTAAAAAGCAAGTTAGCACCATCATTGAAAGTAAAATTAAGGTCAGACGTTTACGAATAGACATTTTCAACCTCGAAAAACAAATACACTCTAACGCTTACCAACCACGTAGCCAATGCCACGTAAGGTTTTAATAAAATCACTAGGGAATTTTTTACGAAGATGATGAATATGCACCTCTATGGCATTAGAGCCAACTTCTTCACCCCATTGGTAAAGTTTGTTTTCGAGTTGTTGTTTTGATTGTACCCTTCCCTGATTTTCCATTAGCGCTTTTAAAAGCATGTATTCTTTTCGAGGTAGTGTAAGTGACTGCCCACTTAGTTTAACTGTATGAGCAGAAGTATCCATTACTACATCACCACAGCGTAATAAGCTTGATTGTGTTTGATTAATACGCCGACTTGCTACACGTAATCGAGCAAATAGCTCAGCGGGGTCAAACGGCTTTGCAAGGTAATCATCTGCCCCCATATCGAGCCCTTGGACTTTGTCATCAATACTGCCGCGAGCAGTTAAAATAACCACCGGTATTACTTTTTTTTGCGCTTTAATATGCTTTAAAACTTGCGAGCCGTCGCCATCAGGCAATCCTAAATCGAGAATAACAAGCTCAATCTCACCACTAGAAAGGCACTCTAAGGCGTGCTTTACTGTGCCACTGTGCTCTACGCTGTAGCTCTCTTGGCGCAAAGAGCGAATAAGCCCTTGCGCCACTAAATGATCGTCCTCAACGAGTAATAAATGCATTATCTGTTTATCTTTTTAATTTTTTATCTACTTTTGCCAATAGCTGACTTATTGCTTGTTGACGATATTTATCTGCTTTTGCCCGAGTATCACGAATCCCAGCAGCTTGTGCTACGAGTAGTCGTGCTTTAGCTTGTTTATAATCGCCTTCGTCATACAAGTATTCACCGTATAAGTAATTAGTATCAATGCCTTCGAGATTAAAAGCGAGCGCTTGTTTAAATAATTTTTCAGCTTTGTCGTCATCACCAAAACCAATTGGCCAACCAGGTACTTTGCTATAAAGCGTTGCAAGGCTTGCGTAAGCTGAGCCATTTAATGCAGTGCCATCAATCGAGAGTGCATTTTCGAGTGACGCTTTTGCTTCTTTTGCTAAACCAAGTGCGCCCAAGCCCCCTTTTGCGCCAGCAAAGCTGGCTAACACAATGCCATTCCAAATATGTGTTTGCGCTGAGCTTGGATAGTTTTTAACAAATAATGCGCTTTGCTCACTTAGTTGCGTAAACGCGTCTATTTGCGCATCGCCTTCAAGTTCGTAATTAGCAATTGCCCACTTTTGTTGAATATCGGTTAAGTCTTGCGCTTCATCTGCGTTTACTGCAGTTGCAAATACAGAGGTTAGTATTAAATAAAATGCGAGTGTAAATTTATACATAATTTTGCCCTTGTGTGTTTGTTAACTTAAAAAACGTTTAATTTTAGGAAGTTGCTTTGCAATAGCGTTATCAACAACGCTTGGGAATACGCCATTTATGCGTGCAAATAATTTTTCAGGAAAACCAATAAAGCGCCTTGTTTGGTTTGAACTTATAAGAGCTAATAACTCTTGAGCAACTAATTCTGGCGAGTCCATTTTATTGCCGAGCTCTTTATTCATTGCCCGCGCTTTACTGCTATTAATAGATGTATCTGTTGCTCTTGGTGCTAAATAGGTCACTTTAATGCCTGAGCCGTTAAGCTCACGAGAGAGCGCTTCTGTAAAGCCACGTAAACCGAATTTACTGGCGCAATAAAGCGTTTGAAACGGGTAGCCAATACTGCCAAACGATGATCCCACGTTAACAATAGTGCCTTTGGTATACGCTAACTGCCCTAAAAATAGCTGGCATAATTTAATAGGCACCGACAAATTAGTAATGAGCATATTATCTATTTGCTCATTACTTGTGTGCTCAAGGCTTTGCATTGTATTTATACCTGCGTTATTAATAAGTAATTTAACGCCGCCGAGTTGCTTGGCTTTTATTGCTAGGTTAATACGTGTTGTATCGTCGGTTAAATCGCCCGTAAATATTTCACTGTCTGGGCATGCACGGCTCAGTTTTTCAAGGGCTTGGGTATTTCGCCCTACAAGTAGTAACTTCCACCCTTTTGCATATAGGGCTTTAGCAATCGCTTGCCCTATTCCGCCTGTTGCACCAGTGAGCACACACAAAGAACTACTCATACCAATTTGCCTTGTACACTTGCTTTAAAAAATGGTTCGTCATCGAGTCCACGAAATATATCGCCGTATAAACGATAAAAGCGCTTTGCACCATGAATTATGGCTTGTTGATCCGTCTCGTCTGTTATTTGATTCATTAGGTTTTCAAAAAACTTTACATGCTCTATATCAAGCGCGCCGTGAGAGGTTAAATAACTAAATGCTTTTTTAGGTAAGCCCACAGCATTTGCAATGTTTGAAGCCGCGCCATCAGCAAGCGCTATAGAAGTGCCTTCAAGCACATGCACCATGCCAAAAAAGCTCAACGGATTTTTACGTGCAATGGAGTCGTACGCATACGACACCATCATTTCGGTAGCAAATTGCGGCTGACTACACCGTACTGTTTCTTTGTCAAAACCACATGCTGCAATGTCATTAAGTACCCACTCTTGATGACCAATCTCTTCTTCAATATATTCTGCGACGGCTTCGTGCAGCCATTCTTGATCGTCGGTTAATCGTGCACCAACCGACATCATTAATGGCACGGTGTGCTTAACATGGTGATACGCTTGCGCTAAAAACGAGGCGTATTCTTCAAGTGATGCTTCGCCTTTAAAAACACGCTGAATAATAGGCGCTGTAAGCAGATAGTTTTGCTCTTGTTTAGTTTGCTCTTTAAGGGTGTTAAAAAAATCACTCATTAATTACTTCTCCAAGTCGGTAAAATTGATCAAATACAGCATGGTACTGCTTACTTATGGCATCTCGTTTTGGGCGATTATTTGTTGTTAATAATCCTTGTTGCACACTGAATGGGGCAGCTAAACGATGCCACTTTTGAATTCGAGCATAGTCGGGTAGTTGTTTATTAATTTCGTTAACGTATTGAGCTAACGCTGGGTTACTTAGCTTTGTATCGGCGTAAATAATGGCACTGAGAAAAGGTCGCCCCTCACCAAACACAACCGCTTGTAAAATACCGCTTTGACTGAGTAATAGTGATTCAGGCCACTCGGCACTGATATTGCGCCCCATACTGGTAATAATTAGATTTTTTAATCGGCCTTTAATAAATAAGGTATTTTGATGCTGTTCGACCAAGTCGCCAGTTGCATACCACTGGTTTTTGTCGTGAGGTTGATGGTTTAAGTAACCTAAAAACAAATCGCCTTTTATAAAAAGCTGACCATTTTCAATTTTGGTTTGAATATGAGGTAACACAGAGCCGGCACTGTGGATGTTATCGTTTGTGGGTGTATTTAAACTAACGACAGATGCCGCCTCAGAAAGTCCATAACCTTGGTAAACCGGTAAGTTTAAGCTACGCGCTTTAACTATTAGCATTTCGCTGACACGCGCACCACCTACGGCAATAAACTGTAACGAACTAGGCGGTTGCCAACCATCTTCTGCAAAAGTAACTAAGCATGCTAATAGTTCAGGCACTAAAATAAGCGTATTTGGCTTAACTTTATCAATCGCAGCAATAAGCTGTGCGGGCTGTTTTAATGCAGTACCAACAAAGCCTAATTCATTTAACGGCATTAAATGCACTGTACCGCCACTTTTTAAAGGGGCATACACACCGGCTATATTTTCAAGCAATACAGCAAGTGGTAATAAACACAAATGAACAGGCTTTTTAATGTTAATTTTATCGCACAGAGATTGTGCTACCTGCATTTGACTCTTTGCAGATAAACACACGCCCTTTGGTTGCCCGGTTGATCCTGACGTAAATGTTACTTTTTGAGTTTCTGGAAAATAACTGCCGGGGTTAGCTACAACGATTTCGTAAATATATAATGTGTAACACTCAAATAAAGTAATTGATGCAGCCGGCTCCCCAAATAAAGGGTTTAGTGTGTCGCTCATAAATACATTAGCGCCACATTGAGCTAGTACATATTGAGTTTGTTGTTCACTAAAAAAGTGAGCAATTGGCACAGCCACTTTATTAGAAACTGCAGCAGCGGCATCAATAACAAGCCAAGCTGGCGTATTATCGAGCTTATAAGCGATACATTTGCCGTTAAAGCTATGTAGTATTTTTACTACTTTTTGTATTTGCTGGTTAAACTCATCCCCGTTAATTTCAAGTGTTTGTTCTTTATTATAAGCAATAATTAATGGCGATATTGCATGGGTATTATAGTAATTCATACGTTCACCAACGCATTTACCAAAGAATTGATATTTGAGTGGTTTTGCTGCATCAAACTATAAAGCATTGGGGTATTTAATACTTGTTGGTGAGCTTGCTCTAAACTCACAACGCATACGGTAGGCTGATTAGCGTAGTAACTTCCCCAACTTAGCGGATGCTCCACAACAAAACTGTTTGCCACAGCAATTTCAGTGCAGTTAACGCCTAATAAGCGCAGCAGTGCACGTACTTTTTTAGTGGCGCAAAATACTAAATGTTTTGCTCCTACACTTTTCAGGGCTTCATTAACAACAATAAAATGCCCAAGCGTTGCTTTGCGATGTGTAGAGCATAGATTGCCAAGCTCAAATACTTTATTACGCTGAGTGTTCTCAGGTAAAAAATGCTCAATGGGCTGTGCTAAGTATTGCTCTATAAATAGAGGAGCTGTTGCTTGCCTTAAACCCAATGTGCATTGCCCTTCGTTTGTCGTATATTGGCAAAGTAATGGCATAAAAGAGGTAAGCGTGGCGTTGTAAGCGACTAAAAACCCTTCTTTAACTGTGTTTTCTAACGCACTTCTATGCTCATCATTAATGCGAGCACTAACAAAGCGTGAGTTATTTTGAATATAAACGGGTGATGAAGGTAGGTGTGCTAATTGCATAAACATCGCTCATATAAAGTGTATGTTTGTAACTTAGCGAGCGAAACTTAAAGAAAACTTAAGAAACCTTAATTTAAATAAAAAAGCGCCTTAATTATTAAATTAAGACGCTTTAGGATGAAAACCGTTTAAAAGCTTAATAAGCTAAGCTATTAAAAATTATAAGCTATCGACATTTTAAATTGCGTAGGCGCCCCCGGATAAACCCACAAAGCGTTGTAACTACTTTGAGCATAGTCTTCATTAAAAATGTTATTAATACTCACATTTAATTCTGTTTTATTTGTTAGATTTAATTGACCAAACAGGCCGACCAATTGGTAACTTGGTAGTCTAAAGCTCAAATCTGCGGCATCACCTAGGCGGCTGTTGGTATATTGGTAACTTGCACCAAATTCAAGCTCTTTACCCATTAATGCTGTTTGATGGCTAAGTGTAAGGTTTAGATTGTTTTTTGGTACATTTACCAGTGGGCTGCCTTTTTCTATTGGCACGCCCCAATCGGCATTAATAATGTCGTTTGCTGTGGTGGCATCTATATAGGCGTACGATAAGTTAAATGCTGTTGCATCGGTAATATAGGTATTTAAATCAAGCTCAAACCCTTTGCTATCAGCTTTACCAATGGGAGCCGAAAAACCAACGTTTACTGGATCTGCCACTAACATATTACTTTTAGAAGCATCAAAAAGTGCCACAGTACCGTTTACACCTAAGTATTCAAACTTAGCACCAACTTCAAACGAGTCGCTGTACTCAAAGCCAAACGGGGCGCCGTTTGCATCAGTACCGCTCAGTGGTAAAAAGCCTTCAGAGTAACTGCTGTAAAAGGTTATTGTATTATTTAGTTCGTACACTACGCCAACGCGTGGGCTTATTTGGCTCTCAGAACTGGTTGAAAATACACCGCTGTTGGTTTCTAAAATATCTTGGTCTACGCTATCAAATCTAAGGCCAAGTAAAAGTTTAAACTTATCAGTGATATCCATTTGATCTTGAATGTAAATACCGTAAGCGTTTTGCTCTTCATCATTTTCATAAAGTAGCGAAACAGCAGGACGTTCACCAGAATAATCAGGCTCAAAAATATCAATAGTATAAGTGCCATTACCGCCACGATAACGAGAAAGCGCCGTGTGCAAATCGTATTTATATGCATCAATACCTATTAATAAATGATGCGAAATGCCGGCTGTATCTAAACTTCCACTAACTTCAAACTTTACACTTAAATCTTCTACTTCGTAGTCGCGATAGCGCTGCTGGCGGGTAAGTGTGCGGCCATCGTCAAATAACGATTGGCGTGACGGTGCAAGTTCTGCATCTGACGAAAAACCCGTTAAGCTAGAGTCTCGATAATTTGCACCTACAACGAGTGACCATTCCTCGTTAATATCGTGATTTAACGTAATTTGGTGGCCTCGAGAGTAAACCTGCGTATCTCCATCGTTTGGGTTACCTAAATAGCGCGAGCTTGGTAGGGTGTCAAAATCGTTATCGAGTACAACAATACCACGGTCGAATAGCTGAGCTAAATCTACGTATTCAAACTCATAAGTTACACTGGTCGATGCGTTTATTTGATGATATATAGACGGCGTAATCACCTTTTTATTGGTGTATACCTCATCGCGGTAGCTGTCACTATCTTGCCATGCGCCATTTATTCTAAACGCGGTGGTATCGTTAATGCCGCTGGTGTAATCGCCTTCAACGCGATTAAAACTGTCGCTGCCTAAGCTTAGTTTTAGCTCACCTTGTGAATCAAACTGTGGCTTTTTAGTTACAATATTTACAGTCCCGCCTGGCTCTGATCGCCCATAAAGTGCTGAACCTGGGCCTTTTAGTACTTCAATGTAATCAATGTTAGATACATCACGCGGGCCGCTAAAACCACGCCCACCGCTAAAGCCATTAACTAAATAGCCCGATGGCATATTTTCGTTACCCGAAAGGCCACGAATAGAAAAGCTATCCCACAATGCACCGCTATTGTTTTTACGTGAAATACTAGCTGAAAAATCAAGCGCATCTTGTAGTTGAGTAATTCCTTTTTTATTAAGCTCAGCACTATTAATACTAACTATAGATTGTGGCATTTGCTTTTGAGGAATATCACCGCGATAAGCTTGTTTATAAGTGACAGATATTTTTTCGATTTCTTCTTTTTGATCTTGCGCAATACTGGGCGCACTAATTCCTAGGCAGGCTAAATAAATTAAAGAGTACTTCATGTGATTGATTAACTAAGCAAGTGTTATAGTATAACAAAATTGTAGCATGTGTTACTTTATAACAAAACTTCTTTTTAAAAAATCACTGAGCGATTAATTAATGCACTAGCGACTGCCGTGTCATCACGTTAGTATAGTGTTCTACTTAAGTTACATAACGATAATTACATGAGCATAAAAACAAACGCGTTAATTTACTTTTTAGCTTTTTGCAGCGGTTTTTGCATTATGGGGATTGAACTTTTAGGAGGGAGAATTCTCGCCCCTTTTTTTGGTAGTAGCGTACATATTTGGGGCAGTATAATTACAGTATTTATGCTTAGTTTATCTTTTGGGTATTTACTTGGCGGTAAACTCAGCACTAAAAATGCATCACTTACCAAATATGGTTTAATATTTTTAATAGCCAGCATTATGGTGGTGCCTATTACATTATTTTCGCAGCCAATAATGGAATTTATATTTACCCATATTGAAGATAGCCGCTACGGCTCGCTCTTAGCGTCAACTGCTTTATTTTTTATACCTACCGTTATTTTAGGCATGATCTCGCCCTACTCTGTCCGCTTACTGGTAACCGATAGCGATAAAAGCGGCCAAGTCGCTGGGCGTTTATACTTTGTAAGTACGCTTGGCAGTGCACTGGGTACTATAATTACCTCGTTTTACTTTGTACTCGCGTTTGACGTAAATACAATTATTAGCGCCTTTGCTCTAACGCTTGGGTCACTGGGTTTAGTCGCGATTGTAATTAATACCTTGGCTAATAATAAGGAGCTTGCTCATGCTTAAATATCTACTACTGCCGTTAATTGCATTTTCGGGTTTTGCGTGCAGTAAAGTTATCCACGAAGAGCGCTCGCTTTATCGCAATATTATTGTTGAAGAAACGAGCGACTTACGTTGCCTTAAATTTAATACTAAAAGTAGCCAAACAAGCCAAAGCTGTATGTATAAAAACAATCCCGACAAACTTGTTTTTAATTACACTAAACTTACTTTTGCGAGCCTTTTAGTAGCCGATAATCCTAAAAATGTACTTATTATAGGATTAGGAGGCGGTACGCTTTCTAACGTTATTCATGAGCTATACCCCACTGCAAAAATTCATAATGTTGAAATAGATCCCGCAGTAACTAAAGTTGCACGCGATTACTTTAACTTTATAGAAAACGATTTAGTGACATCAAGCGTGCAAGATGGCCGTATTTTTATAAAACGTGCCGCAATTAAAAAACAAAAGTACGATTGGATTATTTTGGATGCATTTAACGGCGACTATATTCCGGAGCATTTGCTTACTAAAGAGTTTTTTGAAGAAGTACAAAGCGTATTAGCCGAAGGCGGTGTTATAGCTGCAAATACGTTTTCAAGTAGTAAACTTTATCAGCATGAGTCGGCAACTTACCACGCTGTATTTGGCGACTTTATAAATGTAAGTCGCGAAAATCGTAGTAATCGTATTATTTTAGCGGGACTTAAATCAATGCCGAGCGAAGCGCAAATTAACACGCGTGTAAATGCTCTCGCCCCTAAATTAGTAAAATACGGTATAGACATAAAAGCGATTAGCCAATTTATGCAATTTACTAAAAACGACCAAGATTGGCCCGCACATACAAAAGTACTTACCGATCAATACTCCCCTGCTAATTTACTTAACTTTTAAACTCCTGCTAAACCTCACCATTTCTACAAGTGAGGTTTAGCAAATATTTTACCATTTCCCACTCTTTCATATATTTACTTAGCAAGCTAAGTAATGATAAAATAGTTAGCTTGCTAACTATGTTGGGATGGCTATGCCTACACACAAACCTTTTCACGAAACACTCGATTTAACTGTTATCGGTAATATGGGCCGAGTTCATCGCTTATGCCGCGAAGCGGTAACCATTGCAGTTGAGCCTTTAGGGCTTACTCAATCGCGCTGGACTGCACTAATGCATATTAGTATGCGTGGTGAGGGACTAACACAACTTGAGCTTGCTAATAGCTTAGGGATAGAAATGCCTTCATTGACTCGTACGCTTAAGCAATTAGAGGAGCAATCGTTAATTGTTCGCCGTGTAGACAAACATGATAAGCGCAGTAAAAGACTCTATTTTACTGAGCAAAGTGATGCCATTTTACATTCATTGCAAGAGACTATTTCCGATATAAAAAATCAGTTATACAGCGGTTTATCTGTTGAGCAACTAGATGCGATTGCATTTGGTTTGATCAAAATAGAGCAAAACGCCCTTAAATGTATTCAAGTTAATAAGTAAGGCTAAAAATGACACCGGATCAAAAGTTTGCACGCTATGTAAGGTTTTCTCTCATAGGGTTTATCTTAGTATTTATTTACTATTTAGTGGCCGATATGGTTTTGCCTGTGACACCACAAGCACGTGTTTATCACCCTGTTGTGCAAATATCACCGCAAATTAGTGGCCGAGTCACTAGTGTGCAAGTTAGTAATAACCAATCAGTTAAAGCAGGCGATATATTATTTAGTATCGATGAAGGCCCATATAATTTAGCTAAAGAACAAGCTCAACTCGCCCTTGATGATGCCAAATTACAAAATAAACGCCTTGATACCAATGTTAAAGCGCTTGAGGCACAAATAAGTGCTGCAAACGCTAAACAGCATGAGCAAAAACTATTAAAAAGCAGAGGCGAAAAGCTCTATAAGCAAAAGTCTATATCGGAGCAAGAACTTGAAAGCATTCGTGCTAATTTTGAAGCGAGTAAAGCAAATGTTGCAGCCCTTGAAGCGCAGTTAGCTGAAGCGGTTTTAGCTAGAGGTGACTCAGGGAACAAAAACTTAGCCATGCGCCACGCTGCTAACCAGTTAGCGCAAGCTGAGCTAAATTTATCCTACACAAAAGTGCGCGCATTAAGTGACGGCGTAGTTGCTAACTTACAATTATTAAACGGCGCATACGCAGTTGCAGGCAGCCCGTTATTAGCTATTGTTGCTAAAAAGGCAGATTTAGTTGCCGACTTTAGAGAAAAGTCACTCACAAATATGAAGCAAGGCACCCAAGCGCGCGTAGTATTTGATAGCCGTCCAGGTGAAGTTTACGACGCAATACTTGAAACATTTGAAGCAGGCGTTAGCAGTGGTCAACTTAGTGCTAATGGTTTACTAAGTACAACAGAAACCAGTAATCGTTGGGTGCGTGATGCACAGCGTCAACGCATTCACTTAAAGCTCATTAATCATCAAGACTTAATAGCAAACATGCCAAGCGGGTCACGTGCAACAGTACAATTATTACCAGAATCAACAATTGGGCAATGGTTTGGCTCTGCACAAATCAGGTTTATTAGCTGGTTACACTACATTTATTAATGGAGGCTTTATGACTCAAATTGTTAGCCAAGGCCCACAATTAGACTCCAATGGCCTTCGCCAAGCACTGCGCATTGCAGGTGGGTGTACCCTTGGCTTTACTATTAGTGAATTAATGAACTGGCCCAATGGTATATTTTTTACCGTTTATCCTATGTTGATATTGGGCATGGTACCTACGTTAAGTCGTGGGCTTATAAATCAATTTATAGCATCTGCTGCATTTAGCGCACTTATAGTGCTGATAATGCAGGGATTATTTTCTCACTTACCAGTCGTTATGACATTGTTAGTGTTTGGTGTTTTCTGCTTTTTATTTCATAAAATGAGTAGCGGTAGTGCCTTTTTATTTGGCGCTTTAGGCGTGATCAGTCTTTCTATTCAGCTACATTTTTCCAGCTATGTTGATCAAGGAAGCAGTATTTATCCGTTAATCTTAACTAATGGTTTGGCTATATTTTTAACCGTTATTATTGGAGCATTAATGCATGGCCTATTTCCTGATGTAACCGCAAGGCCTGGGCGAGTAATGCCAGCTAAAGCAAAAGAAAGTATTCGCCATGAGGTATTGTTATGCTCAACCGTGGCTACGCTCTCTTTTGTTGTTTTTCAGGTTCTTGATTTACAAGACTCAATATCTGCGCAGGCAGCTTCTGTGCTTATTTTATTTTCGTTGTGCTGGAAAGCCGCAGGTATGGCCGGTTGGCAGCGAGCAATTGGAACGCTTATAGGCTGTAATGCAGCGTTACTATCGCAACTATTTTTGTATAGTCACTCTGATTTTTTACTTTTTCCGATGGCTATTTTATGGATACTTTCGTTTGTTTTTGCGCGCTTTCATATTTTAGGCGGAGGCATACCTGGCATTGGTTTTGGTGTGTTGACTACATTTGGTATTTTGTTTGGAAATTCACTCGGGCCAGGCCAAGATCTTGTTTATAGTGCAATGTACCGGTTTAGTTCGGTATCTGTGGCTATAATCTTAAGCTTATGTGTTGTGTATGTTATGCACCACATACTTAATCGGTTTAGCGTAACTCGCCATCATACTTATGATTAGATAAACCCTGTTATGTAAAACTAAAGGCTGCAATTGCAGCCTTTTTAATAAGCTTGGTTAAACTATTTTAATCATCTATATGAGCAATAATTTCGCTTTACATATTCACAGTTTTTAGTCTTTCCTGGTGATAATAAGCGTTAGCACACCGGCTATAATCCCCCAAAAAGCAGACCCCACTGAAAGCAATGTTAAGTTAGATGCAGTTACTAAAAAAGTGACTATTGCGGCCTCAGTATATTCAGTACGACTAAGGGCTTGCTGCAAACTATTAGCAATGGTGCCAAATAGCGCAATGCCCGCCAAAGCTAAAATAAGAGCCTGCGGTAAACTTGCCACCAAGCCAACTAATGTAGCTGCGCACAGCGCCATTAAAATATAAAATACGCCAGCCGCTATACTCGCCCAATAACGTTTATCATGATTTTTATCCGCCTCATCACTCATACATATAGCTGCGGTAATAGCGGCTAAATTAATAGAGTAGGCTCCAAAAGGAGCGCTAAGCATATTTACAAAGCCAGTAACATTAAGAGATGCAGATATAGGCGCTTTATATTTATGTGCTTTTAAAACCGCAATACCCGGTAAATTTTGCGAAGTCATGGTAACTATATAAAGTGGTAAACCTATACTAATACATGCTTGCAAGTGGAAAGCGGGTTCAATATAAGCAAATTCGCTCATTTTCCAGTGCAGTGCGCTGATATCAATATGACCCATTTGCCAAGCGAGTAATACACCTATAATAAGCACGCTTAACATAGCAAAGCGGGCAAAAAAGCGTTTACCAATAAAGTACATAACAACCATTAAGCCAATTACTAAAGGCATGTCGTTCATAAAATTAAACACATCGATACCAAAGGTAACAAGCACGCCGGCCAACATGGCGCATGCAAGCTCACTTGGAATACGGTTCATTATTTTTTCAAACCAGCCCGTAACCCCCGACAAAAACACGAGCAATGCACTGAGCATAAACGCGCCAATAGCCTCATTTAAGTTATACCCTTGGGCACTTGAAATAAGTAATGCAGCTCCCGTGGTAGACCACGCAATTAAAACAGGTACTTTGTAATAGTACGATAAACCAATTGACGTTGTGCCCATCACTAAACCGAGTATTAAAATCCAACTAGCTACTAAATCGGGCGTACCACCAAGGGTTATCACTACCTGATAAATTAATGCAATAGAACTCGAAAAACCAATAATTACAGCCACAAGTCCTGCTGTAATTCGGTTAAGCAACTGATCAGACACCTTCATAAATTCCTCGTAATGCATTTATGCAGCTCACAACATACGTGCCCAATAATTACATTGCAATTAGCGATTGGTTTACAAAAGGTGAAATAAATTCACTTTTTATTTTTCATTGTAATTAACGTCAAAAAGTCACTTTTAACCATTGTATTTAACTAAACAAACAAGTACCTACAACTGCGCCAAAGCCCGCGTAAACACTACTAAAAACCAATACTAAAAAGAGCAAAAAACACACCAAAAATAAATATCCTTATATTTTATAAGGAATTATAAAATTAAGAAATAATTCTTTTCGGTTACATTTATTATCTTGATCTAATCCATTTAATAATATAAAACGTAACAAATAGTTAACCAAAAACACTAAAAGAGAAACAAATGAAGAGATCTGTCGTCTTACTAATTGCTATACCATTATCGGCATTTGCAGTTTATGGGCTATTTTTTAATGCAGATGAAACGGGCGAACCTATCGCGCCTGTTGCTATTGATTTTGTTCCTATTGATTTACAAAAAACGCGCAATACGCATCCCCCTGCACCTATTGATATGAGTAAAGATCCAATTACTGTTAAACCCATTGCTGCCCCTGACAACAATTTAGCGTTTGAAGAATTTGATGCCGTAAATCGCCTATCAGACAAAGCAAAGCAAGTGCTTATAAATGCAAAAGTTTTACCGACTGACTTACATAACGAGGCCTATATTGAGTTTGATTTAAATTCTTTACAGGCGTTAGAAACTGGCGAAAACTTTGATTTAGCTATTCCGCAAACAGCCGAAACATTCACCGCAGAAGTGACTAATGTGGTTGAGTCTGAAAATGGCGATAAGAGCATATTTGGTAAAATAGTGGGTGTTGACGGTCGCATGCATAATACCGTTTTAACGGTAGGTAAAGATGCCGTATATGGCCAATTTACTGCACCTTCTGGCAACTATGTATTCGAAAGTAAAGGTAAGTACGGATGGATTGCAGCAAAACGCGATTTATATAAAAGCCACATAGAGCATGAAGTAACCGCACCAAAACCCAAATCAGATAAAAGCATCGATATATTTGCACCAAAAATTGATGGCTAACCAAAAAATATAAAAAGCAATTAAAGCCGCACTATAAGGCAGCTTTAGTGTGTCTGCTTTTTATGATCTCAACCAAATTAAAAACAGTTCCAACCACAACAAGAGTAAGGAAATACAATAATGAAAAAAGTAATCACAACAACAGCACTGGCTGCGGCATTATGTGCAGCAAGTGTTGCACAAGCAGAAACAATCGATATCGGTATTTTATATACCGACCAATCAGCTGCCGCAACTAGTAATATTGACACTAAAATAAATCAACTAATTGCTTTTAGTAATCAGGTATATAGCCAAAATGGCGTTGATATAACACTACGCTTAGCTGGCAAACAAAACTTAGGTGACTACGCAGTAACGCCGTCTGAGGATTGGTTAGATTCGGTTACAAATAGCAGCTACGTAGATGGTTTACGCAGCGATTGGAAAGCCGACATGATTGCCGTATTAGGTACTGGCCAAAGTGCTGGCAATGGGCTTATTTCATGTGGTTTAGCGTGGGTTGGCCAAGGCACTAATGGCAATCTATATAGCTCAATGAGCAGCCGTATGTACTCAATCACTGCAATTGATTGTGGTGCAACTACATTTGTACACGAACTTGGTCATAACCAAGGTTTAGCGCATTCACGTAAACAAGGTGACACATCTGGCGGTGTATATGTAGATGGCATGGGTCATGGCGTACAAAATGAGTTTGCAAGTATTATGGCTTACCCGCACGTTTACGGTAGTGCAACTCAGTACGATTACTTCTCTAACCCTAACTGGAGTGTAAACGGTATTGCATTTGGTATTACAAACCAAGCGTATGCAATTCGCACGGTTACTGCTACAAAAACAAGTATTGCTAACTTTAAATAAGTAGCGCATTAAAAAGTGGGCTAAATAGCCCACTTTAAAGTTTTAATATGTTCTTCCCTGCAGAGCGCTTACGCGCTCTTATAGATTAAGCTAATGCACAACCACTTTTTGCTTAATTGCTGGCATTAATGTTTTACCATTGCCATCTACTTTGTTTAACAATTTAAGCCCCATCACTTTTGCAAGTACTGGGTAGATATCAAGGTTACTCACTTCTTTAAGGCTTATACCTTGTTTAAATGCAGGGCCTACAGCAATAAATGATGCTGCCATATCCTCGGTATATGCATAACCGTGAGTCCCTAAATAGGTTGGTTTTTTACCATTGGTAAATACCGCTGGCGCTGTAGTTTGCACCACAATATCGCCTACGCGAGTGCCTTTATTGTAATGGTACGCTGCTAACTGCTCGTCAGTTAATACTATATAACGACCGTTTGCTGCTTTTTGTAAACGAGCTTTATAGCCGGCTATATCCGCATTTATTGCATCGGGTTGAGTGTATATGAGTAAACGTGGACCGGTGTTTTTAACTAAAAAGTTTTCATCTTGAGGCAGTGTGGTTACATCAATACTTTTATCTGGATCTATACTCGCCATACCATGATCCGAGACAATAACTAAGTTTACCTCTTGCTCTAATTTACTTAAGCGAGTTTGTAATTGCCCCATTAATTCATCAAGCTGTTTAACTGCATCTCGCGTTTGTGGTGCGTCTGGTCCAAACTCATGGCCCATGCTATCAACTAGCGAAAAGTAACTCGCAATAAAACGCGGGCGCTGTGCTTTTGGTAAACTTAACCACTGAATAATTTGATCAACACGGCTTTGGTAATCGCTGTATTTAGAATAGTGATAAAAGTAATCTGGTGTCATGCCGTTAAATAATGCATCTGACTCAGGCCAAAAATAAGTAGCCGATTTAAGTCCCTGCATTTTTGCTAAATTCCAAAGCGGAATCCCCTTCACCCAAGTGCTATCGCCCAATGCTTTGCCCATGCTGTAACAGTCGTTTTTACGCGCTTTATCACAAAAGCTATTATCAACAATGCCATGGTTTACCGGCAATAAGCCCGTAATAATAGAAATATGGTTAGGAAATGTTTTTGTCGGATAAACAGGTATTAGTTTTTGTGCGCGAACACCGCGCTCGGCCATTGCTTTTAAATTTGGCGCACCGTGTTTTTCAATATAATCCCAACGCAGGCCATCAATTGATACAAGCACCACAGTTTGCTCTTTTGCAGCAAATGCGCTGTTCATTCCTAACATTAGGCAAATTGATACTGCCTTTAAAATCCACTGTTTCATTATAAACACCTATAAATGCACAACAATTACTTAAAAAATTATTTTAAAGCAAGTTGTTACTTTATGATACAAACTGATAGATTAAACCCTGTATATTAAAGACAAATGACTATGTGCTAAAAACTATGCCAGTCATCAATTGTAAAAAGGATAAGTATAAAGATGACCATAGATTTTAGTAAAAAAATAACGCCAGCACGAATGTACCGCACAACCTCCAACTTACAAATGGCGCTAGAAAGCGACCGTGGCCGTATTATTAACAGTGCCGCTATTCGCAGGCTGCAGCAAAAAACCCAAGTGTTTCCGCTTGAGCGTAACGCAGCTGTTCGTTCGCGCTTAACTCACTCGCTTGAGGTACAACAGGTTGGTCGTTTTATAGTGCAACGTATTTTTGCAAATTTAAGCTACCAACAACAAAAAGATTACGGCTTAACCGACCTAGAACGCCCCCTGGAAAGCTTAGTAGAAATGGCCTGCCTAATGCACGATATAGGCAACCCACCGTTTGGACATTTTGGCGAAGCTGCAATAAACCACTGGTTTAATAACAACCTAGCAAGCGTAACACCCGAGCGCTGCAAAGAGCCCAATACCGGTATAGGTGTTGTTTTTAAACACCTTGCGCTTGATATTTGTAACTTTGAAGGCAACGCTCAAGGCATACGTATAATTCATTCGTTGCAAACGCTTAATTTAACTTACAGCCAAAGTGCTGGTATTTTAAAATACACTCGACCTGCAGGGCTTGATACAAAAGATATACCGCAAAATAAAAACTACTTAATGAAGAAAGTGGGTTACTACTACAGCGAAAAAAACTTTGTTGAAGCGCTACAAAAAGAGCTCACTATTGAGCCATATTGCCGCCATCCAGCAAGTTATATAATGGAAGCCGCCGACGACATTTCGTATTGCCTAGCCGATATAGAGGATGCTGTTGAAAAAGGGATCATAAGCACCGAATTCTTATGTACACAGCTTAAAAGTCATTATAAAAAGGCACTCATAAACCTAACAATAGACGACACAGAGCACCAAACTTTTGTAGATAAAGCAGTTGACTACGCACATGAACGCGCCAAAGCACAACCGTATAATTTTAACAGCGAATTTTTTATATACCTGCGCGTAGCACTTTTACATCCGCTAGTTGGACATGCTGCAAAACGCTTTATTGAGAACATAGAACCTATTTATCATGGCGATTTTAACCAAGCACTTTTAGAAGATAGAAGTCATCTACACGCTGTAACCAAAATGCTAAAGCAAGTTGCACTTGAGCATGTTTTTTCAAATAAAGAAGTCGAAAAATTAGAGCTGCAAGGTTATAGAATAATTAATGGTTTGCTCGATTGCTATAAACCATTACTGCTACTAAACAAGGATGACTTTAAGCGTGCACTAAATGGCGATTCACGTTTATTAATAGAGTCGCGACTTGTTAAAAAGCTCTCTAAAAAGCACTTAAACAGTTACCAACACGCAATAGATGCGATACAAGAAGAGCCCGATCACTTTGCGGCGTATGAATTTTATTATCGCTGTAGATTAATTCAAGATTATATAAGCGGTATGACCGACCAATTTGCTTACGATGAATATCGCAGCCTTATGGTTATTGATTAGTCGTATTACTCTGGATAATTTTTAATTTTGCGCTTAAAATCAAACTATTAATATTTAAGCGCGCATAACTTCATGATATCAAAACTAATTAGATTTACCCTTTGCTTTGCCTTATTTTATAGTGCGCAAAGTGCTGCATACAACGAAGCTATGTGCATTTTAATTAAACAAGAAATGCAGCAAAATAGTAATAATAAAGCGAGTCAAAAATACCGTAAAGCTGCGCGTGATTACAAAAATAACTGTAATAAGCCAAAAGAAATTCAAGCACAACCTAAGCCCCAAATAATAGAGCCTGAGCCGACTATTATTACTCAGCCACAACCTAAAATTGTTGAACCTGCCCCTGTAATACAACTCACTGAAGAAGCTGTTAAAAATAGCATCAACGAGCAAACACTTAATTTAACTGATGATCAAAAACAACAAATTAACGATCAGCTAAATACCAATAGTAACGAAATAGTAATTGATGCAGAGCCAACAACAGCAGTACCCGAGCAAGTAGTTACAGAGCAAAAAAACGAAGCCGCAATAGAGCAAGTAAAACCGGCGACGCCAGAGCAAAACGTTCAACCTACGCCTGAAAAGTCTGTACCTGTAAAACCAGCACCGGTGTTAACTAAACCAGCGCCAGTTATTGCGCCGCAACCTATAGCACAAAGCCCAAGCTCGTTACTTTTACCCACTTTAATACTTGTTATAGTGGTACTTATTGGCGCTATGATAGTCGTGCGCCTGCGCCGTGCAAAACAAAGTAAAGTGATGGCAGAACCGACTATAGCGGCTCCACCTGAAGTTAAATCAGAAAAAATTGCTACGCCAGCTAAACCTGAAACTACAAAAGAGCCAGAGATTGAGCCTGTCGTCATCAACGAAGTAACTCAAAATAATAAATCAGTTGAGAGCAGCGTAGAGGCAAATGAAGAGCCTTTAGAGCCTACGAACACTACACAAAATGCTGATATTGAACATACACCACCGCAAATTTCAGATGAGCAAAACAACGTAGCTACACAAGTGCAAACAAGCGAAATTGAGCCTACACCGCTTAACTCAATTGATACTTTAGAGCAAACAAGTACCGCTACGTTTAACGAAGTAAAGCAAAAACCTGAGCCTAATACAGCCGAGTTTGAAGCAGCAGCAAAAACAACCTTAGAGCGTATTAAAAATGCCAGCAGCTTTAATGAGCCAGAAGTACGCGACTTTGATCCAGATGCAAAGCCTGTAAAAAAACAACGTAAGCACCATACAGCGCAAGTAACGGAGCCTGCGCCAATAGAAGCCGAACACAACACTGTAGAGCCGGTTATTAGTACTCCTGAGCCAGTAACAGCGAGTGAGCCGGTTGTAGATTTACACGCACCAGAGCAAATAGCTGACGCTCAATCGACTACATATACAACAGAGCAAGACTTTAAAGAACCAGAGGTACGTACATTTAACCCAGATGCACCATTACCTGGTGAAAAGCCGATGCCTAAAAAACAAAGCGCAACACCTGAGCAAGCACAAACAACACCGCCAGTTGATGAGCCACAAAGTGAGCCTAAAAAAGCAGACAGTAACAATCCATTTGCTAACTTATCGTTAGACTCAAGCTGGGATCCTGACTCAACTGAAAAACCCAAAATAGAAGAGAAAAAACGCGCGCCTAAATCGCAAGCATTAATAGATGCAGAAGAACGCGCTAAAAACATGCAAACCAAATAGTAAGTTTTAAAGTAGCGCCTCATATTTGAGGCGCTGTTTTAGTAACTAAATAATTAACTGCTTTTTTACCGTATTACTTACACTCTTATCCCATCCTAAAATGCGCTTTAGTAATTAGGAGCTTCGCTCCTTGCGCGAGCAAGTTCAGCGCCTGGCGCAATATTCAAGCTTGAGAGTGTTTTATAAGCTTACAACTTGTTGGCGCGATGAGTGCAGAGCATACATTTAACTGGTGGTATTTTTAGACTTGAGTTTAAGGCTACGTTATCCGCAGCCATAAATTAAAGTAACTTGGTCAACATGCCCTAATTAAAAGTCCTAGTTAACAGCCCTAGCGGTACGTTTATTTTTAAGCTTTAACCCGCCAATTAATAGCAGTGGTCCTATAAACATGGCAAGGCCATACACGCCACCGGTAACTGCGTATTCTGGTTTATTTAAAAAGCTAATAGCGATTAAAATAGCTAACGATGCATTTTGAATTCCAACCTCAATTGAAAGCGTCAGCGAATCAGTTAAATTTAATTTTGAACACTTAGCAATTAACCAACCAACAACCATTGAACCAATATTAAGCGCTATGCACGCCCAAAATACGTTGTTAAATGAGCTAACTAATAAATCGCGCTCTTTTATTACTAGTGCGGCAATCATCATAAGCATAAAAAACAACGAGAAGCGTCTAAAAAACGGCTCTGCTTTAATGGCAAAATCACTTTTAAAGTGACGCAACCAAATGCCTATAGCAACTGGCACTAAGGTAATAAAAAATAGCCCTAATGAAGTAGTTAAAATAGAAAAAGTAGCATCGTCTGCTGGGGCAAACTGACTCATAGCAAAGCCAATAATAAACGGTGTGGTTATTATACTAATTGCGGTAGAGGCAGCTGTTAAACTTACCGAAAGCGCTAAATTAGCTTTAGCAAGCTGGCTTACTACATTTGACATAGTACCGCCGGGGCAAGCAGCTAATATCATTAAACCAATAGCGATAGGCGTTGGTAGGTTTAGTAAATAACACAGCCCTAATGCTAATAAAGGCATTGCTACAAGTTGGCCTATTAAAGCCATGACAATGCCAAGCGGGCTTTTAAATAAACGAGTAAAATCGGTTGTTGTGAGCCCAAGACCCATACCAAACATAATAAGTGCAAGGGCGAGTGGAAGTATTACTTCAGTTAATATAGATGCATTCAAATTAGACAGCCTCGTTTGTTATTGTTTTTAATTAGAGTGTTAATTTTTAAGTTAACTGTAACGCCCCTTTACAATAACTAGAAGTATTACTTATTTAAAATAGCAGCCACGTGCTTATCCAGTTCTGGAAGTACATCTTGTTCAAACCATGGGTTCTTTTTAAGCCATATATTATTACGCGGACTCGGATGTGGAAGCACTAAATAATTTGGCCAATACTCACGCCACGATTTTACTAACTCCGTAAGTGGCATTTTTTTAGTCTCTGGTAAATGATACGCCTGCGCGTATTTACCAAGCACTATTGTCAGCTCAATATTTGGTAGTGCAGCCAATAATTGCTCGCGCCATGCAGGCGCACATTCTTTTCTCGGTGGTAAATCACCCGACTTCCCCCTACCCGGGTAGCAAAAGCCCATAGGTAAAATGGCTATATTATTAGCGTCGTAAAATTCATCACGTGTTAGCCCAAGCCATTCTCGCAGGCGGTTTCCGCTTGCATCGTTAAACGGCACACCTGTTTCGTGAACTTTGATTCCAGGTGCTTGCCCTGCAATTAAAATACGTGCGTTTGGGTTAAATTGTATAACAGGACGAGCCCCTAAAGGTAAATGAGGTTCACAGATCACGCATTTACTAACTTGCTCTATTAATTGGTGACTATTCATGTTTATTTGGCCTTAAATGCTTAATATTTATCCTAAATGGCCATTTAGGATAAATGAGTTGGTAAAAAATCGGTTTATTTTAATTAAAACGAGCGTTAGTTAGTAAAATCGTGATCTTTAAGCTCATTCGCGCTACAAGCCTTGTAAAACCTAGCGTTGCTCGGCCCATACAGCAAATTCATTGCCGCTCGGCTCTGCAAAATGAAACCGGCAACCACCCGGAAATTCAAAAATAGGTTTTAATATTGTGCCACCATGGAGTTGTACTTTTTTATACGTAGCGTGAATGTCGTTACTATAAAAAACCAATAGCGCAGCACCGTTTTGAGTTAGCGATTTAAGCGGCGCATTAAAAAAGCCACCATCAAGCCCTTGGCCACTAAACGCCGTGTATTCTGGGCCGTAGTCAGTAAACTGCCAATTAAATACACGACTAAAAAAGGCCTTAGTTGCGGGTAAGTCGCATGCAGGAAACTCCACGTAATTTAGTTTTTCGTGATCGCTCATCGTTATTCACTCTTTATTTTTACTCAGTTTATTAACCTTAAGCTTTACATAGAGCCTGTGCAATATCATTAAATAATATCAGATCAGTATTTTACTAAGTAATTAAGTACGCATAACTGACTTAAAAATCAAATGCCACAAATGAGAATAACTATCTTTTGTATTTGTAACATATATAATAGCGCCTTTGTTTTATCCTCAGCTTTAAATAAAGGGATTAATTAACTATGCAGGCACCTTTACACAGTGCGCCATTCGATAAGGTTAACGTAATTGCGCATATAGTAAAAAGCGTAAGCAGTTATCGAGTTTTGGTATTTTTACGTTTTTTTATTGCCATAATTGGTGGCTATGCTTTTACCTCTGCAAGCACTGCGTTATTAAGCCTTGTGTTGCCAATAGCTAAACAAGACGCTGTGCTGTTTAGTGTTTCAATCAGCATTTTAATTTATGCCGTTGTATTTATTTATGCTTTTAGCGTTAAATCATTAAAAACAGTGTGGATCAGTATTTTACTAAGTATAGGAGCGTTCATAGGATTGCTTGCATTACTGAAGGGTTGGGTATGAAAGACAGCTTTTTCAGATCGATGACTTGGTTGCACACTTGGGTAGGGTTACTCGTTTGTTGGTTATTATATTTAATATTTTTTGCAGGAACACTTAGCTTTTTTAGAGACGAAATAACGTTGTGGAATCAACCAGCCATTCATAATGTGCAAGCCCAAACACAGCGTATAGAAGCGCAAAAACAACAAATAATTACAGGGTTCGATTACTTAGCTAACCATGGAGCTCACTCATCAAGCTGGCGTATTACATTACCCGAGCCACGCATTCCTTATTTAATTTATGGTTATGCAAAACCAAAAGAGCCAGGTCAGCGCCGCAGTAAGTTTGAAAACACACAGCTAAACCCTAATACCATGCAAGAGCTTGAGCTCTTTGTAGATACTAAAGGCGGTAACTTTTTTTACCGGCTGCACTATGATTTACATTACATGGATGCAATAACCGCACGCTGGATTGTGTGCTTTGCTAGCTTTTTTATGCTGATTGCCATTATATCGGGGGTGGTTATTCATAAGCGTATTTTTAAAGATATGTTTAGCTTTAGGCGTAACAAAGGTAGCCGTACATGGTTAGATGCCCATAACTTAAGCTCTGTGCTTGCCCTTCCTTTTCATTTAATGATTACTTACACGGGTATAATTACACTTATATTTATGTTGTTTCCCTACCCTGCGCAAACGTCTTACGATAACGGCATGCGTGGCTTTTTTAACGATGTAACCCCTCGCAACACCATGACCGATAAAGCCCAAGGCGAATCGTCAATGGTGCCGATTCAAAGCATTTTGGATCAGGTTTATACTAAGTGGCCTCATGCAGATATTACTCGCGTACAAGTTAACCAACCAAATATGGCAGCTTCAACAATTACCGTATTGGTAAGCGCAGGTAAAACACTGCGTGACCAAGCACCACGCTTAATATTTAGTGGTGCTACAGGGCAAATGGTCGCTAAAACTGATGACGAGCTAACTAGCAGCAAAGCGCTTTACGAATCACTTAATTCAATGCATACAGGGCGTTTAGCTACGTGGTTACTGCGTTGGTTATACGTATTAGGCGGTATTGCAGGCTGTGTAATGATTGGCTCTGGCTGTATTATGTGGGCTAAGCGAATTCGCGAGCGAACTAAAAATAACGTTAAACCTTCGTTTGGTTTAAAACTAGTTGAGGGGTTAAACCTAGCCACTATTATGGGACTTCCACTGGCAACGTGTGCATTTTTTATTGCTAACAGACTACTTAGCCCAACTACCGCAGAGCGCGCCGATAAAGAAATACTCGCGTTCTTTTTAACATGGCTAGCGGTTGCTCTTTTAGCACTTATAAAGCGCGACACACTGCAATGGCGAGTTGTGGCAGCTATAAATGCTGTTGCATGTTTAAGCGTACCGGTTATTAATGCACTTACAACTAACGGTAATCTAGTTAGCTATTTGATGCACAAACAGTGGGCTTTATTTACTTTTGATGCACTGTTTTTGTTATTTAGTATATTGTTTTTTATACAAACCGAAAAATTACGTACTGCTAAAAACAACTCAAAAATAACCAGCCCTAGTCAATCTAATAACTTTAAAGGGCAAAAACCATGATTGATTTACTTGGGTTTAGCCTATGCCTGCTCAGTTTTAACTGTTTTGCGCTAGCTAAGTATAATCATTTTAAAGATGTATTTAAAAAACGCCCTACAGAATCCCAACGTAAAAAGCTGCTATTAATTGCTTGGATCAGTATTTTACTAAGTTTGGTGCTTTGTATAGTTACTCAAGATGGATATGGTGCATTACTATTTTGCGGATTTATGAGCCTAAGTGTCTTAATTATAATGGTTTTTTATAATTTTTTAGTAGGCTACGTGAAGTGGTTTAGTGTTTTAAATAGCGTGTTAGTTGTACTAAGTGGGTTGTTTTTAGCATTAAACTAGCCTTAGTTAGTAAAAACGTGATCCGTTACTTTCCCATAGATTAGGCAAAAAAAATGGCAAGCTATATAGCTTGCCAACAATAGGGGATATTCAGTGTTTCCAATACTTGCTGTCTCACGGCAAGTACACACAATATAACCATAATATATTTAAGTTACTTTACAGTTAAATTACTCTTTTATTACTACTTTAAAAACGTATATAACTAACTGTAAACCCCCTTTACATAGTCTCTTGGTTTACCCAAATTATTTCATCGGTAGCAAAGCCCAACTCTTTAGCTTTAGTTAAAAAGTGTTCTTTAAGCTCTTTGCTAACCGTTGGTGTACGCGACAAAAACCACAAGTAATCTTTGTTGTAACTGGTTATAAATGCATATTGATAATCGGGTTGGTCAAGTTCAAAAATCACGTAAGCGCCATAAAATGGACCAAAAAACGAGACTTTAAAATGCCCTGTGTCGGTGCCCTCAACAAACTTGGCTAAGCCTTCGGCGTCATCCCATTTTTTATCATCCGTTAAATACCCTTTGTTAAGGACCTTTACTGTGCCGTCGTCGTTAATTGAATAAGTCGCGGTAACTTGCTCCATCCCTTCTTCGAATGAGTGATTGAGCCGCGCTATTTCAAACCATTTGCCTTTATATTTTTGTATATCAAAGTTTTTAACGGGTGTTATTCCCTCAGGAGGGCTGGTGCAGGCACTAAGAAAAAATAACCCTGTAATAAGTAAACCGTATTTAATAGCCTTCATGTAAGCTCCTTTTTTAATTACATAAATCGTACGTATTATCTAAATATAGATGGATATAAAGTTTGCTAGCCGATTAAAAAAATTTGCTATAGGATCGTATTAATTCTAAAGCAATAAAAATGACCATAGCATGAAAATTTGGGTAGATGCAGACGCGTGTCCTGTTGTTATAAAAGAAATACTTTTTAGAGCTGCAGAGCGTATGAAAATCGAGACTATTTTAGTAGCGAATCACGCAATGCGTATTCCGCCGTCAAAATACATAAGCCGCGTTCAAGTATCGTCGGGATTTGATGTAGCCGACGACGAAATAGTAAAACGTGTTGAAAAAGGCGATTTAGTTATTACAGGCGATATTCCGCTAGCAAGTGAAGTAATTGATAACGGCGGGCAAGCACTCAACCCACGTGGCGAGCTTTATACCACCGAGAATATCCGCTCAATACTTAACGTGCGCGACTTTATGGATACCATGCGCTCAAGCGGCGTAGAAATGAGTGGTGGGCCGCCGCCACTTAGCCAAACCGATCGCCAAAACTTTGCAAATAACCTCGACCGTATTTTAGCGCAAAACAAGGCTAACTAACTTGAATACCCAATTAGTTGGCTTAGGTGATACGCAATTTAGCGTGGCGGTATACGTAGCAAAAGCGCCGCCAATGCCGTTTTTTGAAACACTTGAATGCCTAGAACCGGTTATAAATGAGCAAATAAATACCATAAACCAGTACTGTGGTAATGGTTGGCGCAAAGTGTTTAACGTTTACGCCAAAGTGCTATTTTCCCTGCCAAGTGAGCATTATTCATTTGCTAAACAAGCCCCTACTTGGCAACAATATCGCGATGAGTATTTACTGCAAAAAAATAGTAAAACCGCCCTGCTATTTAGCGCGCCTGACACTACTATTACTTGCGCAGATAAAGCTACTAGCAATCAAAATCAGCTACACATAATTGCTGGGCGTACGCACGCTAAAAACTTATTACAACAAGGTAAGTTGCATGCACAATTTGATTGGCTCGACGACGAGTTTGCAATAGACACCAGTAACAACATTATTGTGTGCCCGTATTTTGATTACAGGCAATTAAGTAATATAAAAATTGCGAGATTAAGCGAGCTAGTCGCGCAGCTAAAAGGCACTAAATAACACATTGTAAGGAACGACCATGGCCGGAATTTTAGAGTTAAACGAATTATTAAAATCAATGCAGCCTGTGCTTAAACAAGGTGAATACATATTTTGCTGTTTGGCAGGGAAATTGGCTGATTATGTTCACTTAGAGCCACTTGCCACTTACGTTGAAGAGGAAGGCCTAACCCTTATTTTAAAAGCTGAAACCGCCGGTAAAGCAGGTATTACTTACGAGGGTAAATATAATTTAATTACTCTTAATGTACATTCAAGCTTAGAGGCCGTTGGGCTAACAGCTGCGGTATCTGCAAAGCTAACTGAGCATGGCATTAGCGCTAATGTGGTAGCTGCGTTTTATCACGACCATATTTTTGTACAAACAGACAAAGCACAAGCTGCAATGAAAGCACTTGGAGAGATTGGTTAGGATTGCTGGCACAGTAATGATCTGAGTGATGTGGATATTAGAGCGTCGGGTGGCGCTTAACTTATCCGACCTACGCTTAGAGAAACTTCGGGGTGTAGAGAGGGTTATATAAAAACACCGAGTTTGTTCACTCGGTGTTTTTATTGGTGCTAAATAGCGGGTGCTTGTTTAGCTTGTGAAACTTAAACTACATATCCGCTAAAACCTAGGGCTTTAAAATACAGCTTCGGAATGCCAAATTTGCACTCATTTAGCAATTCGCTAAAGCGCATTCTATCAAGCGGGTAAAACTCATTTTCTAAGTCGTGCCCTGTTTGTGTTTTACCTGTTTCGGTTAAACCCAATTGCGCGCACGTTGTGAGCTGGGCTTCGCGCTCAAATGAAGTTTCGGGGCGCATTAAATCTGCAATAAAAAGGTTTGCGTCTTTTTTAAGACTTCCTTTAATTGCTTTTAATAACTCTTTTTTATCGCCGTTATCTTCTAAAAAATGCATTACTAATAAACATAAAACGGCATCGGCTTTAACCGATAACTTATCAACTGGGCCATTATGTACATCTACGCGGCTTGTTATGCCTTGTTCATCAAATTGCTGCTGTGCGATAGCAAGCATATCGGCTGATGTATCTTGCGCAGTAAATTGCCATGTAGGGTTTAGTGCAGCCAGTGCAAGTACTTCTTTGCCTGTGCCTGCCCCTACTACCAAAATATGCGCATTGTCGCTTAGCGTTGCTTGTAGTTGCGCATTAGTGAGCTGATGTAATAATTCATAACCAGGCACTAAACGGGTTATGCGGCTATCGTATTGTGTTGCTTGCTCGCCTGTAAACGTTGGCATTGTATCTCCTTGTTTTCAGTAATGTTGCTTATAAAACTTCAACTGTGGAATATCCACCTGGCTTTTTGGCTACATGCACTTGAGTGGCTACACGCTCGCTCATTTGTGTTACGTGCGATATAACGCCTACTTTTCTGCCTTGTGCTTGCAAAGAATCCAAAGCGTCCATTGCAATGCTTAGGGTTTCGCTGTCTAACGTACCAAACCCTTCGTCAATAAACAAAGAATTGATTTGTACTTTGTTAGACGAAAGCGATGCTAAACCAAGTGCAAGCGCTAGCGATACTAAAAATGACTCACCGCCCGAGAGCGTATTAACAGAGCGTTGCTCGTCGGCCATGTCGCGGTCGATAATTGCAATGTCGAGCGTTTGCGCTATTGCGGTTAATTCGTAGCGTTTGTTGAGTGTTTTTAAATGGCTGTTGGCATAGTGCAGTAATATTTTTAACGTTTGTGTTTGTGCTAAGTTACGCATGGTTTTACCCGTTGCATCGCCCAATACTTTATTAAGCAAGTGCCACTGCTCTACCTGTGTTTTAAGCGTAGTTAACTCAGCTTGTTTGCCTTCAAGCGCCTTTGCGTTTTGGTTGTGTTGCTCAATAGCGGTATTAGTTGCTAGTAATGAATTTTGCAGCTGCGTTTGTTGCTCATTTAAGCTGCTTAATTGCGTACTTAAAGCCTCTGCACTTTGTGTTGGCTTATCGCTACTGTTGTGTTTTCCAAGCGTAAGTTGCTGCTGTTTTAATGCGGCATTTGCATCTGTTAACGCTTGAGTTAACTGCTCGTGTTGATTTAAATGTGCTTTAATAGTATCGCTACTGAGCGTTAGTAAAATTTTGACCTGTTCGTGCGTTACATCGTTGTATTGCGCTTTAAAGTCAGTAAACCACTGGTTATAACGTGCCTCAAGTGTTGCTAGTTCTTGGCTGTTTTCATGTAAGCGTTGCTCCACATTTTTAAGCGTTATAGCGTGCTCATCTCGTTGTTTTATAGCGTCGTCATAGGCTTTATGACTCGCTTGAACCTGCGATTGCATTTGCTCTTGCGCACTTGTAAGTTTTGCTTGGTAGTCGTCTGCGCTTATTTGCTCGTTATTAAATAAAGCTAAGCGCTCACTTTGCACAGTGCTTAGTAAATTTTTAGCTTTAACAAGCTCTTCATTAAGTGCTTTTAACGATTGCTCGCTTTTACTAACAAGCGGTGTGAGCTGCTTTATTTGCTCATTAGCTGTGTCTTGACGTTTTTGGCTTTGCTCAAGTTGCGTTTGAGTTTGCTGATACTGCGAAACCTGCACGCTCAGCTCGGTAAGTTCAAGCGTATTGGCTTGTAGTTGCTGCCAAAAATCACTGTTTTCAAATTGGCTATTAAGCGTTGTACCCAGCTCGTTAATTTGCGCGCTTAGTTCGCTATGCTTACTCGTTAACTGGTTTTGCTGGTGTGTAAGCTCAAGGTGTTTATTACTCAGTTGCTGCTGTACTTGCTGCTCTGCTTTAAGTGCTGCTTGTAGCTCATTTACTTTAGTTTGCAGTGTACGTTGACGTTTTTGTTGCTCAAAGTATTGCGCTTTTTGCTGCGTTAGTTGCTTATAAGTTACTTCAAGCTGATCAGGCGTTAAGTCGTTAAGCTCACTACGTGCGCCTAGCATGGTATTTCTAATGTCGAGCTGTTTGGTTTTTGCCGTTTGAATTACTTGCTCAAGTTGTCCGTGTTCAGCAGTTAATACAGCATGTTGAGTTTGATGCTTATGCAGCTCACTTTGTGCATGGTCAAATTGCTTTTTAGCGGTATTAAAAGCATTTTCAAAATCGGTAATTAAGTTATTTAATTGCTGATTTTGGTTTACCGCATACGGGTGCTCAGTGGCGCCGCACACTAAACAAGGCTCATTAGGGCGAAGCTCAGTGCGTAAATGCTCTACGTTTTCGCTGGCTCTTAAGCGCGCTTGGTTAAGTGCGTACTCGCTGCCTTTAAGTGCTTGCTCGCTGGTTATTAAATGCTGATTAAGTAAAACATGGACTTGCTGGCTTTCATTTAGCTGCTGATTGAGCACTTGCTGGCGTTGAGTGCTTTGTTTTAGGTCCGCATTAAATTGCTTATAGCGCTCTCGCTGCTCTTTTAAGTAATCAATACTTTTTAGCTGCGCGTCGCAGTGCTCTGCATTAAATTCATTAAGCTGAGTGTTTAAAACCTGCAAAGCTGACTGCTCGCTCGTAAGTAACGCCTCGCACTCCTGCACTTTATTACTTTGTGTATTTAAATGCTTGCTCTGACCTGCAAGCTCGGTATTAAGAGTTTGGCTTTGTGCAAGGTTTGCAGTTAATTGCTGTTGTGCATTTAAGTAGGTATTAAAGCTTTGCTGATAGTAGCTCCAGTCTTTTGCTAAAACGTGCAGCTGTGCATGCTCACTAAGCCATTGCTGGCTTTTAGTTGAGTCGGTATTAGCGAGTTCTAGCTCGTTATTGCTTTGTTTAAGCTGCTGATTGAGCTCATCAAGTTGAGTTTGCTCTTTGATTATTTGCGACTCTGCGCCTTTTACAGCTTGAGTTTGCAAAGCAATGCTGCTGTCGAGCTCTCTCGCTTTTGCTATAACGGGCGCTGCATTTTGTTTTTGCCCATTGGCGTTATTAAGTAGCTCAGTATGCTTAGCAAGCGCGGTGTTACGCTCGTTAATTACCGCTAAATGATCAACACTTTTAAGCGATGCTATTTGCTGATCTAACGCCGTATTTTGATCGGTTAATTGAGTAAAACGGCTGCGGTTATCTTTTATTTCAAGCGTTTGTTTAGCTTGTTTTGCTTGCTCGCTTTGAACAACGATACTTTCAAGCGCTGAGCTTGCTTGTTGCTGGGTTTGCTGTGCCTGCAGTAAATTTTGCTCAAGCACTGTAGCTTGCTGATACCAGTTAAGTGCTTTTTCGGTTTTGGTCAGCTCTTTTTTAGTGTGTTCGGTTTGCGCTTTTAAATCGGTTAACTTGGTTTGTTGTAACTCGAGTTCTTCTGGTGTTAATAAGGTATAGCTTTCAAGGCCTGCTTTAAGCGCTTCAAGCTTTGCCACTTGCTCTTTATGGCGCTCAAAAATACGCACGCCAATACGGCTAAATTTATCGGTGCCTGTTAAGCACTCTAAAAGTTGCGCTCGCTCATCGCCAGTGGCTTTTAAAAATGCAGCAAACTCATGTTGCGCTAAAAGTACGGCACGGGAGAACTGCTCAAAGTTAAGCCCTATTTTACTCTCGACTTCTTTTATTGTGTGGCTTTTGTCAGCTATAAGGGTTTCGTCTGGCAGGGTTACTAAAGTGTGCTCTGCTACTTTAAGTTTGCCTGTTACTTTTTTATGGGTCCGTGCAATTGTATAGCGCGCACGATAAAGCTGTTTATCTTGTCCTAAAAAGTCGACCTCGGCGTAGCCTTCCCATGTACCTCTGCGTAGCAAGTTTCGCGCATCATTAAGCTTAATGCTGTCGCCGTTAAACTCAATTAAGTTACCTTTATCGCCGCGCAGCCTCGCTGTTTTTGTATAAAGGGCTAAACAAATGGCATCTAAAAAGGTACTTTTACCAGCGCCGGTATCGCCTGTTATTGCAAATAAGCCTGCATCTTTTAATGGGGCTTGAGTAAAGTCTATTTCAGCATCAACTATTGAGGCTAAATTATGAATACGAACTGCGGTTATTTTCATAGTTGTTCTTGCTCCGTAAGCTCGTTTATCACATCACTTAAAAGTGCTTTTAGCTCATCGGGTACGCTTTGCCCTGCCATATCTTTATCGTTTGCAAATGCTTGTTCTAATAAGTTAAGCGGGTTGAGCATTTCAACTTCGCTTAAATCTTCAAATACGGTGTTATCGTCATTTTGAGTCGATTGCTCACGTACACGTTCAATACCACAAAATTTAATATGCTTGCCTTCAAGTGCTTGTTCTATTTGTTCTCTGAAGGTGGTGTCGGTATCGCTTGATTTAAGCTTTACACGTAAATAAGGCGCTATTGTATTTTGTGCAGTGTCGAGCGCTTTAATTTGCTCGCATAGTTCGCTTAATGGCACACACTCCCCTTTTGGTAAAACAATTACATCGGCAGAGCGCGGAATGTAAAGGGGGTTTACAGTTGTACTAATATGTTGTTTTTCATCAATAATAAACTCAACAACATTTACTTGGTGCGTGTAGTTACGTTCTGAAAACGACATAGGTATAGGTGTGCCGCTGTAGCGAATAATATCGCTTTTAGCGACTTGTTGCGCTTTGTGTAAGTGCCCAAGGGCAACATAGTTGGCTTGTTTACCAAATACATTGGCTGAAATAGACTCCTCACCACCTATTACTAAGTTACGCTCAGAATCACTTGAGATATCCCCGCCTTTTGCGTGTAAATGCCCCATAACTATTAGTGGTGAGTTTTGCTCGTTTATATTAGTAGCTTGCTCTAGTGCAAGTTCATAAGCTTTTGCAACGCCTTGAGCGTAACTAGGGCCGTTTTCAGTTTGGCTAAGTAAACTTACATCGCTTGCACGTAAAAATGGCATAGCGACGATTACAGCGCGTTTACCATTGGTATCTATGGTAATAACAGTTTCATCGGGTGTCGCGACATCAAAGCGCCCTACTACGTGTGTATCAAATTGCGCTAGTAATGGCTGAGCTGCCAAAATACGATTTGCAGAGTCGTGGTTACCCGCAATAATTACTACGTGTAATTGTGGAGATGCCTTTTTGGCGTCTTTAATAAATTGGTAAAGCTGATTTTCGGCGCTAGCGCTTGGAGTCGCGGTATGATAAATATCGCCAGCCACTAAAAGTAAGTCTATTTGTTGTTCAACAAGAGTGGCTAATAACCATGTAAAAAAGGCTTGATGCTCAACACGGCGGTCGTGTTCGTAGAATTGTTGGCCAAGGTGCCAATCTGAGGTGTGGAGGACTTTCATGTCGCGCTCTTAATTAAACCGTAAGAGCGCCAATATACCCAAGGCAGTTAAAGATGCAAGCCTAAGCCGTGTATTACCTTAGGTTAAACTGTACCAAGCTGAAAAAACAACCGGTAATGCTAAAAGTGCCATTAATAATGGAATTTTTAACGTTTTAGTTTGTTTTGCGTGTAGCGCCTTTAATGCATTAGTTTCGTTGCACGCTGCTACTTTATCGATATAAAAATAACCCGAATCGAGATACTGCTTACAGTTATTCTCACTTGCTGGAATCGCAATTAGTTCTTGTTGTTTTTTTAGGATGTAAAAATCCATAAGCCCACCGCATTTCTTGCTAGTAATCGATATTAATTTGAGGATAAATGTGACGAATTTATTTGCCTCAAATAAAAAGGTTGGCGATTTTAAATATAAACTGCATTAAAGATCAACCTAAAATTGCACTATTTATCATTTATCGTAAAAATAGCGAACATTAAGGAAGTTCGGCAATATTTGAGCCAATAATTCAGCTGTTTTCACTGTATTTTTGTTCAGTAGAGTGGGCTTTTAGCTCATTTTACTTGTTGGAAATTTGAGACACTTATACATAGGATTATTGGTTTACCTGATAATGTTAAAGCAATACTTTTTTAGCAACGTAGGTAAAATTAATGTGCTTTTACCAAGCTCTAAAACTTGTATTTAACAGCTCAAAACCATTATTAAAACCCACTTTTGTAAAGCCCCTTTACAGTTTTTATTTATTCGTATTTTGTTACAAAATAATTGTACTTTTCAATCTAATAAACTAAGTGAACATCACCCTAAAAATACGGTACTTGGTCGCTAATTTATTGAAGCTAACTGGTATATTTGTCAAAGTATGCTCACAAAATTATATTAGGACTAACAATGAAAAAAATAGGTCTTACGCTAAGTGCTTTTGTATTGCCTTTGGCAATATCTAGTGCGGTTATGGCGTCTTCGGTTGAGCAAACAAAAGGTTCTTTTGTTGATAAATTTCGTCAATTAGACGAAGCGCTTCCTACACCCAACGTTTATCGTAGTGCCGCTGGCGAACCAGGTGAAAAATACTGGCAGCAACGTGTAAACTACGATATTGATGTAAAGCTAGATGAAAAAAAGCACCGTATTACCGGTAGCCAAAGCATTGAATATAAAAATAACTCTCCGCATACACTTAAATATTTATGGTTACAGTTAGATCAAAATATTTTTAAAAGTGATTCTATTGCCGAAACAACTAAAACGTTTAAAAGCACTTTAGAAAGCCTACCAGCTCAAAAGCCTGCTAAATTAAGTTTAGGTGACTTACGCCGTCAGCAATTTATGAGCGACAACGAACTGGGTTATACAATCAGTGGCGTAAAGGATGACGATGGTAAAGAGCTACGCGTAACTGTAGTTGATACTTTAATGCGCATTGATTTAAAAGAGCCATTAAAACCAGGTAAAGAAGTAGAATTTAGCATGAACTTTGCCTTCAACATTGTTGAAGAAGATGCTGTAGGTGCACGTTCTGGTTACGAGCACTTTGAAGAAGATGGCAACGACATATTCTTAATTGCTCAGTGGTTCCCTCGCTTAGCGGCTTATACCGATTACGAAGCATGGACAAACAAGCCATTTTTAGGCTCTGGTGAGTTTACGCTTGAGTTTGGTGATTACGATGTTGAGATTACTGTTCCTGCGGATCACATTGTATCGGCAACAGGTAAGCTTGATAACGCGAGTAAAGTACTTACAAGTACTCAGCGCAAACGTTTAAAGCAAGCTGAAACATCTAAGCGCCCTGTGTTTATTGTTAACGCAGAAGAAGCGCTAGAAAACGAAAAAGAAGGCACCGACAAAACTAAAACGTGGCACTTTAAAGCGCAGAATGTTCGTGACTTTGCTTGGGCGTCGTCTCGTAAGTTTATGTGGGATGCAAAAGGTTATCAACAAGGTGGTGACGTTCAGCCTTTAGTTATGGCAATGTCGTTCTTCCCTAAAGAAGGTGGTGACTTATGGAAAAAGTACTCAACTGAAGCGGTAGTGCACACAATGGAAGTGTACTCTAAGTATTCTTTTGATTACCCGTACCCAACTGCACAGTCGGTTAATGGCCCAGTTGGTGGTATGGAATACCCAATGATCACCTTTAACGGTCCGCGTACTAAGTTACAAGATGACGGTACTCGTACTTATTCTCAGGCTGAAAAGCGCTTTTTACTTGGCGTAGTTATTCATGAAGTGGGTCATATTTACTTTCCGATGATTGTGAACTCAGATGAGCGCCAATGGACGTGGATGGATGAAGGCTTAAACAGCTTTTTAGATGGTGTTGCTGGTCGTGAATGGGATCCTACTATTCCTTGGGGTGTTGAGCCTCGCGATATAGTGAGCTACATGAAGTCAGAAGTCCAAGTACCAATTATGACTCAGTCAGACAGCGTATTACGTTTAGGCCCTAATGCTTATACTAAACCTGCCGCAGCCCTTAATATTTTACGTGAAGTAATTTTAGGCCGTGACTTATTCGACTTTGCATTTAAAGAGTATGCTCAGCGCTGGAAATACAAGCGCCCTACCCCAGCTGATTTTTTCCGCACAATGGAAGAAGCCTCTGGTGTTGATTTAGATTGGTTTTGGCGTGGCTGGTTTTACACCACAGACCATGTTGATATCTCTTTAGATAAAGTATATCAACTACGTTTAGACACTAAAAACCCTGATATTGATTACAGCCGTTTACGTGATATTGAAGCAGACAAGCCTACGTCATTATTTGTTGAGCGTAACCGCGCCGAAGGTAAAAAAACATGGGTTGAGCAAAACCCTGATGTTACCGATTTTTATGACGAAAATGACCGCTTTACTGTAACCAATAAAGAACGTAACTCGTACAACAAGTTTTTAAAAGGCTTAGAGCCGTGGGAGCGTAAAACGCTTGAACGTGCTTTAGAAGAAGATAAAAACTACTACGTTATGGAATTTTCAAACCTTGGTGGTTTGGTAATGCCTATATTACTTGAGCTAACATATGAAGATGGCACTAAAGAAGAGCGCTATATTCCTGCTGAAATTTGGCGTCGTAATTATAAAAATGTTCAAAAGCTAATTGTTACCGATAAAAACAAACCGCTTGTATCAGTTACTGTAGATCCTAATTGGGAAACTGCGGATGTAGATATTGAAAATAATAACTACCCTCGTCGTATTATTCCTTCACGTATTGAAGTGTTTAAAAAGGAAAAGAGTAAAGCTAAAGTAAGTCGCGATATCATGCAAGATATTAAAACTGAGCTTAAAACTGATGAGAAGAAAGACGAAAAAGATAACGGTGAGGAGCCGCAATAATGCGCTTTTTGCTTATTATTGTTTGCCTTTTAGTTGCTGCACCGAGTATGGCGCATCAACTAAAATCGTCAGTTACAACCGTGCTTTTTAATAAACGAACGCATAATGTTGAGTTAATGCATCGCTTTTATTTACATGATACCGAACACGCCGTAGGAACATTATTTGAAGGCAAAATTGATATTATTAGTAATAAAGCCGATCAGCAACGTTTTGCTAAGTATGTTGAATCGCATGTTGCTCTACAAACGTTAAGTGGTGAACCTTTACCACTTAACTTTGTGGGAGCACAAGTTGATGGTAAGTTTTTTTGGGTTTACCAAGAAGCACCAATTCCTGAAAACATTGAAGGAATTAAAATGAGCAATGGCGCGCTTCGTGATTTATGGCCATCTCAGGTAAATATGGTAAACGTTGAGGGCAAAGGCAAAATTAAAACTTTAAACTTTGCTCAAGATGATACTTGGCTCGAAGCCCGCTTTGAGCAAAATTAACAGTTAAAACTTCCCCAACCGACGCGCACAGCAGTTTATGTGCGCGTTTTCTTCATACGTTTAAACTGCGTTCATGTTTGATCTGTTATTTGTAAATTTACGTAAAATTTGTGAGTTCAATTTGTATATTTACCTTTTTTTGCGCATGCTACAACTACCAATTATATTTACTGTATTATCAATAGATTGATAGCAGTGCAAATAAATAATTTAAATATAGTTAGTTTCATTTATCCCTTTAGCTATAACTGGCTTGGGCATAAGCAGTAGAGAATTTTATGTTTAAATTTTATTTAGTAATAACTAAATTCAGGGAATGATATGACTACTCAGGTTGAGGCTATTTTTGGAGTGATTTTTGATTTAGATGGAACATTGGTTTCATCAGAATTAGATTTTGCATTAATAAAGGCCCAAATAGGTTGCCCTTGCGAGCAAGACTTACTTGATTACATTGCTCAGTTGCCCTCACCGTATATGCGTGAAGAGGCAATGAATATAGTTCACCAACACGAATTAATAGATGCACAACATGCCAGTATATTACCTGGTGTGAGTGAAGCTATTCATGCTTTAAAGTCTAAAAATATTCCGATGGCGATTGTTACTCGCAATTTTGATAAAGCAGCGGCAATGAAATTACAAAATAATCCACTCCCTATCAGCACAGTTTTAACGCGAAGCGATGCCCCAGCAAAGCCAGATCCCAGCGCTTTAAATGCCATTGCTACACTTTGGAACATTAACGCCAGAAATTTACTTTATGTAGGCGATTACCTTTACGACATTCAAGCTGCGCACAATGCAAATATGCGCGCGTGTTTATACGCTCCAGAGTCAACGCCTGCTTATGCCGATCAGGCAGATTACGTTTTACATGACTTTGTTGAATTAGTGACATTAGTTGAGAGTTATTCTGAAAAAATAGAGTTATGTTAAATAGCATGCCATTTGATTTATTCTGAAATGAGTATGTAGTTATAAAAGTTTTTATTAATCAAGTTTTGCCCATTGCGGAGCTAGCCCAATACGTTTTGAATTGGTAAAATACCGCAAAACGTAACGTATTCATTAGGGGCACAAAATGGGCAGAGCATTTGTAGTTCGTCAAAGTTCTATGATCAAAACAGCCAATGCAAAAACAAAAGTAAACTCAAAGTACGGCAAAGAGATTTACGTTGCAGCAAAAAATGGTGATCCCGATCCCGAAGTAAACCAAACACTTCGCCGTCTAATCGAAAAAGCTAAAAAAGACCAAGTTCCCGCACACGTTATTGAAAAAGCAATTGAAAAAGCAGCCGGTGGCGCAGGAGAAGATTACTCTGTTGCCCGTTATGAAGGCTATGGCCCTGGTAACTGCATGGTTATTGTTGACTGTTTAACTGACAATCCGAACCGTACTATCAAAGATGTACGTTTACCATTTACTAAAACAGACTCAAAAATTGGTACTCCTGGCTGTGTAGCGCATATGTTTGATCATTATGCGGTACTTGGCTTTGCAGGCGATGACGATGAAGTCGTATTAGAAGCATTAATGATGGCTGATGTTGATGTAAGCGATGTTGAAGCCGAGGATGGTAAAATATCAGTATTTGCACCGCCAACAGAATACTTTAAAGCTAAAACTGCCCTTGAAGACGCATTTGAAGGCATTAACTTTGAAGTAGACGAAATTACGTTTATTCCTCAAGTTAATATTGAAATTGAAGACGAAGAAGTTGTTGCTAACTTTGATAAGTTTATAAATATGCTTGAAGATTGTGACGATGTACAAAATATTTATCACAATGCCATTGTAAAAAATTAAACGTAAACGGTTAAAAGCTTTAAAAAGCGTGTTTTGTGTATGCAAAACACGCTTTTTTACGTTTGAATAAATGTTAGATATTCATGTGTATTATCTATATACCTTTAAAATGCCTTAAAAGTGCTGTTATTCTAATGTTAGGCGATAAAAAACCAGCTTAAAAGCTGGTTTAGTACTTAATTTTAACTTTGATTAAGCAGTTAAAGCGTATTCGACTTTTGTGACTTATATTTTATACGGTAGCTATGTAGTAGTGGTTCAGTGTAACCACTAGGTTGCGTTACGCCCTCTAAAACTAATGCAGTAGCGGCTTGATAGGCAATGCTGTTATTAAGGGTTTCTTCGCTTGTTGCCATAGGTGTATACGCAGTGTCATGCTCGTTTTGTCCATCAACCACTTTGGCCATTTTAGCCATTGTTGATTTTATTTGCGCTTGTGAGCACACGCCATTTAGCAACCAATTAGCCATATGCTGGCTTGAAATACGCAGTGTGGCTCTGTCTTCCATTAAACCTATATGGTTAATGTCAGGTACTTTTGAGCAGCCTACGCCTTGATCAATCCAACGTACAACGTAACCTAAAATACCTTGTGCGTTATTTTCTAGCTCACTTTGAATATCTTCTTTTGAAAGCGTTTTAGGGTCTGCCATTAGCGGCGGTGTAAGCAGGTCATTAAGGCTCGCAATAGTACGTTTAGCTATACTTTGCTGCTCAGTAAATACGTTTATATCGTGATAATGCATTGCATGCAGGGTAGCGGCTGTAGGGGAGGGCACCCATGCAGTATTAGCGCCTGATTTAGGGTGAGCTTGTTTTTGCTCCATCATTAATGCCATTTTATCTGGCATTGGCCACATGCCTTTACCTATTTGTGCTTTATGACTTAAGCCACAAGCAAGGCCAATATCGACGTTGCGATCCTCATAAGCTTGTATCCATGGTTGCTGCTTAATCTGTGCTTTTGGAAGCACAACGCCCGCTTGCATAGAGGTATGAATTTCATCGCCGGTACGGTCTAAAAATCCAGTATTTATAAATACAACACGCTCTTTGGCTGCACAAATACAGGCTTTTAGGTTTACAGAAGTGCGGCGTTCTTCATCCATAATACCCATTTTAAGCGTGTTTTTAGGTAAGCTTAGCGCTTCCTCTACTAAGCTAAATAAAGTGTTAGTAAATGCCACCTCTTCTGGGCCATGCATTTTGGGTTTTACTATATTAATACTTTGCGCGCTTGAATTTTTGATACCTGTTTTTTTATTTAGGTCGTGCAGGGCAGCAGTGGCTGTAAACATCGCATCCATAATGCCTTCAAACACCGGTTGATTAAACACATCGGTAATAGCAGGGTTCGTCATTAAATGGCCAACGTTTCTTACAAACATCATGCTACGGCCTTTTAAAGTAACGGTGCCGCCATCAAGTGCGGTATATGTTTTATCACTTTGCAGGGTACGCTCAACAGTTTTATCGCCTTTTTTAAACGATTCAACTAAGTTACCTTGCATCAACCCAAGCCAATTTTTATAAACTTGTACTTTATCTTCTGCATCTACCGCAGCTACTGAATCTTCACAATCCATAATGGTGGTAAGAGCGGCCTCTAGCACTACATCTTTTAAACCAGCCTTATCAGCTTGGCCAATAATGTGGTGGTGATCGATATGTAGCTCTATGTGTAAGTCATTGTTTTTTAATAACACTACAGTTGGGTTTTGTGCTTCTCCTTGATAGCCAATAAGCTGAGATGGGTTAGCTAATGTGGTTTGAGAGCTGTCACGCAAGGTAATTAAAAGTGCGCCATCTACTACTGAGTAATTCGTGCTTTCTATATGCGAGCCATTGGTCAGCGGCAATGCTTTATCTAAAAACTGGCGAGCGTAGGCCATTACCTTAAAACCACGAACAGGGTTGTAGGTATTGCCTTTTTCAGCCCCGTCATCTTCGCTTAACACATCAGTACCATATAAGGCGTCGTATAACGAGCCCCAGCGAGCGTTAGCGGCATTAAGTGCAAAGCGTGCATTACTTACAGGCACAACTAACTGAGGGCCTGCTGTAAGGGCCACTTCGGGCTCTACATTTTGGGTTTCAATTTCGAAGTTGGCAGGCTCTTTTACTAAGTAACCAATATCTTGCAAAAAGGCTTGGTATTTAGCGCTATCCCAGGTTTTATTAGCAAGATGGTAGTCGTCTATTTGCTGTTGAAGCAGCTCTCGCTTTTCAAGCAGTGCCTTATTAATAGGGGTAAGTGTTTGAACGATATGTGCAAAACTTTGCCAAAATTGTGACTCACTTAAGTGAGTGCCTGGTAGCAATTGATTTTTAACGAAATCAGCGAGTTGTGTATCTACGCTGAGTCCTGAATGTGTGAGAGTGTGGGACATAGTTGCCTTCCTTTAAACGGTCGCGATGTTGTTGTGTGCTTGTGCGTAAGGCAACAATAACTCAAAAAGGCAATGTTGAGTGCTTTTTAGCTATTCACAAAATGTATAGCCACAATAACAACTATAAATTTACTAAATCTAGAAAAGGAGCCTAATGTTGAATTAAGCGCTACGGAACACACTCCTAGCCACTCTCACAACATTAAAATAATTTACACACTCGTTCGAAGGATTTTATTATGACAACATATCAACGCGAAACAGACACACTCTCTACTCTTTGCCAAACACAAGGCAGCGCATGGAAAGCTATTAACCCTGAATACGCAAGCCGTATGCGTTTACAAAACCGTTTTCGTACAGGGATTGAAATTGCGCAATACACAGCAGACGTAATGCGTGAAGATATGGCTGCATATGACGCCGACACAAGCCAGTACACGCAATCTTTAGGCTGTTGGCATGGCTTTACTGCCCAACAAATGATGATGGCTATTAAGCGCCATCAAAAAACAACTAAACGCAGCTATGTATACTTAAGTGGCTGGATGGTTGCAGCGCTCCGCTCTGCATTTGGTCCGCTGCCAGATCAAAGCATGCATGAAAAAACATCGGTACCTGCGCTAATTGAAGAAATTTACACGTTTTTAAAGCAAGCTGATGCACGTGAACTAGACCACTTGTTTAACGACCTAGATGAAGCAAAAGCGAACGGCGGCGATGTTCAAGCTGTTATTGATAAAATAGACAACTTTGAAACCCATGTTGTGCCAATTATTGCTGATATTGACGCAGGTTTTGGTAACGAAGAAGCAACTTACTTACTGGCTAAAAAAATGATTGAAGCCGGTGCGTGTGCCATTCAAATAGAAAATCAAGTATCTGACGCCAAACAATGTGGTCACCAAGCGGGTAAAGTGACCGTTCCACACGAAGATTTTTTAGCAAAAATTAACGCAGTACGTTACGCCTTTTTAGAGCTAGGTATTGATAACGGTATTATTGTGGCACGTACAGATTCATTGGGTGCCAGCCTTACGCAAAAGGTACCTGTGTCGCAAACACCAGGAGACTTAGCAAGCCAATACAATGCATTTTTAGAAACCACGCCCATTAACGGTGTTGATGACTTAAATGAAGGCGACACGGCAATGAAAATTAATGGCCAGTTATGTAAACCAACTCGCCTAGATAACGGTTTATACCAGTTCCGCGAAGGCACTGAAAAAGACCGCGTAGTATTAGACTGTATTACTAGCTTGCAGTCGGGCGCTGATTTACTGTGGATTGAAACAGAAAAACCACATGTTAAACAAATTGCAGAACTGGTGAATCGTGTAAAAGAACACGTGCCAAATGCAAAACTGGTATACAACAACTCGCCTTCGTTTAACTGGACGCTTAAGTTTCGTGAGCAAGTGTATCAAGAGTGGGAAGAAGCAGGCCGTGACCTTAGTGCTTACCCAAGCCTTGGCGATAATAAAGGCCTTATGGCACCAGAAATGGATGCAACAGAGCTTGCACAATCAGCCGATTTACTAGTGCAAAACTTCCAGCGCGATGGCGCACGTGAAGCAGGTATTTTCCATCACTTAATTACTCTGCCTACGTACCATACGGCTGCGCTAAGCACTGATATTTTATCAGAAGGTTACTTTGGCGATATGGGTATGCTGGCTTACGTGCGTGATGTACAACGCCAAGAAATTCGCCGCGAGCAAGCTTCTGTTAAGCACCAAGACCTAGCAGGGTCTAACATGGGCGATACACACAAAGAATACTTCTCTGGTGATAACGCGCTAAAAGCCGGTGGTGAAGACAACACCATGAACCAGTTTTAATTCCTAACTAGATAGTGTTACTCAAGGGCCGATAGGCCCTTTTTTATTGTTTTAATTAAAGTTAGAACATTGAAGCATAATTACAGATCAGACTTTAACTAGGGCGTGTTGATCTTTGTGGATTGAAATTTGTTCAAACTAGGGGCGATTAAATCGCGGCGCGAGGTTTGTAACCTAGTGGGCTAAGTAAAAACCGAGCAACAAAGAGTTTATCGTCCCTAGAAAGAACCCAAAGGGCAGCGCATGTTTGGTATTTATGCTACGTTATCGCCTATTCATGGGGAATAACCACACTACATAAGCTCCGCCTTGCCTAAAAACCAAACATACTGCTGCAAATTAACCCACCAAAGTTCAACACGCCCTTGCCAAATCATGTTGGATCACTATTTAACTACCTGAGTGAATTTACAGATCAGAGTTTAACTAACCTTTCATAAAACGGCATATTTGGGGTGATTTTGCTGTAAAAAGCGTTTACAACAACTTTAAAAGGCTGATAAGTGACTGATTTTTGCTTAAATAGGCAAACGAAGATAATTTATAAACCGATTTTTTACTAACTTCTCGTTGCTATAAAACAAAATTTTACTAACTGAGAGGTTATAAACAGTGACTCAAACCGATTTTTTACCAACTCAAGTTACAAAAAATGCTATAAACCGAAATTTTACTAACTGAAGTTTTAGCTAAGTCCGATATTTAACTGTCACAGAAGTGTAAAGGGGGTTTACAGTTTGAATACTACGGCGATAAATACAAAAGCCACTTATTTAAAGTGGCTTTTATTTGAGCTATAAATGTTATACAAATTTTAGGTTATTTAGTGTGTTTATCAAACCACCATTGAATATAAGCAACTTTGGTCATTAAGTTTGATGGGCGAGCTGTAATACCATGCGATGCATCAGGAATTCGCACCATTGCAGTATCAACACCTTGTAACTTTAATGCCTGATAAAACTGTTCAGTTTCTGAAATTGGTGTACGGTAGTCAGATTCCCCAGTGAGCAACATAGTAGGAGTTTTAACGTTTCCAACATAGCTAATAGGCGAGCGTTTCATGTAATGCTCAATGTGATCCCATGGTTTCCCTGGAAACCAGTAATCAGCAAAAAACGGGTAAAAATCGGCAGTTAGTACAAAGCTGATCCAATTAATAACCGGTTTGGCAACTACAGCCGCAGCAAAACGATCGGTATGACCCACAATCCAAGCTGTTAGCACGCCGCCGCCAGAACCACCGGTCACAAACAATTTAGACTCGTCAATAAAGCCTTTCGCTATTAGCGCATCAACGCCCGTCATTAAGTCGTCAAAATCGTTACTAGGGTAATTATGATGAATAGTTTGTGCAAACTCTTTACCATAGGAATCACTACCACGTGGGTTCATGTATAAAACGACATTACCTTTGGCTGCAAAAAGTTGAATTTCAGCGCTAAAGTGCGGGCCATAATTAGCGACAGGGCCGCCGTGAATTTCTAGTATTAGCGGGTATTTTTTGCTGCTATCAAATTCTGGTGGGTAAGCAACCCAACCTTGAATAGGTAACTCATCGTGACTTGATTTAACCCAAATTTCTTCCACTTTAGCCAAAGCTTTGTCGCCCAGTGCATCTGCATTAAGGGTAGTTAAACGCTGCGCTTTACCGCGTTTAATTGTTGCTATATCAGCAGGGCGCTGAGTATCGGCAAGGGTAAAGGCTACTTCGCCATCTTCGCTTACATCAAAGTCGCCACCAGAATAAGGGCGCCCAAAGGCAACGCTGCCAATTTGGGTTGTTATTATTTTACGCTTGCCACTGCGTGGTTGATAGGCGAGGGCGGTTTGACCTTTATCGGCGTAACTAAAGTACACACCTTTTGAATTGGCACTCCATTTTATTTGACCTACGCTTCTATCAAAATTTGGCGTTAAGCTAGTTGTGTTACCTGTTTTTAAATCACGAATGTAAAGTTGAGCATTTTCGTAGTTAGTGCGTTTATCATCGTAACCTGTGTACGCTAAGTAACGACCATCGGGCGATACTTTAGGCTGCTCATCAGGACCATTTCGATCAGTAATTTCAGTTATATTTTGCGAGGCCAAATCGAGTTTATAAATTTCACTATTTGTGGGTTTTAGTTGGTTGTTTGTGTGCCTGTTCGCAGAAAAATAAAGTGATTTACCGTCTTTACTAAAACTTACATCGCCCGCGTTATCAAATTCATCATCAGTGAGTTGTTTAGCATTACCTCCGTTAGCATCTATGGAAAATAATTGGCTAAAACCTTTTTGTGTGTAACCGCCACCATCTGAACGGTAATACACATCATCAATAAATTTGGCGGGCTTTGCCCAGGTTGCGCCTTTTGGTTTACCTGGTAAGCTCACTGGCGCTGAATTAGCGCTTGGGACAAACATGCTAAATATTAATTGGTTAGAATCAGGGCTCCATGTAATCGAACGTGGACTACTCGTTAAGTTACTAATTTTTGCCATAGCACCTGTTTTAAGCCATTTAATATATATTTGGCTGCTGCCATCGCGGGTTGATATAAACGCAAGGCGTTGACCATCAGGAGAGAGTACTGGCGAATAATCCATATGTACGCCAGAGGTTAGCGGCTGCATTTGTTTGGTTTTGTAATCAACAGACCAAATATTACCCACTTTGCGATCTGTTTTTATATCCATTCGGTTACGCACAAAATAAACAGTTTTACCGTCTTCGGTTATATCTATTTGATTAGCATATTCTAAATTAAACACGTCTTGCAGTTGTAGTGTATTTGTTTCAGCGTAGGCTAAATTGCTACAACCTAAAATGAGGCTAAGTGTTAAAAGCTTTTTCATTTTTATCCCTGTTGTTACTTTTTTTAATTTGCTAAGTAGTTATATGTTAGGGATTATTAAATTAACAGTAGGATGCGATGAAGCTCTTATTTAAATCTATGAGTTAAAGCTGTAAAGGGGGTTTACAGCTTCTATTTGTGGTTGTGTAAAAGTGTTTAGTTAGCTGAGTTACACAGGGCTTTTATGTCTTTTATAAGCGCTATGCCATCAGCGTTGTCGCCATGTACGCATAAGCTATGGGCGTTGAGCGTTAGTTTTTTTCCAGTTTGTGTTGTCACGCTGCCATCGGATAAAAGCTGAGTTACTTGTTTTAGTAATGCAGCTTTGTTGTGAACGCTACCCTCAAGTGTTCGTGACACTAAATGCCCGTCGTCGGTGTACTGCCTATCGGCAAATGCCTCAAGTATTAGATCAACTCCTGAATCTTTAGCTATTTGAATGTGCTTATTGGCATTTTTAGTCGCTAAAATCATTAGCTTTAAATCTATTGGGTAGCTGGCGATTGCATTTATAACGGTTTGTAATATTTGATCATTTGCCATCATGTCGTTATAAAGTGCGCCGTGGGGTTTTACATAGCTAAGTGTTAAACCTTGTACTTTTGCCATCCCCTCAATAACGGCTATTTGATAGTGCAGGCAATTTGTAAGCTCTTTTTCGCTAAGTACCATTGAGCGTCTACCAAAGCCCTGCTTGTCTGGGTAGCTTGGGTGAGCACCAATTTGTACGTTATGTTGTTTGGCAAGTACAAGAGTGTTTGCCATTACGTCGGCATCACCTGCATGGAACCCACACGCAATATTAGCCATATCAATATGTGGCATAACGTCATCGTCTAGCCCCATTTTCCATGCGCCAAAGCTTTCGCCTAAATCACAATTGAGCTTCATATTAGTGCGCCTTTTGCGGTTTTATTGTGACAGGTAATACGCCGTTAGCAGTTGCTTCGCCTAGTAACACTTTTGCAAGTGCGGTAAAAGCAGGACCAGATACAATATCGTTTTTATCTATATCAATATTATATGCGTAGGATGCAAGTACAGCATTTGCATAATTACCAAATTTAGCAATGTCGTAAGGGGCTCTTAGGCTTATAAAAACAGTGCTTTTGTTTTTCTCTTTTGCCATATTTAATAATGACTCAAGTGCTTTTGGCTGCTCCGCATTATTAAGTGCAAAATTTGAATCATCTTTTAAATCATCCATACCGCCAATTTCGACCGCACTTTGATTAGGTGTTGCATTACCGGCGATAACTACATCAGCAGCGTGTATTTGTGTTTTAGCTTGTGCCGGATTAAACCCTTGTAAACTACTACAACTATAGTTAAGTTTTTGCTGGCTGATAGCTTCAATCGCTTGCTGCATTGCCATACATTTACGCGTGTCGGGCATAATAATATGAACATTACTTCCTGCTTTTAAATTAAGCGGCAAAGTACTGTTATTATTTTTAACCTGCGTTATTGCCTCTACAGCAAGCTGCGCTTCTATTTCTCGATGTGCTGCACTGCCAATTGTTTGCTTTGCATTTATGAGCGCGGTAATAGGGTCAAAATTAGTGCTTAATCTAAATTTATTTTTAAGCGTAATTATTCGCTGTGCAGATTGTGCTATTTCTTGCTCATCAAGTTGTTTTGATTTAACCGCTGCAATAAGCTCTTTAATAAGGTCATCGAGTTTGTTTAAGTCATCGGGTGTTCTAATTTCAACGGGCATTAGGGCAATGTCAGCCCCAGCTGAAAATGTATTTATTACCGCTTGAGTTGGTGTAAAAAAGTTACTAATACCAGCCATATCAAGCGCATCAGTTACTACAACTCCTTGGTAATTAAGCTCGCCACGTAAAATATCAGTAATGATTGCGCGCGACATTGTTGCTGGTTTTACCATAGTTTTGCCATTAACACTTATAAACGTTGTGCTATCAAGCGCTGGGTATTGAATATGCGCCGTCATTATCATACCTGGGTTTTGCTTGGCGATAATGTGTTTAAACGGTGCTAGGTCTTGCTCGTAAATAACTTCTTTTGCATGGTTTACTTTAGGCAAGCCTGTATGGCTATCTACGTTTGTATCGCCGTGACCCGGAAAGTGCTTTAACGAGGTAATCACGCCATTGCTTTCAAATCCTGCAACCTGTGCGGCGCCCAATTTACTCACTAATGCTGGGTTTTCACCAAACGAACGAACGTTAATAACAGGGTTATCGGGGTTCATGTTTACATCAACCGTGGGCGCGTAGTTTACATTTATACCCAGCGAATTTAGCTCTTTAGCTATTACTGTTGCTGTTGCTGTCGCAAAGCTTGTACCGTGTTTTTTGTAGGTTGCGCCAATCGACATATTACCGGTAAATGAGGTGGCAACATCGCGTGGTAAACGCGCTACACGTCCGCCTTCTTGATCTATTGATATAAATAGCGGCAGCTTACTACTGGATTTACTTGCAGCTGTTTGCAATTGGCTATTAAGCGTAATTGTTTGCTCTATCGATTGAGTGTTTTCAGAAAATAAAATTACCCCACCAATATCGTATTTTGCAATAGCGGTAGCGAGCTCATTAGGTAACTCGGTCATTGGAGTTCGGCATTTATTACTTACTCCTTGCTGGCAGAAGTAACGAAAGTCAAGTATTAGCTTTTGCCCAAGTTTTTGTTCAAGAGAAAGCACGGGTTTAGCAAGCGAGGATTGTAATGGCATTAAGCACCCAGATAAAAAAACGATAGACGATACAATACACTTATTTAGCAAAACACACTCCAAAGCTAAAAAGTAGATAAGTGTAAGCAGCTTAACTACTTTTTGAGGTAACTGCAAAAGAAGGATTTTTGGCAGAGGAACCAATAACATATTGTAAAAGTTAAAGAAAATTTATAATTTTGCTATTAGCGAAAAGTTATATTTAGTTATATTTTTTGTGACTTTGTTAATATTAGATAATAAATTTTCAAGAGGGTATAACTGCGGGCTTTATATACAATTATAGGTTCGGGTACTGAATACCTGTACTTAGGATGGCATACGTTTGCGAAAAAAATTATTAACGGCCTTAAATCTTCGATTTCTTATTTTGCTTTTAGCGATTACGGCTTCTATTAGTACTTTAGTAAGTAGCTTTTATTCTACCTACCAAGTACAAAAAGAGCAGTTAACAGCTTACACGCTAAAAAGTAACTATGCTTATGCCAATAAACTGGCATCAGCAACAGATAATTTTTTAGAATCCGCAATGCAACAACTGGCCTATTCAGCTAAAAAAATAGAGCAAAGAGTTGATGATGAAGATTTATTAAACCAAGAAGCGACCCGCTTACACTTACAAACGAATAGCTTTAACTCGGTTGTAATTAATAAGCATAGTGTTGTTGTCGCAACCTCTCCTAAATTTCCGCAACTTATTGGTGAATCAATCCACTCACCTGGCGCTGTACAAGCGCTACAAGAAAAAAGACCATTAATCAGCGCGCCTTATATGTCGGCTGCTGGGAACTTTATTGTTTTTATTTCTCATCCTTTGTTTGATCAAAGTGGAGATTACCTTGGTTATATTGGTGGCTCTCTTTATCTAAAGGAGCGTAATATTTTAAATAGCTTATTAGAGCAGCATTATTATGAGGGTGGAACATATATTTATGTGGTCGACGCCAGTAGGCGAATTCTCTATCACCCAGATCAGGCACTAATAGGGACAGTCGTCACAAATAATTCCATCACTAATAATATGATTACAGGCCAAAGCGGTACTTCTATTGTTAAAAATAGCCAAGAGATAGAAATGCTAGCAGGCTTTTCCTCCGTGCCTAAAGCAAAATGGGTAATTGTCGCTCAGCGCCCTGTAAGAGCAACGCTTTCGTCACTTGATTTACTCATAACTGAAGTAATAAAACGTACATTACCGATGGCTGTTATTACGTTTCTTTTAATAGGTTTTTTTGCTCACTTAATTTCTAGACCTTTAAAACAACTAGCAGACAAAGCAAATACACTTGACGATCCAACAAGTATTGAAGAGCTAAAAAGTGTTAAATCTTGGTACTTTGAAAGCCAAAGACTAAAAATTGCAATGCTCAATGGAGTTAATACTTTGCAAATGCAGATAGGTCAGCTTCGTCATGATGCGCAAACAGATCCCCTAACTGATACTCATAACCGTAGGAGTTTAAACGGTTTATTAAACCAGTTGATGTTTAAGCAAACTCCATTTGCTATTTTAGAGATAGACATCGATTTCTTTAAGCGAGTTAACGATACCTTTGGCCATGATAAAGGAGATGAAGCTCTTAAATCGCTTACTGATATTATCAAAAAATTATCTCGAAAAGACGATATCGTAGCACGTATAGGAGGTGAAGAATTTGTACTTGTCTTGCCTAATGAAAACAGCCAAAGTGCGCTCAAAATAGCAGAGCGACTACTTAAAACTGTTGAGGCTACAAATATGGAAACTATCGGCTTTATAACAATTTCTATTGGGATTGCAACTTGGCCTGAGCACAGTAACGACATAGACCAAGTTTACAAGTGTGCTGACAAAGCACTTTACCATGCAAAAGAACATGGCCGTAATCAGTGCATTGTTGCTGATTAAAAGTGTGTTTCGATAGGTGAATAGTTAATTGCAATTTCTACATTGGTCACTGATTTATAGCTGTTTAGAGCACTAGACAATCCTGCAATATCAACATCCTTTTCAACAAGTAATGTGTAATTGTGAGCTGTTGACTTGACTAATTCATAATTATTTTTTAACTCATCAGGCACAGAATCGGTATTTAGTGTAATGGTAAGAGTACCTGTTACTACACCTTTTTGTTTTAAGTTCTGATTATAAATAACGTCGCCTTTAAATAACTGCTCAGAGTTAAAGATAAGTTTATCACCAGATGAATTTATGCTTTTAGATGCATTTTTAACAACACCTTGACTACTTTCTTTTTTAGGGAAAATAATGTCACTTTTCTGGTTCTTAGATGGTTCTTTTATAATGATCTCTGCTGTTTTAGGTTGTACCTGAGAGTTGTTAACCTCTGTTTTTTCACTGTTATTACATGCAGATAGTAATAAAGCTGCGATTATTGGCACTGCACTTGTAAAAATTATTTTTTGCATTCGTTTACCTTTGTTTACTTTTCTTTAAATTTAAAGCTATTCAGCCTTATTCAAGTCTGTATATTAACAACTTAACTAGATATTTACATAAAACAATCAATTTAAAAACATTAAGTATTTAAACATAATAAATACAAACAGGTGGATACATGTCTCAATTCAAATTAACAACTATTGCCATGGTTGTAACATCTACATTAGCAGCAGGTGAACTAACGGCCGCTGAACAAACTCGATTTTATGATGTAAGTGCAACAAATTCAGTTACTCAGGGCGCTTCTTTAGCTGCCGTTCAGCAGAAAACCTTAGCCGAACGCGCCACTGTGTCGGGTCAAAAATCTATTTACGATGCACAAATGGGTAAAGCAACATTTTTATGGCAAGCAATAGGTCAGCGTAAGCCTGACATGGCTTTAATCGCAGCTGATAACCGTAATCAATATGCTGCTGACTTTTATATTGAAACTTTAACAGGTATTAGTAATCGTAAAGCAACAGCATCTTCTGCTGTTATGGTTGATTTATCAGAGCAAAAACGCGGTTCTATTAGTGCAAAATACAAACAACAAGTAAACGGTGTTGAAGTTTTTAACCGCGAATACAACTTGTTAATGGATAAAGAGTACAACTTAGTAGCAAGCTCGGGTTATTTTGCTGATACGTCGTCATCTAAAAATAAACTTGCTGCGTTAACTGGTTTTGTAAGCTCTGAGCAAAGCATAAGAAAAGCATTTAGTGAATTAGCAAATATTGATGTCTCACTTCGTAAAATTGGTAACGAAGGTGGATATGCAAAATATGAGGCTAAATCATTAGATGATTCTAAGATTGTTTTAGGTACACCACGTGCAAAAGAAGTGTTTTTTGAAGTTGCAGGCGAGCTTAAATCAGCTTACTACATTGAAGTAGAAGTAGCAGAAGTTGGCTCTTTAGAAAGTGACTACTTTAGCTACGTAGTAGATTCAAATAACAGCAAAGTATATTTTGCGAAAGATTTGAAATCTCATGCAGCTGACTTTAATTACCGTGTTTACGCAAACCAAGATGGCTACCCAATGGAAAGCCCGCACGGTGACGTAATTCCTGCAGATGGCCCAGGACAAGTAGACGAGACTGAGATTTTAGATGCGCCAATGGTATCTCTATCTTACTACAGCAAACTAAGCACAATGGACCCATGGTTAGCTGATGACGCAACAACAACATCAGGTAATAACGTATTTGCTTACGCAGATGTGGTTGCACCTCAAGACTTTAGTGAAGGTGACTTTACTGCTGAAACAACAGCAGACTTCACATTTGACTACCCTTATCAAGTAGATGAAGTCGCAAATAGCTACGCAAACCGTAAAGCGGCTATTGTTAACTTGTTTTACATGAATAACTTTTTACATGATTTTTTCTATGACCATGGCTTTGATGAAACGTCAAATGTAGCGCAGGTATCTAACTTTGGTCGTGGCGGCGTAGAAGGTGACCCGATTGAAGCACAGGCTCAAGATAACTCAGGTCGTAATAACGCAAATATGTCTACGCCAGCTGATGGTGCTAGTCCACGTATGCAAATGTACTTGTACAACAGTAAAGATGCCACTGTTGGTGTAGATTTTGGTATTACAGTAACTTCACATGATTCTTTAGGTCTTTTAGCTTCAACAAAAGAATCGGGCTTTGGTAAATACCAATTCAGTGACGTGGCTGCAGAAGTTGTTCGTTTAGATGATGGAAATACAGTAGATTCAACAAGTGTAAATGATGGTTGTGAGCCTGCTATAAATGCAGCTGAACTAGCAGGAAAAATTGCAATTGTAGACCGTGGTTCATGTGCTTTTACAGTTAAAGTAAAAAATGCACAAGATGCAGGCGCAATAGCAACTATCGTTGTTAATAATGACCCAGATACGGCAGAACCGGCACCAATGGGCGGTGAAGACGATACTGTAACCATTCCAAATATGGGTTTAAATTACGCTGATGGTCATGCAATGTATGACCTAATTGATGTTCGTGAAGTTGTTACTGTAAACATGTTTACAAAAGCAACATTAAAAGATGGTACGTTTGATAATGGTATTATTGCTCATGAATGGGGTCACTATATTAGTAACCGCTTAGTCGGTAATTCATCAGGCCTTATTAACTTCCAAGGCCGCGCAATGGGCGAAGGCTGGGGCGATTTCCACTCATTAATGTTTATCGCTAAAGAAAGCGATATAAATATTACAGGTAACGATAAGTTCCAAAAAGCATATGGTAGCGGCACATTTGTAGAAGACTTCTACTTCGGTATTCGTCGTCTTCCTTATTCAACTGATACAGATGTAAATGCATTGTCGTTCCGCCATATTACTGAAAATGCTGGTGCTGATATTGGTATATCACCAACAAGCGTGGCTTCTCCTCATGCTGCCGGCGAAATTTGGGCAACTGTATTATGGGAAAACTATGTAGCGCTTATTAACGAGCATGGCTTTAATGAAGCACAAACTCGAATGGCAGATTACTTAGTTGCAGGTTACAAATTAACACCTATTGCACCAACCTACACTGAAGCACGTGATGCTATTTTAGCTGCTGCCTATGCAGTAGACCCTGCTGATTACAAATTAATGGTAGGTGCATTTGCTAAACGTGGTATGGGTCTTGGCGCAGTATCGCCAGATCGTTTCAGTAATGACCTTACTGGTGTGGTTGAATCAGATAAAACACAGCTTTCTAGCTATGCATTTGCAAGTGCTGACTTAAACAACATGTACAATGGTACAGAGCTTGGTTTTTGTACTAACGACAATATTTTAGATAAAGGCGAAACGAGTACGGTTAGCGTAACAATTACTAACCGTGGTAGTGAAGTACTTAGTGGTACAACAGCACAGCTGACTGTTATAAGCGATCACGATGTAACATTTGAAAATGATGGTTTACTTACTTTTGGTGAAGTTCAACCGTACGAAGCAATAACAAGTAACGATATCAAAGTTACTTTGAACGAAGCGGGTACAGCTGAAACACTAGAAATTGAAGTCACATTTCCTGAAATTGAAACAGACGATGATATTGTTGAAGCGCTTGATCAAACACTCACGTTTGAAGTAAATATGGGCTTTAAATCAGAAATGCCTGTTGGAGCTGTAGCTTCAGATGATATGGAAGTAGCAAGTTCATCACTATTAGATTTAAAAGAAAACGTAATGTTTGGTGGTGACTTAGCTGTTGGCACTCAGGTAATGGATAATAGTAGTAATATTGCCTTCTTTGAACAAGGTGGGTTTGGGCTAGGCACACAGGCAATGCGCCTTGTAAATAATGGTTTCCAATCAGATGTAGCAGTAGAGAGTAAGTCATTCGAAGTTGGTTACTCAGGCGACTTTGAAATCTCATTTTGGCATTTCTATAGTATTGAGCAAAACTGGGATGGTGGTGTTGTAGAAGTTAGTGTTAATGGCGGTGACTGGGTTGATGCTACTGAAATTGGCGGCACATTTGATGTTGGCTATGACGCTGTTCTAATCGAAAATGATTCGCAAGAACTTCAAGAACGTGAAACTTTTACAGGTAATAACGTACAAGATAGTGGCGCGTATGGTAATTATGAAACTATCAACTTTGGTGATGCTCTAAACGGCAACTTAGTAAAAGTGCGCTTTAGAATCTCATCAGATGGCGCAGTTGATGATTTAGGTTGGTGGATTGATAACCTAACTATGTCTAACGTTTTATCTCCTGTATTTTCAGAGCTTGTAGCGGGTGATTCACTAGCATGTGATAACGCAGCCCCACTTGTTTTAGTCGAAAGTGCATCGGCGGAAATTACTGAATCTGCTACAGGAACAATTACAGCAACAGCTACAGATCGCAATGGTCAAACACTAACTTATGCTTGGACTCAGGTTAGCGGTAGTGCTGCTACGCTCACTGGTACTGACACTGAAACTTTAAGCTTCACACCTGCAGCTATTACTGCAGATGAAGAGCTTGTTTTTGAAGTTGCCGTAAGTGATGGTGTAACAACTGTGACTCAACAAAGTACTGTAATGGTAAAAAATGAAGCGGTAGCAACAGTGCCTGTAACTGAATCAAAATCTAGCGGTGGTGGTAGTTTTGGCTTTATAGCTTTATTACTTACTCCATTAGTATGGTTTAATAGACGCCGTAAAAACGTAAGTAAATAAGTTTAAATAACATCCCGTCATCTCTAAATACATGACGGTTTTAATGAAAGGCCAGTAGCGTTTGCATCTGGCCTTTTTTATGCACTTAGTTTGATTTTTTTAGTCCTGAGCACAGTAACGACATAGACCAAGTTTACAAATGTGCTGACAAAGCACTTTACCATGCAAAAGAACATGGCCGTAATCAGTGCATTGTTGCTGATATTAGCTAACCACTGCTTAGCTAAGTAATACTTTCCATTGAACTTAAATTGATAAATTCTCTACAAAGAGTGCATGAGTTTATTAAGCCAGCCATCAGCTTTTGATGGTTTGTAAATCATTACTATGTCTTCGCTGTAGCGACTGTTAACCCCCTTTACAGTTAATTTTTTAAGCCCTAAATCATCAATCACGAAATTTGGTAAATATGCCAACGCCAAGCCACTTTGTATCACCTCTATTAATGCACTGTAATCGCTACATCTAAATACAATATTGCGCGGGGCTATTTCATCTTGCCAACCGTCGGAGCCAATACCTTGTTCAAGGCCGCACAGTGGTGAAAACAACGGGCATGCAAAAGACAACTGTAGTAATTGGTTTTTATTGAGTGTTAAAAAGCCTTTTTGTACTAGCTGATGTGAAGGAGACGCAGCTACACTAAACTCAGTATTAAATACGTCAACCGCCACTAAATTAGTATGTGAGCTGTTGTTTAATGCCTCGCGAGTAACTAGCGCAATATGCGCCGAACCTGATGCAACTTGGCTTATGGCTTCACCTTCAAATACATTATTAATACGCACCGAGCAAGGCAGGTTACTAAGGGGTGTAAGCAGCTTTTTAACGCCACTTTTGAGTAAAATGGCAGGGCCTGCAATAACCGCATTAAATTTATGATTATCGCTTTTAAAACGGCTAGTAAGCTGCTGGTAATTATGAACTAAATCGCTACTGTGCTTAACAAACTCTTTGCCTTTATCATTGAGTACTAAGGTTTTACCTACACGGTTAAACAGCTCCGTGGCTAAATTTGCCTCAACCTTTTTTAGCGTTTTAGACAGCGCACCTGGGGTAATATTAAAGTGCTTAGCGGTTGTATGCAGATTTTGCGAACCCGCCATATGAATTACTTTTTCAATGTCATCTAAATGCATAGCGCCAAACCGTATTAACTAAAAGGAAACAACTAATCACTTATTATCGATTATTTGTATATAAAAATCAGCTTATAGTGGCGCTATATATATTTTTTGAGCACTAACATGAAACACATACTGCTATTTTTTATTTTATTATCGAGTGCAGCGCACGCAAATACACCTCAACACAATTCACACATAACCCACAGCTATAATGGCTTCCATGGTATGGCGCTTATTTTAGCCGGCGATAAAGTACTTGCCAGCCACATGCCTTTATACGCCCCTCCACACAACTACCAAATAGTGTATGAAGTAACTACGGATGACACCCACTTAAAAACAATCAAAAATATTTTAAATAAAGCAGCAGACGAGCAAGAACAGATCACTATTTTACCAACCAAATTTGACCTAAATTTATTAATAAATAAAAAGACACCCACCTTAAATGTAACTGTATTTAACGGCCATTTTGAACGCGGTGGCAACGCACTTTTTACTACAAAGCTAACCTTTAAAAACCCGCTATATGTTGAAAAAATAACGACTAATCAAGCAAAAAAAAATGTGTTTACATTAATAAAGCTAACAGAGCAGCAAGGTTTAGTAATTCATAAAATACAAAGCAAGCCAAGCTATGACTCGTTAAGCTTAGTACCGCTTACTATGAGTAAATATAACGGGAAATTGAAGTGTGATGCTTCGATAAGCACTGCGCTTAAAAGCAAACTAGAGGCATGTTTTAAAACCGTACCAAGCTATTTAGAAACAAAAGACTTTGCAGTTAATTAATTTATAAAACCAGTGATTTTGGCTTTAAATCGCTGGCTTATAAAGTGTTACTTTGTTTTTAGTAAATTTTAAGATTAAATTTTGAGATGACACCCACCGTTAATTTTGTACTTTAGCCATAATGAATTAGGTGGTGCACTTCCAATTAGAATCTAGGAATCAATAAATAAAAAATTAGGTTGGGTGTCATCATAAAAATAAACTCAACAAACGCTGCAGCTTCATGCAGCGTTTGTTGCTATTTAATTTTCTAGGAGCTAATTAAAACTCATAGCTTATTTTGGCTGAAAAGTTACGCCCAGGTTGGGTGTATTGGCTAAAATCAGCACCTTGTGATTGACCTGCAATCAACTCAAAAGGTACATATTCTTTATCGAGCAAGTTAAGTACACCTACATTTAGCTGCCACGCTTGCCATTCGTAGTTTGCGTATAAATCAACAACGCCGTAGCCATGTCCTTGCGTAGTTTTATTACCGTTTGTATCAAGTACTACATCCGATTGCGATTTAGCCAAACGCAACGCGGCGGTCCAGTTAATATTACCCTGTTCTGTACTTAACAATACTGAGCCATTTAACGGGCTAATGCTGGTAAGAGGCTGATCGGTTTCTTTATTTTCACCATCAACGTAAGCCACGTTTGCCTCTAGTAGTATATTTTCAGCTACATACATGGCAATTCCTGCTTCAACACCGCTTATTTGTGTTTCGCTAATATTTTGGTACTGATACAGCGTTTTGTTTACGCCAGGAATGTACGTTGGCTCAACACCCACTACGGCGGTTTCTATAAAGTCATCGTATGCTGCATAAAAAGCACTTAAATTTACACTAATATCGCTGCTGGCGTATCTTAGCCCAAGCTCAAACGAATCACTGCTTTCAGGGTCTAAATCGGCGTTTGGTAATATTTGATAAAACGGCTCAACGCCGTGGCTTTGATAGGCTTGGTCGTGTGGTGGTATTTTAAAGCCTCGTACGTATTGCCCGTACAACGACAAGTTATCATCCACTTGGTATATAGCACCTAGCTTAGGCGAAAAAGCAGATTCGGTAATATCACCAAGCTGCGCATCGGCGTATAGCTCATCATTTTTAGCCTCTAGGGTGTAGTAATCATATCGCACACCCGCAATAACTGACCACGCGCTATTATTAAACGAAATACTATCTTGTACATAAGCGCCAATTAAAGAGGTATCAGCCCCCGGAAATGCTTTTTGTTTTTGATCTGTAAAATCAACAGTGCCATCGGCTAAAATACGGGTTTTAAAACGTGGGCGGGTGGTGTCGTATAAGTCTATATCAATCCCGTATACCACTTCATGATCGGCACTCTCTGCGTTAAACCCTTTATTAAATACCGCTTTTAAACCTAAAATATTTTGCTCAAAACGATAGTCGTTATAATCGGTGTAGGTGCTTGCGCCACTAATTTGATCGCTTTGTTGCTCGTAACTACTATAAGACACTTGCCCATACCATTTATCAAACGCGGCGGTTGCTACTTCTGAATGGTAATCGAGCGCCAGTGACCAACTCGTGTCATCTTCTTCGGTTTCTTGAACAGCGGGGGTTATTACTTGCTCAGTTGTTTGATTAAAGTAATCAAGGGTGTATTTAAGTGTGCGTTTTTCATCAAGCTGTTGCTCAAATTTAACTAATAAAGCATCCGACTTAGCATCATAACCGGGTAAATTTTCGTCATAGTTTTGTACTTCTTCGCTATCGCGGTGGCTATACACGGCGCTTACTGCAAAGTCGCCTAAGTCTTTTGCCGCAGTAATATCGGCGGCAACTTGATTACTTTGACCTTGATACCCAAGCGCCATTTTTACAAAGCTGCTGTTATTTTTTAAATAATCACTAGGATCTTTAGTGGTTATAACCACAATGCCACCAAGTGCATCAGAGCCATATAATGACGATGCAGCACCTTTGGCTACTTCTACTTGTTTTACACCTGCTACGTCAAAATAATTACGGCCAACTAAATAGCCCCCTCCACCTGCATAACCATCGTTGGTGCGTCGGCCATCTTTTATAAATACAACCCGGTTACCACCAACACCACGTACTGTAAGTGTTTGCGCGCCTGCGCCACTGCCTGTCGTTGCAATGCTTGGGTCGTACTTAAACATGGTTTGTAAATCTACAGCTAGCTGACGCTCTATGTCTTGCTCGGTAATAACAGTAACTGAGCCTGTAACATCTTTAAGCTTTTGCTCAAAGCGCGAGCCACTTACAACAATATGATCGTCAATTATGTTTTCGGCAATGGCAGTGCCCGAGCCGAGTAGTAAGGTTGCAATAGCAGTAAATCTAAACGCAGAGGGATTCATTTTAACTCCAAATGATAATAGTTATTATTTATGGCGGAGATGTTACAACTAAGTCAAATTAAGATCAATTAATTATGATAATCATTTTCATTTAGATTTAACTGGTTATAATAGCCAAAAAATAAAACCGGAGTGTGTAATGAAATACCTATTTATATTGTTTGCTTTAATGGCCCAATCTGCACTTGCACAAGAGCGCGTTATTAGCGCTGGCGGCACCCTTACTGAAATAATTTATGCGCTAGGCAAACAAAATACCCTTGTAGCTGTTGATCAATCTAGTATGTACCCACAGCAAGCTACGCAATTACCACAGGTGGGTTATTACCGTGAATTAGCGGCAGAAGGCGTACTTTCAATGCGTCCAACCACCTTGTTAGCGCTTGAAGGCGCAGGGCGAAGCCAAGCACTTAAGCAAATTGAGGCAACAGGGGTTAAGCTCATTCATTATAAAAAGCCGACCTCAGTTAACGAGCTACTTGAGCTAATAAAACGCTTAGGTGACGATTTAAACGCCAAGCAAAAAGCACAAACACTTATTACACACATTACAAAATCGTTACCTGAAAAAGCAAAAGCGCAAACACACAGCGCGCTATTTTTACTCTCAGCTAATGAGCGCGGGCTTGTTGCCGCCGGGCAAGAAACCGTCCCTAATTTATTATTTAGCTATGCAGGCATTACCAATATAGGCGCTACGCATTCAGGCTTTAAAGCAATAAATAGTGAAGTACTGGCTGTAAATCAGCCCGACTTTTTAGTAGCCCCAGCCCATGTTGTACAAAGCCTTGGCGGTAAGCAGGCTTTTTGTGAGCAACCTACACTACACTTATTAAAAGCGGCGCAAACCTGTAACTTACTTGTAATGGATAGCCTACTTTCGCTTGGCATGTCGCCGCGTATAGCCACAGCAATTAATGAGCTTAACGAGTATAAAATCCGCTTATGAACACCCTAACATTGAGCCGTTTTAACCCTGTAACACTTAGCCAAACCCATAAATGGATGCTATTAGCCTCTGTGTGTATTTTTTCTTTGGCGCTACTTAGCATAGGGTATGGGCCAGCAGGGTGGGATTGGCGTTTAGCCATTGCTTGGCTTGCACCCGAGCGCTTTAATCAGTTTGATGCGCTGCAAATAAATGTCGTAATGCAAATACGTTTGCCACGCTTTGTGCTTGCAGTGCTTGTAGGGTTGGTGCTTGCCCAAACAGGTGCGTCAACGCAAGCGCTGTGCCGCAACCCATTGGCCGATCCATCTATTGTTGGCATTAGTGCGGGTGCGGCTATGGTTGCTGTGGCGTTTATAGCACTTAGCGCGCAGTTTAATTTTAACGCGCAGTTGTATTTACCTTATGCCTCTTTTTTAGGGGCGCTTGGTGTTACCTCGCTGGTATATTTTATTGCCAAGCAGCAAGGGCAAATTAATATCACCACACTTATATTAGTGGGGGTGGCTATTAACGCGTTAGCATTTGCGGTTATTGGGCTACTGAGCTTTTTTGCCGACGATAGCGCGCTACGATTAATAAATTACTGGACCATGGGCTCATTAGGCGGAGCAAGCTGGAGCACGATTATTCAAGCTGCGCCGTTACTGCTTATTAGCCTAGTTGGGCTATGGCGATTAAAAGAACCCATGAACTTACTCCTTATTGGCGAGTCACAAGCTCAGTACCTAGGGGTAGACACCAACAAGCTCAAACTATATGTAATTATACTTGTTGCACTAGGAGTAGGGGCGGTTGTGGCACTTACCGGCTTAATAGGGTTTGTTGGCTTGGTAGTCCCGCATATTGCCCGCTTAATGGTGGGGCCGCATTTACGTAATATGCTGCCGCTTTGTATGCTAATTGGCGTAGTGGTATTGCTACTTTCTGACTGGCTAGCACGCATTGTGATCATGCCATCAGAGCTACCCATTGGCATTATTACCGCGCTATTGGGTGCGCCATTGTTTATTTATTTAATAATGAAAAATAAGCGAGGTTGGTCATGATCACGTTTAACAACCTAAGCGTTGGCTTTGATAATCACAGCGTTTTAAACGCTATTAATGGCAGCGCTAAACAAGGGCAACTTGTAGCACTACTTGGTGAAAATGGCGCAGGTAAATCTACCTTGCTGCATACCTTAGCAGGTATGCATTCCTTTACAGGCAGTGTACTTTTTAATGCTAAGCCACTGGCCGCTCATGCTAAAAAACGCCTAGCCACACAGCGCGCAGTGATGATGCAAGCAAACCACGTAGGGTTTGATTTTACTGTATTTGAGCTTATTGCAATGGGCCGCTATCCGTATGTAGAGTCATTAAAAATGCAAAGCGAAAAAGTAAATAAATACGCCGCTATTATGGATTTAAGCCATTATTTAACTCGCCGCGTAAGTGCGCTTTCGGGCGGAGAGCAACAACGTGTGCATATGGCGCGCACTTTGGCGCAACTAAACGCCTTTACACAATCGGCCGAGCCAAAACTAATGCTGCTCGACGAGCCTACATCAGCACTTGATATGCGCCATCAACATGCTTTGCTCAGCTGCGTTAAAGCGTTTGTAGGGCAGGGTAACAGCGCCATTATTGCAATACACGATCTAAATTTAGCCAGCCTTTATGCAACCGATGCTATTTTACTGCACAACAAAAAAGTGCTGCAAAGTGGGCCTATAAACACCGTATTAACTGAACAAAACTTACAACAAATGTACGCCATGAAACTGCACGTAAACCCTCATCCTTATAACGATGCACCCATGGTTTTTTCTCAACGTCAGGAGTTTTTATGAGAGAGCAAGCGTTAAACGATGCACGCACATTGGTTTACAAAACCAATGCTGGTGTCATGTCGACCATTTCTAATAATTTACGCGGTTACCCGTTTGGCTCAGTAACCCCCTATATGTGCGACGGACAAGGCCGCGTTTACTTTTTTATTAGCGATATAGCCCAGCACACTAAAAATCTAAAGCACGACTCACGTATGAGCCTAACTGTGTTTGATGCCACCGACAGTGGCGATCAAAACGAGCACGGCCGCGTAACGCTTGTAGGCGATGGCTCTATTGTGCCAAGTGAGCAAGCACACACTTTACTTGATAACTATATTTCCCTATACCCCGAAGCCGCTAGCTATCGCAACGCGCACGACTTTCAATTATGGCAATTAGACGTAGTGCGAGTGCGTTACATTGGCGGCTTTGGCAAAATATTTTGGCTTGAGCAAAACGAATGGCAGGATGAGGCAAAAAACTGGGACGAAAGCCAGCAGCAAAGCATGATTAACCATATGAATGAAGATCACCAAGATGCTATGTCGCTCATATTAATGCAGCACTACAGCGTAGCTGATAACACCCCAATAATGAGCGGCTTATTACCCACAGGCTTTTATATACAAAGCCAAAAGCGTAATTACTTTATTAATTTTAAAACCCAGTGCAACAGCCCGTTAGAGGTACGTAAAGCGCTGGTTGAGCTAACCAACCAAGCCCGAAATAACTAAACTAAATACATGACGACATAGTTAACCTGCGCCCTGGTTAAGAGATTCACTAACTATGTCGTTATTTTATAAGCAAGCTGTTTGCTCGCCTCGCTTGCCTAACGCTTTAAAAGCGGCTTGCTGATGTTCTTTTTGTACATAACGGGTTGGCAAAGGGTTAACCTGCAACTGATACCCACTTTGATTAGCTTGCACATTCGTTACCGGCGATATCCACACAACATTTAGCTCTGGCGCTAAACGCTTAATAACGCGCGCTATACCTTCGCCATTTTTTACATGAAAATCGCCCGCTATATGCATTACTTGCGCATCTTTATGATTATTTAAATAGTTAACGATAGACTCCCCCATGGTTTCATCCCAGGTAACTTGCGCAGCATAATAGTTTTCATTTTGACTTGGCGAGCCGTGATGCATTGAGGTCATAAAACGTTGTCTATAATCACTGGGGGAGGTATCAATAGCGGCAGCAATATAGCTCTGCTGTGTTTCATCAAGTTCATTTAGGTAACTTATGCCTTGCCTGCCAATACAGGTGACTATATTTTTTGGCGCATTTGCAGCTATTACATCGCTATTGTTCGCTTTAGCCAGCTCTACCAACGCACGGTAATCACTTTTGTAATTAGGCCACGCTTGGGTGTTATCAATTAAATATTGCTCACCAATTTCACTCTTAACATACTGGTTTAAAGTAAGCTGATCGGCGCGGCTAAATTGTTCAAGCGACAGTGCTGTGCGTTTATTACTTTTGTTTAATTGCTCAAATAACTCCGCCTGAAATAAATGAACACCCGGGTGCGTATGCCATTCACCCACTAAAACCACATCGGCATTTAATAGCTTGGGCTCTAATAATACGGAGCTAACAGGCTTTGCTTGTGCATTATAAAGCGCAGTGTAATAAAGCGATGAGCTTTTATCAGGCGGCACAGTTGTTGTGCTACAACCACTCAAACCCGTAACTAACGCCAGAGTTAACATAGACTTTTTCATACACACCTTTCAAAACCTTTTAATGCAAATAATTATCAATATCATATACTTGTAATACCTATTAAGCCAGCCAAACTGCTGCTTACTTACATAATCAAGGAAATGAGCGAAATGCGCATTTATATGCCTTAACTTTGCTTGTAGATATTAAATAGCTTTTGATAGCAATATCTTAGGTAATTTGTTAAAACTGTGTAAAGTATAAAATGAGCGTTACAACCGCAGGAATATACGCAAAATTGTTGTGCTTTTAAGTTCTAGATTGAATTATAGGAGATCTAATTGAGTATTGAATTTTTAGAAACGGATTTCGATAAGGTTAGCTACCTTTTGAATTTGCTCACTGCAAGAGCAACTGGACTTGCATCTGACTCAGGTGAATTTGAAGCATTACGCTCTGAATTGCTGAGTAATTCTAATCTTGCACCAATGCTTCCTCAGTGGTTACGACAGCACCGTAATTTAGATTCATTTTGGGGGTTTATTCAGCCAAAATTTAGTAGTTACGCCGAAAGACGTACGTATTTATCTGGTGAGTTCACACCAATATTAGATCAATTGGAGTTCGGGCAACCAACTCAGGGAATAATGCAACTACTACAAATACACCAGTGCCTCCAGCTAAAGAAGTTCCTCGTAACAAACGGAAAGTGTTTATTGTTCATGGACATAACAACGAAGTAAAACAAGAAGTAAGTCGCTTTGTCGAGCAACTTGGTTTAGAAGCTATTATCCTGCATGAGCAAGCTAACGCAGGAATGACAATTATTGAAAAAATTGAACATTATTCAAATGATGCTGATTTTGCTCTTGTTTTATATACTCCATGTGATTTAGGGAGAGCTATAACAGAGCCAAACCCTCCAAAAAATAGAGCACGACAAAATGTAGTGTTTGAACATGCTTACCTTATTGCGAAGCTTGGTCGAGAAAATGTCTGCCCTTTAGTTAAAGGGGCTCTTGAAACTCCAAATGGTATAAGTGGTGTTTTGTATGTCACTATTGATGATCCTGGTGCATGGAAAAACCAAGTAGCAAAAGAGTTAGTTCAATGTGGCTACACTTTAAAATCATTTTTCTAATAAGTATCAAAGACTAACGCTTACACAGGTGCTAGGCACTGGAGAAGGTTTAATAGATGGAACCAAATTATTCAGAATATTCTATTACTGAATTGCAAGAAGCTATCACGTCTATTGATAGGGCTTTGTACCCTGAACGCTTTGAGCTATTAAAAGCCGAACTATTAAATAGAGAAGAGGAAGAGCATGATGCTTCTCAATTAGTAAGTCTTTCATCAAAGGACTTACTTATTAAGCTCAGCAATGCATTTTTTGTAATTCCGTTGATGATCTATATAGGAATAGATGCACTTAATAGCGGTGAAATACTCCTTAAAGGAGGAGCTATATCAAAAAATGAAAACTTTATATTATTTACATTAAGCGTAATATTTTGTTTTTTAATCTCAGCGGTACTGACATATAGCCTGTTTGTGGAGAAGAGAAAAAGTTCCTGACATATGTGTTATGTCGTTCATAAATTCACTAGGACACAGTTCGATTGGTAGTGCTTTTCTGGAGGTTGATAATATTTTCAACTCAGGGCAAAACATGCTGCACAAGCTAAGCAAAAACAAGTTATAGAGAATAAGAAGACGGTGAAGTGTATTTAAAAACTCTTTAACTGAAACAACAAGGCCGCAGTAATAAATACTGCGGCCTTTGCTTTTAGCAAAATGCTTTAGGCTAAGTGCTTTTAGTAAGCCCCTGCGCTGTAAATAAGCTCGTAGCTGTGGCTGTAAATCTCAAGGATGTTACCAAACGGGTCTTCCATGTAGATCATGCGGTACGGCTTTTCACCCGGGTAGTAATAACGAGGGGCTTCCATACGTTTTTTACCGCCAGCTTCTACAATACGCTCAGCTAAACCTTCTACATCAGGGTCTTGAACACAAAAATGAAAGATGCCTGTTTTCCAATATTCAAAATTGTCTTTTGGGTTTTCTTGGTTTTTAAATTCGAAAATTTCGACACCAATACGATCCCCTGTAGATAGGTGCGCTATTTTGAATTTTTCCCACTTTTCGCCAAATACTTCTGTACACATTTCGCCAATTGGGCTTTTGTCTTCGGTAATTAAAGTCGGTTCCATTATTGTGTACCAACCCATAACCTTAGTGTAAAACTCGACTGCTTTTTCAACGTCGGGAACCGAAATACCAATGTGCGAAAAACTACGTGGATATGTATGACTCATAATGCTTCCTCTTTAACTTGTGACTTATCTTGTGGCTAGTTGATGGAGTTAGTTTACGAACTGAACAATATTAAGTAAAATTATCATTAATCATCATTTTGAGTATGTTTTGTAATGATAAACCCTGCATGGTTAAACACGTTTTGTACGTTGGTTGAGGTAAATCACTTTACCCAAACCGCCGAACGCCTTTTTATGACCCAATCTGGCGTAAGCCAGCATATTAAAAAGCTTGAGCAACAAGTAAACTGCGCGCTATTAGAGCGTCACGGCAAACAATTTACCCTTACCGTACATGGGCAAAATTTGTATCAGCAAGGCAGTTTGTTATTAAAAGAATGGCAATTTTTAGAACAACAATTAAAAGATGATTCGCCTTACAGCGGCTTGGTAAAAATACAATCGCCTGGTAGTTGTGGGCTACAATTTTATAGCCAATTATTAGCGCTGCAGGCTGAGCATACCGAGCTTAATATTGATTATCGCTTTGCACCTAATACCAGTGTAGAGCAAGCTGTAGCAAACCACAGTGCCGACATAGGCTTTTTAACCCAAGCCCCCACGCTTAGCGAAGTTACCAGCCACAAAATTGGTCAAGAAGCTTTATTATTAGTAACCCCCGCACATATTAAAAACCCAACATGGGAGGTTTTATGTGAGCTTGGCTTTATTGGCCACCCCGATGCAAAACACCACGCCCAGCTATTACTTAGCGAAAACTACAGCGAGTTTGAGCATGTTGATCAATTTAAGCGCACGGGGTTTTCTAACCAAATAAGTTTAATACTCGAACCGGTAAGTTTAGGACTGGGATTTACGGTTTTACCTGCGCATGCTGTTAGCGCATTTAATAAACCTGCGCTTATTAAAACGCACCATTTAGCTAATCCGATTAGTGAAAATATTTATGTATGCCATCACCGAAATAGGCCAATGGCAAAGCGCATGAACACAGTAATTGAAGCAATAAAGGCCGGCTAGGGCGCGTGTAACTGCGCCCGTAAAGCCCCTTTACAGTTTATGCTGTACGCTTAGGCTTTTGCTTAATAGCGAGTATGGTTTGCTTAGCTTGCAAATACACTTTGTGCACAGCAAAGGTTAATAAACTCATAAGTACCATTAAGCACAACGTTGGCCAAAACGACTGGGTATGATAACCAAACACGCCCATAAGCCAGCAAATTAGCACCCATTGAATAATGTAAAGGGCCGTTACATGTTTGCTCGCATATAAAAGAGCGCGTGTAATAGGGCCATTAAATTTATTGGCAATGGCATATTCTATTAAGGCTAATGCACATAAATTTAAACCCACTAAATAAATAATACCGCCGCCATTTAAGTGAAAAAAGTTACCAAACTGGCCTTTAAAATCAATAAATAACCACACTGAACCAATCACTAATAATGCGGCCCCTAACTTTGCACACACATTAAATAAATACGCTGCATTATGCTGGCTATTTATATATACACGCCCAAGCACGTAGCCGGTTAATATAGCGCTTATCCACGGAAATACCGGAAAATAAACTTGGTAGTTATTAGCAAAAAACAAATCACTAATATAAGGCGAAAGCGCAAACTGCTGCCCCCTAACAAACTGGCTTACAAGTGCAATAGCCATGGCTAAACATGCAATCCATGTGGTTTTCCAGCGGGCTATATTAAGCGCGCCAAACAGCACTAAGCTCACCCCAGCAAGTTGTAAAATATCACCGGTTAACACCATAAATTGTAACTGCCCAGCACTAAGCGGGCTTTGCCAGCCATACGCATTTATAAACGCCTCGGGCATGGTATTAAATACCTCAATAGGTAGCCAAAACTTTGCTGCATTCATTAAATATGCAAGTAGTAAAAGCTGTATGCCGCGCTTAATTAATAACATGGGTGTTTGCCTGCGCGAAAGCGCCATAGACAGCCCCATTGCCACCAAAAACGAGGCGGTGCCTTTGCCAAGTATATGAATAACAGCACCAAATAGGCTTTCACTTTGAAGCGTTGTGCTTGAGTACATCCATAAAGTGTGGACTAAAATCATAATAAAAACGCTCGCACCTCGGGCAAGGTCAATCGTTTTAAGGCGTGTGTTCATTGGTTTTAATATCCTTTTTTGGGCAGGTTTTGCATTTTTTGTAACCTGCTAAATAATAACGACAGCACGTTAAGCGATCGGCCGTTAATTTAAATGGAGTGTTTAAATTAAAGTGATTGCTGATTAAATTGTGTAGCTGTTGATGGCAATGTGTAGTGTGATCAGCGCTTGCTAAATTTAAGCTATGTGCACGTTTAAATGCGCTGTTAAGGGTGTCGATTAATAAGCGTCCTTGCTCTTTTTGACCCAGCGCATAATCGTTATTTATCCACTTACCTACACAGTTAATAAACTCAATGAGTGCATTATTTTGCTCAGTTTTGCTTAATAAAGGCGCGCCTGTGAGGCTAAACCCTCGGCTATACGCGCCGCTAATTTTGAGCTGTAACTGCATTGGATTGTGCGCGTTGTGTTTGCACGTATGCCAATAACAATAGGCATAAATAGCTTGCCAACAAAGCTGCAAATATAAATGCCGGCTAATAAATTGCGTAGGCGCATGGGGGTAATGCGCCTTGCAATGAATCGCTAATTTGCGCACTAAATTTAAGCTTGGATGAGCCGCAGTAGCTGGCTCACTTGGGCAAAATAAAAAGTGCGAAAGGGTGTGAGGCTTAACCATACAGCTTTGCCGATACCGGGTTATTTAAACTTCCAGCAAACTGTAAACTGCCTGCAGGGTCGGTTAAATCAACCATTTGTTTATTATTGCCAAGCTGCAAGCGGTTTAAGCAAGAGTGTGCAAATTCATCACTAAAAAAGTCATACTCTTTAAAACGCGCATTTAAGGCAGGGTTAGCCTGTTGGTACGCTTTAACACTTTGCGCAACGCCTTGCCAAAAATCGTGCTCGGTAATGCGCGCTTCTCTTACTAAAATAGCGACTAGGTATCTAAAAAAGCAGTCGAATACATCGGTAAATATACTTAGTAATTCAAGCTCTTTAGGCATAGCAATATGAATACGCGACACTTCCTCAGGCAAAGACTCAGTGCTATTAAGCAGCGCGACTTCTTCGCCTATGTCTTTCATGTAAGCGCCTACGGGTACTGAATTTTTAAGCTTTAAAATGAGGTTTTCGCCGTGGGGCATAAACACTAATTTATGGGCATAAAAACAATGCACTAAAGGGATAAGATAGGCGTTAAAATAGTGTTGCAGCCAAGCATGTGTGCTTAAACCACTTTGATCTATTAATGCACCTGCCATACTTTTACCGTTGTTATCTAGGTGCAGTAGTGCGGCCATGGTGGTGAGCTGCTCATTATTTTGTAAGTTATGGTTTGGGTTTTCGCGCCATAAACACGCAAACATTTTACGGTACGGTGTATCGCCCAACGCGCTTTGCTCAAAGGTGTGATGCGCATACCCTAAGGTGGCGTACTCTCTTAGTGCTGTAAAGTTACACGCGCTAAGTGTTGGGTCGTGGTTTACTTTATTAAACACCCAATCATTTATGGCCGGAGTGACCGCCATATAAGCGCGCGAAAGCCCGCGCATAAAGCCCATATTTAAAATAGACAGCGCTACTTTTAAATAAGGTTTATGCGGGTGCGAGCAGTTATATAATGTACGAATAGATTGCTGCGCTTGATATAAATCGTCGCCTTCACCTAAATACACTAAGCGGTTATTGGCAAACTCGTTGGCAAACACCACACTTAATTTATGTTGGTACTGCCAAGGGTGGGCCGGCATAAATAGGTAGTCGTCAGGGTTTAGGTTTTGCGCTTTTAGCGCTTTGTTAAACGCATCACGGGTGGTTAAATCAAGCTCGCCACTAATATGGCTTGAGTAGTCACTAAAGTATTCACTGTGAGCAAAATCACATACTGTTTTGTGCGCCGCTAACCACAATACTTTAAACGGTTTACCCACCTCTGGCGCATAGCGTAAAAAGTCGGTTTTGCTAAAACCAATACGGCCATTATTAGCCACAAACGCAGGGTGGCCTTCGCTCATTGCAGCCTCTATTTGTTGCAGCCCTAATTTCGCAAGTTCGGCTGCGCTAAGCGTGTTGTTTTCGCGTTTATAACAGGCACTGGCAAGTGTAGCGTTAAGCTCTTCGAGGTAGGTGGCTAAACGCTCGTCAGTTAAACCCAGCGCAGGGCCTTGCACACTAAAAAAGTGCAGTACATCAAGCGCTACTTGCTCATTGTTAAGGTTATAAAAGCATAAGCTTGGCTCGTCTATATCTATGTGATTAAGCGCCATAGCGCGGCCATTAAATATAAAGTAACCCCCTTCAATATTAACTTTAAAACCTTGCGGGGTTTGCTCTGCAACCAATAAGCGCTCGTGTACCAGCTCGCTAATGGCTTTACTTTGTAAGTGCCTGTTTGCCCACTGCCAATGATCAAACTTTACATAGTCGGTGTTTATTGGCGTTTGCGATTTGTGATGTAAATTTACATGCGTTTCAAACGCGGCTTTATTACAAAATCCAAGGTATGCGTTTTTATCACCAAGGGTTATTTGCTTAGTATGCACAAAGCCTAAACGCTTATTTAAGGTATGAATTTTACTATTGGCAATATCGGGCTCTACCACTACCCGCGCATCATCGTTATGGGCAAAAATACTGTGCAATACGCACTGCATTATTTCAAAACTAAAATGGCGTTTAGGCTGTGTATTTGGGGCAAGTAAAATATGCATGCCGGTATCGTTTGGCATTACCTCATAGGCGGCTGCGAGTAGTTTGTCGTGCTTTGGGCTGTAAAGCTCAACTAAGGCAAGCAGCTCATTATTTTGCTCAATAACATAGGCATGATGGTGCGGGTTGTTAATTATATCTTGGTAGGCGCTGCACATTTGCTCGGGGGTGTGTTTACTCATCCCCCAAAAATGGGCGTAAGGCAGAGCAAGCCACTGGCAAATTATGGGCATATCGCTTTGCTGTAGTAACCGCATAGTCACATTACCTGTGTGTTGTAACGTGGTTACAAAAGATGAAAAATACATAAAAACTCCTAAATCTTTTTAATTATTAAGTGGCTGTGTGTGCAGCTTGGCCAACAAATTTAACGCGCCATAGCAAAATAGCGCCAAGGCTTGCAAAGCCAATGGCAGCAAAGTAAAAAGGCACGGTGGTATTAAAATATTCCACACTCATACCCACTAATAACGACGCTAAAATAACGCCAATATTTTGCGCAACATGCACTTTGGCAAAATCACTGCCGTAGTGAGCAGGCTCACTTTTGGCAAATAACATAACCTCTAATAAAACCATTACTTGAAACAGCGCAATACCGTAAAGAATGCGCGAGCTGACAACTAACCACACCGACTCTTGCGCCTGTAAATAAAGTCCAATAGCGCCAAAAATAAGCGCGCACGCAAACGTACTAGTGCGGCTAAGCGTAGGAAGAGGCAAGTGCTGCCTAAAGTGGTTAAACAAAAGCATTAGTAGGGCTGAAAAAGCAGGAATGGCGTACACAAGCGCACTTACAAACGCACTGCTTTGCGCGCTCATTCCTTGCCAATGGGTCGTAAAAAATGGCCTAATTAAAAATGCGCTAAAGTAAACTACCACGCTTATAAAGCAAAATTGCCAAATAAAGTACGGTGTACGAGTGCGCGGTTTTTCGCTTTCAATAGCGTGCTGATAAATACCTAGCTTTAAGCTCATCATTAAATAGGCACATAGCAGCACTTGTATTACATCGCCCGCAGCACTTAATAACAGTGCATAACGCGGTTCGTTTAGACTAAAAAAGTACCCGCCCACTAACGCGCCACCAATAGCCCCAAAGTGCATAAGTACCGAAAACAAGCCAATAATAGAAAGGTGCTTACTTTGCTGCTCTAAACGCAGTGCAAACGGGTAAATAAGTAGGTAACTGGCTTTAAACACCAACATAAGCTGATAATAAAACCAAAATTCCCACACATTAGTTGCAAAATAACAAAGCAAACCAAAGCAGGCGGCAATCACTTGCGTTACAAGCCAAAGAGCCAGTTCGTGGTATTTTTTGGCAACCTTTGCCCATAGTGGCAGCGCGAGCATAACGGTAATACAACAGTTAGCTACAAACACCCCAATAAGTGTGGGGTTACTTACAGAAAATTCGCTGGCAAAAAATTGCGGATAAAACGGCAGTAATAAGGTGTCGCACACCACCGAAATAACCGTAAGCAAAATAAGTGCTAAACGTAAACTCATGCGGCGTTACTCTTTTGCTGTGAATGGGTTTCTACATCGCTTAAATCAAAACACTGAAAAGCAATTTTTTGCTCAACCTGATACGGCGCATAACCGAGTATTTCGCGCAAAATTATACTGTTGCGATAACACGCCATGCCTAAATCGGGGGTTACAAAACCATGGGTGTGCTGCTCTGCATTTTGTACAAATATACGTTTTTGGTCGCTATCTACCGCATACTCGCGGCTAACTAAATAGCGGCCTTGTTCATCTTCTGGGAGCTGCTGCGCAATAGGGTTTAAAAAAGCGGGGCGCTTGTATTTAAAGCCCGTGGCACAAATTAAGTAATCGGTTTTTATTTCAAAGGCTTCATTTAGCTCTTGATGATAAAACTCAGTTACTAAGCGCCCAGCACTTTTACGTGTATTAGTAAGCTTACTGTTAGTTTTAAATGTGGTAGAAATAGGCCCATCTAGGCTTTGCGCGTAAAGGGTGTCAAAAATGTCATTAATTAAATCGCCATTAATGCCTTTAAATAGGTTTTTTTGATTTTTGTTAAGCCAATCTCGTTGCTCAGTTTTTAAATTATAAAAGTAATCAACATACTCAGGAGAGGTCATCTCAAGGGTGAGTTTAGTGTATTCCAGCGGAAAATAACGCGGCGATCGCGCAATCCAATCTAGTTGCAAACCTTGTGGCACAGCTTGTTGTAATAAGGTGTGATAAATTTCAGCAGCACTTTGCCCAGCTCCCACAACCGTAACCCGTTTAGCAGTTTTTAGCTCATCAAGGCGGTGGCAAAAGTCGCTACTGTGCATTACGTTATTAGAATTACTTTGCACTGCACAATCAGGAATATATGGGGCAGGGCCAGTGCCAAGCACTAAGTGGCGCGTAAGGTATTGTTGCTCACCACTTGGGGTTTTACAGGTAAGGGTATAGCACTGAGTTTGCTGGCAAAATTCAACCTTAGTTACACTTTGCTTAAAGCTTACGTTACTAAGCTGCGAGCACACCCACTGGCAATATAGGTTGTATTCTTTACGCAGTAAAAAAAAGCTCTCGCGAATATAAAATGGGTATAAGCGATTATTAAGCTTGGCATAATTTAAAAAACTGTACTGGCTAGTAGGATCTGCAAGGGTCACCAAGTCAGACATAAACGGCGTTTGCAAAGTAACACCTTCTAGCATCATTCCTGGGTGCCAATCAAATTGGCTACGTTGCTCTAAAAATAAGCTTTTAACGCCCTCTAATGGTTCACTTAAACACGCTAACGATAAATTAAACGGGCCAAGGCCAATGGCTATAAAATCATAAGGTTGGTTACTCATTATTTTTGCTCCTTATACGTTTGCCACGCAATAGTGCTAATTTGTTCAAGCACGGCGCGCACATCGCTCAATTGGCACTGCGCATTGAGTAACGTAAATTTAAGGTAGTGACGGCCGTTAATTTTGGTGCGCGCAATCATGGCTTCACCGGTATTTAAAAATGTTTGGCGTACGTGCAGGTTTAGGATATCGAGTAAATCGGGATTATGTTTTAGCTCTTCTGGCGCAAAGCGAAATACTAGCGCGCTAAGCTCTGGGTAATTTATAACTTCAAAATCAGGGTGGTCGTTAAGCACAATGTGGGTTTGACGAGCAAGCCCAATTACTTTATCAAACGCTCGGCCAAGTGGCGCCTCGCCCATAGTACGCAGTGTTAACCAAAGTTTTAAGGCATCAAAACGGCGTGTGGTTTGTAAGCTTTTATCAACTAAATTTGGCGTGCCATTGCCGGCCTCAGCTAATGGGTTTAGATAGTCGGCGTAAAGGGTAATATGGCTAAAGTGGTGTTTGTCACTTAATAAAAAAGCACTGCAGCTAACCGGCTGCATAAATGATTTATGGTAATCAATGGTAATTGAATCTACTTGTTCTATGCCGTTTAAAGCACTTCGGTGATGCTCGCTTACTAGTAACCCGCCGCCGTATGCGCCATCAACATGGCACCAAAGCTGCTCTTTTTTAGCAAGTTTTGCTATCTCTTCAATAGGGTCAATTGAGCCGAAATCGGTTGTACCTGCGGTAATTACCACAGCGATAGGTAAATCGCCCTTAGCTTTAGAATCCGCAATTGCGTGGTTAAGTGCGTCCATATCCATTTGCATTTTATTGTTTGTAGCCACGGGCACTACCGCGTTATAACCTAAGCCCAGTAATGCCGCTGCCTTTTGAATACTAAAATGCGCCACCTCAGAGCAATAAATACGAAATCGCGAGGCTACATCCGGCAAACCTTGCAGTTTTACTTCGTGATTTGGTGCATAACGGCTTACAGCTACTTCGCGTGCAACAAGTATTGCCATTAAGTTCGATTGTGTACCACCGCTAGTAAAAACGCCATCAGCAGTGCTAGGTAGCTTTGCTTTTTCACAGCTCCAATCAATTAGCTTTTGTTCAATAAGGGTCGCGCCAGCGCTTTGATCCCAGGTATCTACCGAGGTATTAATTGCGCCAATTATGTGCTCAGCCACAACCGCAGGGTATGTAACAGGGCAATTTAAATGCGCCATATAACGCGGGTGATGAAAATATACAGCGTGATCTAAATACACACTTTTAAGCTCGTTTAATACCGCAGGAAAATCAGCAAGAGGTTTGGCTAAATCTACATCATTAACAGTGGCGGCAAGCGTATTAACCGACACACCAGAAAACGGCTTTTGCGCTTTAGCCATGGCTTGTTGTACAGCCGAAAGCCCCTGCAGCGACGCTATTTGATAATTAATAAACTGATCGAGATTAAATTGCGGCGGTAGGCCATTTTGCTCAAATAAAGATTGGTTTTGGATAGGGCTGAGCTGTGCAGTTTGTAATTGTGACATATTTCGCTCCTTGGTGCTTATTTGGGTTCAAGGATCTTAATGGTAATAATTTGCATTATCAATAATGATTAAGGACTAAATATAGGGTTATTATCGTATTTAAGGGAAAGTAATTAGTTATAAGGAATTACTTTTAAAACTACCGATGTATATAAAATGACTTATGCAAATATTTAAAGCGCATACTATTTAATTAGGTTTTTTAATAATGCGATATTTAAAAAGTGAGGAGAGGTAAGTTAAAGCAGTCATATTATAAGTGGCTAACAAATTTAAAAAGTGGACCCCATTTACAGCTAGGTTTACACCTAAAACTGTAAATTGGGTATAAAAGTACGGCTTAATTAACGCTTTCTAATTTTGCTTTTAAATCAAGTAAGTCGGTTGCGATAGTATTTGGCTGTATTTCCCACGGATCGAAAATAGATTCTTTAGATCGTTGAATCCACGCCGCGCGCATACCATGCGATATGGCACCGGTTACATCAAACGGATTACTTGATACAAGCCACGTGTTTGCGCCTGTTGAATTAGTTTCGCGTAAAAAGTGGCTATAAACCCCTGGGTTTGGTTTAAAGGTTTTAACGTCGTCGGCACTTACTACCCCTTCAAAAAGCTCACTAATGCCAGCGGTTTCTAATAAGGTATGAACTGCGTCGGCAGCGCCGTTTGAAAATGCAAACAAACGGTAATCCTTCGCTTTTAATTGCTCAAGGCCTGCTTTTACATCATCGAACGCAGGAAGCGTTTTATAAAGCTCTAGCAGTTGCCCCTTTTGATCTTCACTTAGCTCGGTTTTGTGCGCTAAGCAGGCGTAATCGAGTGCGTGTTTTGTACATAGCGAGAAAGGAATATAATTTTGCATTAATCCACGTCTAAATGAATACTCTAATTGCTTTTCGCGCCATGTATTTGAAAATGCTTGGGCGTTATCGCCAATCATGTCGTCGAGTAAGGACAGTACGCCGTGAGTGTTTATTAGCGTACCGTATACGTCAAATGCAAGTGTAGTTGCCATGTTTGCTCCGCAATAAAATAAATTAAGTTGGTTTTAGAGTACTTGCTTACAGCTTAACTTACTTTGAACGAACGCTCAATTTAATAAAACTTATACGCATCAAGCGCTAAAACATCCATTTCGATGTCTTCATGTATTTTTTCGGCTTTACCGTCACTACTTCCTAGCGCTGCAAAAAGAGGTAAAAAGTGCTCCTGGGTAGGGTGATTAAATAAAGCATGAGGTGCTTCATTTAAATAGTTAAGTAACGCTTGGGTGTTTTGCGCTATTAATTTTTGCTCAACCCAATGGGTAAACTCATCAACCATTTGAACACGATTAGGTGTTGCAGGGCTTTTAAATATTTCACGTAGATTGTGACTAATCCCGCCGGAGCCAATAATTAATACGTTATCGCTGCGCAGTGGTGCAAGTAACTGCCCGTATTTATACATAGCCTGAGCGCCCAAACGCGTGTTAATAGACACCTGAACAATGGGAATATTAGCTGCTGGGTACATTAAGCGCAGCGGGATCCACACACCATGATCCCACCCTTGATCCGCATTTTGCACCGTTTTAATACCCGCTTTGTAAAAGTACTCACTAATAGTATTAGCAAGCTTAGGGTCTCCTAGTGCTGGGTATTGAATTTCATACAGGGGCTTGGGGAAGTTATAAAAGTCGTGAATAGTATGCGGCGCATCTCCGGATGTAATAACTATATCGTGCGCTTCATCAAAGTGGGCAGAAAACACCACAATAGCACGTGGTTTACTAAGCGTTTGAGCTAATGATGCAAAAAAATCTGACGTAGCCGATTGCTGAACAGCCATCATTGGCGAACCGTGAGATATAAATAAAGCGGGCTGAGTCATGCTAAAACCTTAAACAAATAGATGTGTTATTAAGCACTATATTAGTTTTTATTTTGACGATAAATATGGTATTTATTTATACATTATCAATAAACTATTGTTAAAGATGGATAAACTCACCACCATGAAGACCTTTTTAGCCGTTGTGCAAGAAGGATCGTTTTCAAAAGCGGCCGATAAACTCGATATTTCGCCGCAGTTAGTCAGCAAATATATTTCTGCGCTGGAAGATAATCTACGCACGCGTTTATTACACCGTACAACGCGAAAAGTAAGTGTTACAGAGGCTGGAAATCAATATTATCAGCGTTGTCAGCAGGTGATTATTGATATTGAAGACATGGAAAACTCACTAAATAACTTAAGCGAGAATGTCTCGGGTGTGCTTAGTATTAGTGCACCTATGTCGTTTGGTACTAAGCATTTAGCAGGTTTGCTGGTTGATTTTCAAAAGCAGTATCCAAATTTAAAGTTAGATTTACGGCTCACCGACCAATATGTAGATATAGTAGAGCAGGGTATTGATATTGCTCTGCGCATTGGCGTATTAAAAAACTCAACGTTGATAGCTAAAAAAATTGCGCCTATACACCTAGCGGTGTTTGCATCACCCGACTATTTAGAATGCCATGGCACGCCACAAACGCTTTTAGATTTACAGTCACATAATTATTTACGCTATTCCCACAGCGAACCCACAAAGCGATTATTTGGGGTTAATGAGTTAAAAAGCGAGCTAAAGCTTGAAAGTAACTTTGTGGCTAACAATGGTGATTTGCTACTAAATACAGCCATTGCGGGTGGTGGTATTGCTATGCAGCCAACATTTATAGCAGGGGAAGCACTGGCTCAAGGTAAAGTAGTGCGCATTTTAAATGACTACGAACCCGAGCCAATGGGGCTTTACATGGTGTATGCAAACAGACAGTTTTTACCCAGTAAAGTACGTGCGTTTGTTGATTTTGCAAGTGGCTATTATGGCGATACACCTTACTGGGATTTAGGACAGTGATATATCGATAAGTAATCAATTAACGTTATTTGTAGATGTAGTGCAACAAGGCTCATTTGCCAAAGCCGCAGCACTGCATGATATGGATAATTCGTCACTATCTAAGCAAATTAAAAAAGGGACAAAACACCCAATTATTATGGAAGTAAAAATCCATAATAAAATAGGAATATAATTAAAATACAGATTCATATTACTGTGAGCGCGTTAAATTAATAATGCCCATTTTACTGTAATGGGGGTTTACAGTAATTTTTTGCGTTATACATTTAGCTCTTTTAATTTATTCCAGACGCTCTCGCCGCCAGGGTGAAGCGCTGCATGGTACCGATACGCATAATATGTAATAGGTACGCAATGATGCTTTTGGCCAACCACAACTAAACTTTTCTCTTTTAGCTCTTTAGTAATGACATAGTTTGGTAACCAAGCAATGCCATTACCCTCTAAAGCCTGTATTTTTAAAAGCTCTGTCATCGACGATACAAATACTTTTTTAAGTTTAGAGCCCGATATTATCGGCTCTAACTGCCTACCCATATAAGAATCTAAACTGTAAGCTAAGTGAGGTACAAACCCATCACTTTCTAAATTGTATATTGCCTTACCGTTTGCATTGCAGGCACTCACTGGCAATAACTCTGCACTGCCTATTTTTTGATGACTAAACGGAGGTAACTTTAATCGTTCGTTATCAAAAGCAATAAGTAGGTCACATGCGCCATGTTCGAGCGTAGCTGTGGCTTTATCAACATCAATGGCTTCTATATTGAGGACTACTTTACGATCACTTTTACTATGAAAGTTCGACAGCTTTAGCGCTAAAAACGTAGCTAATGAGTGCGCTGCAGCAACCTTTACTGAGTGAGTTTCTTCAGAGGAGAGTTCTTCTAACATACTCACTGAGTTATTCATTTGGTTTATTAGATTACGCGCTGTTATATGAAATATTTTACCGCTTGAGGTAAGTGTAATTGGTAAGTTCTCTCTATCTATTAGCTCTGCACCTACGGCTTCTTCTAATGCTTTAATTCGTCGACTAAAAGCAGGTTGCGTTATATGCCTAAGCCTTGCGGCCTGCGAAAAGCTTTTTGTATTAGATAAGGCCAAAAAATCTTCTAACCATTTACTCTCTATATTCATAATACTCACTCAAGATATGCAATTTAAGCATGGCCAGTAAAATAATAGCATTATTCAAAACAAAAAAAACACGATAAATTTAACCCATACAGTAACAACTTATCGGAATATAACAATGCTTAGAACACTAGGAATATTGGGAGGAATGGGGCCTTTGGCTACCGCCTCATTTATGAATCAAGTAATTGCGTTATCACCTGCTAAGAATGATCAAGAGCACATACCTATGTTTATAAGGAATATCCCGCAAATTCCTGACAGAACAAATTTTTTAATGGGTATTGAAGATGAAAATCCATTTTTTGAGCTTAAAAAGGGTTTTAACCAACTTACTAGCTTAGGTGTAAGTTGCATTGTTATACCGTGTAATACCGCGCATTATTGGTACAACGCACTAACGCAAAATGCTGATGTGCATACCATTAGTATTGTACAAAGCGTTATTAAGCGCGCAAAGGCAACGGGCAAACGTAAGATAGGGATATTAGCAACCACAGCCACGCTCAATATGCGGATATATCAGACGGCATTTAGTAAGCACAATATTGAATTTATTGAGCCTAACGAGCAACAGCAAACATTTATAATGCAAGGTATAACGGCGGTTAAGTCAGGAGATTTAACCTCAGGACATAATCTTTTAAAACAAAGTTATGAGCTAATGCTAGCCCACGGTGCCGATACAGTACTACTTGGTTGCACCGAAATACCGCTAGTTTTAAATGAACAAGTATTTAATTCACCCGATACATGTTTAGATACCATCGCGATTTTAGCGCAAGAGTGTGTTAATTGGGCTTATACAAGCACTCAACAATCAACTCACTTATTCTCAAGCGTTGCTTAAAAAATTAAGCATAGGTGTGCCAAGTAATACCAATTCGCTTAATTAAGTGATCTATTTTGAGGATGGAAAAACGTGTTGATAGCTAGGCAAAAAATTCGCTATTTAGTTGTTCTCGGCAATTGCTCCTGCATTGCTCTACCTTCTGCATCCATGCAGTCGTAAATGAGATTTTTTAAACACAGATAGCGACACGTTTAGCCCCGAAAAATGATTAAGCATTATTGCGGATTGGTATAAATGGCACACCTATTTTGTTATGCAGGTATGGGGGCGTTTTGTGCAATAAGCTGTTTAGATTTCAACTCACTCCAAAATTCGCTTGGTATGGTAACTTTCATTGAGGCTACATTAGCTTTAATTTGCTCCTCCGTGCGTGCCCCAGGAATAATTGAGGATACCGTTGAAGGCGCCTCAGCAAACTGCAGTGCAGCTGTTTTAATATCAATCCCATGTTTAGATGCAATGTCGCTTATTGCATTAAACTTTTGCTGCATAGGCCCTGGAATTTTAGGCGAGTAATTAAAGCGATTTCGACCAGCTAAAAAACCACCATTAAGCGGCGCTCCAATGACTGCTGAAATACCTCGTTTATCAAGCATAGGAAAGGTTTTATCAAGTGCCTGCTTGTGATCTAAAATTGAATACTGCAGCGCTAGTAAGCAAATATCTGGGTCTGACATATCAAGCGCTTTATAAACAGCATGAGGTGTATTTACTCCAAAACCCCAGCCTTTAATTATTCCTTCATCACGCATTTTAGTCAGCTCAGGAATAGCACCTTTAGCCGCTTGATCAAAATACTTAAGCCAGTCATCTCCCATATCGCTGTTTTGTGGTGATAAATCGTGAATATAGACAATATCGAGTGAGGCGACACCAATACGATGCAAAGTATCTTCTATTGAACGGCGCGTGCCTGAGGCTGAATAATCATACTTATAATGAAACGGTGAGTGATCAGCCCAATGCCAACTATTTTCTAAAGGCTCTGCTGAAGGGGTAAGAAGGCGACCTACTTTTGAGGATAAAACATAATCTTCACGCTTTTTGTTTCGAAGTAAATCACCGAAGCGCCTTTCGCTTAAACTCAAACCGTAAAAAGGTGATGTATCAAAATGACGAATACCAGAACCCCATGCTGCATTTAGCATTGTTAAAATTTCTGTATCGCTTGATATAGTATTAAAGCCATTCCCGGCGGCAAGGCCGCCCAAGCCCATTCTTGATTCCGGCCGGTAATGCTTAGCGTTAGTAACATCGTTTGTGGGTAGAGCAGCGCTTTTATCTATTGAGCCTTTAGTTTGCATAACACTGCCGTTAGACATTTTTACCTTTAGTTGCTCAGCCAAAGCTGAAGCACTAAAAATAGAGCCTAAACTTAAAGCAGCCCCTGCTTTAATAAAATTTCTGCGAGATACCATGTGACTATTCTCCTTGAGTAGGTTAAATATCTACGCTCTAAGCTAGTATAAATAACAACCAAACTCAAGCAAGGAAAATATAATAAATGACAATACTATCAATAAGATAGTTAAATTAACAAACACTGAATAGACGTTTGAATTAACATTTATAACTGATTATTTTCTTTACTCGTATAGTCCTTTTAAATGTACAAAACAGTGCATTTTAATAGCTTGATAAAAAAGCATACTTCCAAATTGGTGCACGCCTTAATACTCATTTATACAATATAAAATGGTTACATTTATTAGATGTGTACAAATTAGTAGACAAAACCGCAATAAATTAAAGATGCACAAATAATCTCACTATCAAAGCGATTGCGGCAACACTTAGCTAATTTAACCGAGCGTAGTTGAAATAATTGGGGTAAATATTACAAAAACGTTTATTATTAAAGGTTTGCCTTGCAATACACGACGTATTTGTCTCTTTCACAATGCAATTGCTGGCAAGCCCTGTAAGAGTTTTATCTTGCCAAGTAACACTCTGCAGTGCAGCAAATTGCAACTAAATTCAACATAGTTAGCGCTGAAAATAGCTGCTTAAATAGATCAATTATTCAAGTTCAGGTTACTTGAGCTTTTTAATACCAATTAACACACAGATGGCACCGCCAATAATACCCGCCCATGCTTCTATTGGTGTGTCGTCACTAAATGCACGGCTAAGCTGCGAAGCCGCCGCATCATACACGTCGTATCCCCACATAATTAAAGCGATACCTATAACGATTAAAACAATTCCTACAATCTTATTATTCATAAATATCCTTAAGGTTTAACTTACATAAACTAAATAAAAATAAATCAGGGTTAATCTAATTCTAATTGAGCACGTTCTACGCTCTCACTAGGTAACTCTTTTTGTACCGATACACCAAGCTCTTTAAACTCTGATGCTTGTTTAATTAAATTACCTTTACCACGGTATAGCTGCGAAAATGCTTTATCATAACTTTCTTTCGCTTTATCAAGCTGCTTACCTACACCTTCCATACTCAATAAATAACCATTGAGCTTGTTATAAAAACGCTCCGCTCGACTTGCCAGCTCTTTTGAGTATTTAGTTTGCTCTTCAAAACGCCATAACTGTTTAACAATATTTAAACTAGTAAGCAAAGTCGTGGGTGTAGCTACCAGTATATTTTTTTCGATTGCTTGTTGGTAAATATCGCTTTGATATTTGAGTGCTTCTACAAAAGCTGATTCTATTGGTACAAACATAACCACCACTTCTGGCGAGTTAATACCTGGTAAGCGGTCGTACGATTTACTCGCAAGTTCATTAATACGCGCTGTAACGGCGTTTACATGCTCTTTAATTGCTTGATTAGCATCTAGATCATTTTCAGCATTCACGTAGCGTGTATAGGCATTTAATGAAGTTTTAGCATCAATAACTAAGTGGCGACCCTGTGGTAAGTACACAACTACATCAGGGCGTAAGCGGCCATCTTCAGTGTTAAACGACACTTCGCGCTTATAATCAACGCCTGCACGTAAGCCAGCACTATCTAATACGTTTTCGAGCATAAGCTCGCCCCAATTACCTTGGGTTTTCTTTTGCCCTTGTAGGGCGTTACTGAGCTTGTCGGCTTGATCTGTTATAGCTTGGCTTTTAGCTTGCAAATGCAGTAGCTCGGTTTTAAGCGCAGTCCGTTGTTTTATGTCTTCAACGTGCATTGATTCCATTTTTTCTCTAAAGCCTTTTAGCTCGCCTTGAACTGGTTTTAATAATTGCTCAATGCTTTCTTGATTTAAGGTTTTAAAGCTTTGTGATTTTTCTTCTAGAATTTTATTGGCTAGGTTTTCAAACTCTTTTTTGAGCGTATTTTTACTTTGCTCAATTTGCGCGAGTTGCTCGCTAAAGTTTTGCTGTTTTTGCTCAAGGGTAGTGCGCATATTATTATATTCAACATCGCGCTGATTGTATTGTTCACGAAGCGCTGCCAGCTCGCCTTCGGCTTTACGCCAAAAGTGATTGTATTGAATGCTTTGTTTTTCTTGTTCGCTAAAACGCGTTTTAAAATGCTGCGCTTCATCGCGCTGCTCTTGGTGAGTATGTTCTAGCAGTTCATGATCTTCTAGCAAGGCGCTGTATTGCAGCTCTTTATTATCAAATTGGTTTTGTAACAGGGAAAGCTGTTGCTGCTGTTCGCTTATTTGTAGATGTAGCTTTTTGCGAAGCCGTGTTGATACAGCGCCGTAAAATAGGGCGCCTAAAGCAACACCAGCACCAGCGCTTAACCAATCAATATTAGTGAGTACTTGAGTGAGCATAAAATAAACTTATAAAATTTAGAGACATGCCATCATAACCAATAACCAACAACAGAAGTAGGGGAGTTAAGAAATTACAGACATAAAAAAACCAGCTTAAAATAAGCTGGTCAAATATTACTAAGTTAAGTAATCAAAGGGATAATCAACATGTGCCCGAGCAAGCTGCAACTTAAATACATAATCACCAAAATAACTAATATTATTAGGTGAGGCTATATAACAACAGGCATTAGAGTAGACCGGATAACAAAATAATTAATTCAAATTAATTTGCGGAAGATCATTTATTTTTATTCGGGTTGATTTAAACAAATCAAATTATGGGCATAAAAAAAGCCAGTTCAAAATGAACTGGCTCAATCATTACTAAAATTAGTAACTAAATAGGGGGAATCAACATGAAAACTTGTATTAACTGCAATTAATCAACAAGCATAATAGTAGACGCGTCTTTTTTAATTAAGTTCAAAAAAAATAAAAAACTTTTAAAATAAGTGCTGAACGCTAGATTTTAGACATAAAAAAAGCCAACTCAAAATGGGCTGGCTCAATCATTACTAAAATTAGTAACTAAATAGGGAATCAACATGAAAACTTGTATTAACTGCAATTAATCAACAAGCATAATAGTAGACGCGTCTTTTTGAATTAAGTTCATAAAAAAATAAAAACTTTTAAAATAAGTACTGCACGCTAAATTTTAGACATAAAAAAAGCCAACTCAAAATGGGCTGGCTCAATCATTACTAAAATTAGTAACTAAATGGGAAATCAACATGATGCTTGTGTTAACTGCAATTAATCAACAAGCATAATAATAGACGTCCGCTTTTTAATTAAGTTCATAAAAAGATCAAAACTTTTTAGATCTTTTTTAGTTTTTAATTAATGACAACATTTGCTGCTCATCAAACTTTGTAAAGCTCATTGATTTATCAGTAAATAATGCATCAACAAGGGCTTGCTTGTCTTGCTGCATTTTAAATACTTTTTGCTCTATTGAGTTACTCATTATGAGCTTATAAACAAATACAGGATTAGTTTGACCAATACGGTAGGCTCTATCAGTCGCTTGCTTTTCTACTGCGGGATTCCACCATGGATCAAAATGAATAACGGTATCTGCTTGTGTTAAGTTAAGGCCTGTTCCACCGGCTTTTAAGCTAATTAAAAACACGGATGTTTTACCACTGGTAAACTCGTCGATTACTTTATCTCGTTGACGCGTTTGCCCTGTAAGCATACTAAAGTTAATGTTTATTTCTTCAAGGCGTTGGGCTATTAAATCGAGTGCCGATGTAAACTGACTAAATATAATAATCTTACGACCCAGACTTAGCATAAGCGGTAAGTGTGTTGTTAACCATTCAAGCTTAGCGGAGCCTGCTTGAGTATCTGGATCTATTAATTTAGGGTGGCAACAAATTTGCCTTAACTTTAAAAGCGCCTCTAAAAATGCAAGCTTACTTTTTTGTGCGCCTTGTTCGGCAAATAAGTCTATTAGCTTCTCTTCTAATGAACGTGTAATGCCTTGATACATTTCTTTTTGCTTAGGCTCAAACTCAAACTCTTTTGTAAGCTCTGTTTTTTCAGGTAACTCTTGCGCTACTTGTGCTTTAGTGCGGCGCATTATAAAGGGCATAATTAACGCTTTTAACTGCTCAGCCCTCTGCATATCAGCTTCACGCTCAATAGGTGTTTGAAAGTGCTGCTTAAAGTGGGCTTGAGACCCAAGTAACGATGGCATAGCAAAATCGAGTAACGATTTAAGCTCAAGTAAATTATTCTCGATTGGAGTACCACTTAAACAAAGTTTAAAGTCGGCATTTAAGCGTTTAACTAATCGTGAGACCTGTGCGGTATCGTTTTTAATGTATTGTGCTTCATCGAGGATAATATTTTCAAAATATAATGGCGAATAATATGCAATATCACGCTTTAAAAGCGGGTATGTAGTAAGAATGCATTGCGCTTGTGCTAAGTGTTGTAAAGGATCGTTACGGTTTGATCCAAAAATAGTGGTTACTTTTAAACTTTTAGCAAACTTAGTAATTTCGTTTTTCCAATTACTCACCAAGCTAGTTGGGCACACTATAAGTGTAGGGCCTGCTTGTGGGCGATTAAATGTACTCGCTAAAAATGCAATAACTTGGAGTGTTTTACCCAACCCCATGTCGTCAGCTAAAATACCACCTAATTGATGACGTTTTAAAAAGCTAAGCCAATCAACGCCTTGCTGTTGGTACTCACGAAGTGTTACTGAGTCATTTAAGCCATGTAATGAAACCTTAGGCATTGCCTTATCGGTATTATTTAACTCTTGTAAATATAGCTCAAGTGAATCGTCGTGAAGCTCTACGTTAATAGCTGTGTGCTTTACTAGTTCAGGTAAATACGAAAGCGGAATATTAAATTCGTCACGTGTTTTTACAAATTCAAAACGTTCTTTAAATTCGTTTAATAAGTTAATGGCAGACTTATTAATAACCCCAAATTGACGGCCAAGCGGGTAGTAATAAAACAGTTCACTTTGGCGATTCAATGACTGATAAAGCGAATCAGCATTAGTAAACAACAGCGATGCTTTTGCGTCACACAACAATACTTTGCAGTGCATTTGATGCCCTGCTGCACGGTGTACATGTAAACTCACTTCACATTGTGGATTAGGGCTTGTTACTTTACTTACACTGACTTGCCAACCACGCTGCTTAAAGCCAGGGAATACTTCGTATATTAGCCAATGCAAATGGATAGGAGATTGCTTTGTAAATACAAGCTCACTTTGTAAACCCCCTTTACAAAATTCAAACCCTAGATTGATTAGCTCGTTAGTTACGGTGTTTTCAAATGCGCTATTTATAGTACTTGCTGGGGCAGAACCAGCTAAATAGTTTTTATTTTTATACTTAAATAATAGCGAAAGCGATAAACCTTGCTCGCCCATTGTTACTTTTAAAACAGCGTTACTAGATAGCTTAGGTAACGTTGGCTGCAAGTTAGTAGGGTGCGGTATAACACCTGCGCCAAAGTTATCGGCAAGCTGTTTATATATTCTGTCAAAATTAGCGTCATGCAAAGCAGGCATAGTTTGTAAATGCGCTATTTCGTCTGCACTCAATGGGGTACGAAGACGACCCGCTTTTAAATGATCTAAATCGAGGTAAGTAGGTGGTGTTGTTTTTAATAAAGCCCAGTTTTGGGTTTGCTCAAGCTTAATAACTAATTGTGATAGATCTTTATCTTGCTCCCAACTAAAACTCAATGCTTGGCCAGATTGCGCTTTAATTGGTACGCGAGAGCGCTGAAAAAACAAGCGTTCAGTAGCTATCAATTGTTGTAGGGCACTAAAGCCCCATTGGCCTTTTAGCTCAATACTTCCTACTGCATTTTGTGAACGTATCCAACTAAATAATCTAAAATCACTTTCGAGTAAATCATTTGGCGTTACGAAACTATTTAACTGTTGCTCTGTGAGGTTTCGGCCTAACGTGTAATTCTTTTTAGTCTCAAAATTAGCTATTTTAGGTGTTAAAAATACTTTGTTATTTTCAATATCTAATACAAATAATAATACTTGCGACGGCGTATGTTGATCACCACTTTTAAGAGCGCTTAATTCACTAAACCAATCATTAATGAAGTAATCTTCACCGTATTCACCAGAGTGCTCTATTTTAAGCTTAAACAAAATAGCAGCTAAATGTCGGCATTTGGTTTTTGCATTACACGTACAGTGCGTATCAACAGAATAACCAGTTGGTACTTTACTGATCTCAATACGTTGGTTAAATGATGATCCGTTATCCACTTGCACGGTAGAGTCTACAACAGAAAAATTAGGGGTATGCTCTAGCCAGGTGATTTGACCTTTCTTGTAGTACTCTTTGCCTTTATCTAAGACATTTTCGCGGAAAAGTTTTTTAATAAAGCGTTCAGAAAGAGGAAACTGGGTAGCCTGCTCATTTTTAATTTCTTCAAAAATAGCCATTAAATCATTTTTTGATAAGTTAGCAGACATGTCACTCTAAGCATTAAATTTTAAAAATAATTCTGCCAGTATATGCCTTATGTGCTCTGAGCTAAAGCACTATTAACAAGATATAAACTGGTTGGAGCTGATAGCTTAGTAAAAAATCGGTTTATAGGTAAAAATGAGTATAAAATTTCGCAAAATATTAGGCACTACATATAAAAATAAAGATTAAACCACACGTTATAGATCACAATTTTACTAACAATAATAATAAACCAAGAGCAAATAGCTAAAAGGGGGCGATTAGTTAGTAAAAAAGTGATCTTGAAGAGGAAATATGATCATTTAAGGTAGGATTAGGCTAGTAAAGATCAGATTTTTACTAACAAAACAATCTGTCAGATCAGTATTTAACTAAGTATATATGTCTGACAGATCATTATTTAACTAACTAATTAAAGACACTTAATAGCTTAGTTAATTGTTCTAAGCGTTTGTCTGTCATCACTTTATTGTCGATTTTGATAGACACATCACCACTTTTTAAATTGCGTTGTACCGATACAAACTTATTTTCAAGTACAGCTTCACGCTTAACAGCAGCTTGAGGCTCAGCAGTTAGGCATTTAGTGATTGCCATTGCACGCTTGTCGTCACTTGTAATGGCGTTTAGCTCTTCATCACTAGCTAGGTCACTAACAAGTTGATTAAACGCCTCTTGGTCTCTCTCCTTTGCGCTCATGAGCTTTTTAGCCACTTCGCGACCCACGTGATTCGCAGTAGGGTAGAGTGCAATAACTTCAGCAGGTATTTGTTCATACGCTTTAACAGCATCTGCAATGGCGGTGTGTGATACACCTTCAATTGCAGCAATCTCTCTGTAAGATCCTTTTTTACCTTGTTCAATAAGCTCATTTTTAGTTTGCTGGTAAGCTTGTCCTAGCTCCCATAGACTTGGAGCGATATATTGATCTGAAGATACAGCTAAAATTTTAGCGTCTTGCTCAGTAAAGTCACTTGAACTAAGTACTAAATAATCAGCGTTACCTAAAATACAGGCCATACGACGGCGAGAACCCGCTAATACTAAGCTTTTACCACCCTGATCCCAAAGTAACGCAGGGTGCTGATTACGGCCATCCTCTGCAATGGCAGGTAAAATATCCGATACTGACTTTTCGTTAAGAAGTGCTTGTACACGGCGGTTTTTACCGTACACACCTGTTGTAGATTCAATGTCAGCGTGTGCGATCACTTTGCAAATAAGAGTAATTTGGCGCTCAGGATCGCTCGGTGCTGGCATGCGAATTACATCACCAGCATTTGCTTGTTCAAGTAATGCGTCAAGGCTACTACTTCCTACAGCTGTTGCAAAAGGATCTAAGCGGGTGTCATTTTTACGTTTTTTAGCCATTTTTATTTAACATCCTTACTTAGGGGTATTGAGTGTTGATTGAGTTGACTGCCAATTTGAACGAATAAGCATTTCTAGCTCATCGACAACATCTTTAATATTTTCTTGAGCGCGCATTAGTGATTCACGGCTTGCTAAGCTGTCTGACGCTTTTTGATCAAAAATAGTATTGAAAGACGAAGAACTAGCAGTAATCGCCGAGCTGTGGTTGATTGGGTAACTCATAACTTGGCGACCGAATGCACTACGAACATCTTTAACAATATCGCGCTGTGAGTGATTACCTTTTACATAGTTGGTCACTAAAAACTGCATAAAGTCCCATCCCTCATGGCCAAGTGCCGCAACGGTATGGTAAATCTCGCCTAGTCGTTTTAAATATTTATTATTAGCATCAAAGTCTACAGCTTCTGGATGAACAGGGATAAGCATCGCAGTAGAAGCCATTAATGCATTATAAAACATAAAGTTAAGAGTTGGAGCTGTATCTATTAATATAATATCAAACTCGTCTTTAACAGGGTTAATTACTTTTTCAAGTAACTTATGGTAATGACGAGTTTGCTCATAATTTGAGGTGTCTTTGAGTAATGTTGCAGTTTCGTGCTCAAAATAAAAATCGTCCATACCTGATGGTAGTACACGAATATTTGGGATGTGCGTTGATAAAAATGAGTTTGAAACAAATTCAGGCCATGTTTCGCCCTCATCTAAATCTATACAATCACGCATTAAATCACCAACAGTAATTGGGTCATGCTCGCTTGAAGGAAAAAAGCTTGAAGAAGAACCTTGAGGATCTAAATCAATTATACCAATGCGATAGCGCTTAATATTTGTAGTTGCCAGCGCTGCTGCAATATTAACCATGCTAGTTGTTTTGCCACATCCACCTTTGAGAGAATTAATGACAATAACTTGCAGTTTGTCATCATCAGTACGATGATCTGGTTTAATATCCATAATATCAGCCATAGCAAAAATGTTTACTAATGTGTAAGCATAATGACCATTGGCGCCGCGTTTTATGTTTAAATCATCAAAGTCACCGTTGTCATGACGTCTTTTTAAAGTACGATTATTACAACCTAATAAATCGGCAGCTGCTTTTTGCGTATAAGTTCTTAATTCTTTTTCTTCTGATTTAAGATGAGCACGATAGTGCTGAATACGACCTTCTAAAGATTTTTCAGCTACTTCTGCAGTTGCTTTTAAAAGCCGGTAGGTACTTAGCGCGTTATTATTGATAGACATACTTTCTTCCTCAAAGTTAGGCAGTTAGTATAATGTCCATTCAAATTGCTGTAAACAACTATTTAAGACGACATGCATTTTAAAAAGAAGACATTTAAAAATACTTTTACACTTTTAATATTGCTTAGTATAAATAAAGAAGTTTAAAGGTGGTTAAATATATAAGGTAGTAAAGGTTAAGGACCTTAAATTAACACATAACATTATGATTAATATAAACAATATAAAAAAAAGCAGATCAGCGTTATACTTGGTTAAGATCAGATCTTTATCTACCTGCAGATCACCTTTTTACTAAGCCTTATTTTTTAAATCAAGTTATACACAGGTTACGCATAAGGTTATGAACAAAAAGAGCCCTTGAGATCAATTTTTTACTAAGTAAATTATAAAGTTATGCACTAACCTTAGCGTCAATAGGTTCGTTTAATTAGTATAGATCTGATCTGTACTTGGTACAGATCAGATCTATGCTAACTCGATAAGCCTTTATCCACAGGGATATTAATTTTAGTATGAATTTGTCGTGCTAAATTTTAAAATAAAGCCATTGTGATGGACAAAATAACAGCTGAGTTAGTAAAAAACAGATTTGTGATGACCCAGTTAGTAAAAATATGATCTGAAATCGCAAGTTATATACATTACTTAGTATAATAGTGATCTAAACGTTTTATTTAAAGTCAGATCACTTTTATACTAACTTAAACATTTAACTTTTGTTGTTTAATGTGTTGTTATTAGATGTCGCAATAAAAATGGAAATAAGAACAATGAGCCGAAAGGTCAACATCTCGGTAGATAATTTGCCCGATACACTCAGGGGCCAAATCCACGGGGTGGAAAGTGCAATTGATAACGAAAGTTTAGCACTATTTACAGACAACAAAGACGTGCGAATTTCTATTGAAAATGCAGCTCATGGTTTACGTGCATATTCAAACACGTTTAATCATTATGATTTGTGGGGCCGTTTTGTTCGCTCTGGCTATAAAAAATTGCCACTTGAAGAAGCGCCTAAAAAAACAATCATTACGCGTAAAATATCAGAGAAAGTAGATGGTATTTTATACGATGGTGAGATAAAAATTACCCCTGCTGTTGTCAGTACTCGTAAAGATGGTGAAGATATTGAGTATCTTGTTTGGCCATCGGACAGGGAAGAAAAAGTAGAACGAGCACTTATTCGTTTAGCTTCTAAAGGCAAAATAGTTAAAATTAATTTTAAGTCCGGTATTCAATACGCGGTTGTTTTTTCTATGAACGAATTAGCGCAAGAGCTCAAAGCGGTAGGGCAGTCAATGCCATATCCTGCAATTAAAGAGTCACTTGAAGCATTGCAAGGTTCTAAACTTTCATTTAAATATTCAGCAACCGATACTAAAAACTCCGATATAGATGATTCGTTTTACGAGTCAAATATGAACTTTTTATCGTCACTTCACTTTAGTGGTAAAAAAGGTCAAGGTGGCAATGTAAAGTGTGTGGCCTGCTTAAATGCGTTTGTTCATAACATGATTGATAACCTTGAATACAAAGGGTATTACTTTAATAGTGCACAAGAATTAAAACGGGGATTGTCGCGTTGGATGATGCTTCGTTTGTATCACCTTTGGCGTTATGCAGCTCCAGGTAAAACGTATCATTTTAGATTACTTTCTATTATGGAAAAATACGGATCTATTTATTCAACTGATGATATTACGGAAAATAAATTAAAAGCGCTTCGTCGTGATATGACCACCACAATGAAAGATTTGATTGAAAAAGGTGCTATATCAGAATACAGCATTACAAACGTCAAAGATGACAAAACTGGTAACATTATTGATTACACATACGAAATGCACCCCTCTGATCAGTTTTGCGATGAAATACTTACATTGAACAAACACAACAAACGCATTGAGATTCAAGGCGGTAAACGTATTGTTGAAAATGCAGTGTTAATTGATGAAGATAAAATAGAAGAGATAGTAGAAAAATAATAAACGCTATTTTAAATACCGTACATATTTACTAAAAAGGCCACATATTGTGGCCTTTTTAACATAATAGCTATCGGTCAACTTGTTCTAAATATAGCCTATCAACTAAAAAATCATACTCACGTTTTCGAGGATGAGCTTCGGGTTTTTTATAATCAGGTAAGATACCTAGTTTAACGTCTGCTTCTGGATTAATCAGAATAAATGGTAATGCGGCGCTCACATGATAGCGGTTTTGTGCTGTGTATCTCACATTAACTTGAGGGCTTACGCGAGTAGGGCGACGAATTCTTAATTTTTCCTTTTCACCTAAACTAGCAACCCGTAATTGTTCTTGAGCTACAAGTGATTGCCATTTTTGCTGATCTATCATTCTTGGATTTCGATAACTGGCCGATTTGTCGAGCATTTCGAGGGCCATTTTTTTAGTCAACGTTTTAGTTGCGTGCTTGTGCATCCAAGTAAACCTAACAGAAAATGGTGATTCACTCTCACTGTGAATCTTACGGTAAGCAGCAAGTGTTATTAAATTTGGTATTGCATTATGAACAGCCTCAAATCGGGCATCGTTATTATCAATTGCCAATATACACTCTTTGAAACTAGCTTTAGCTTTGTTAACCTGTGCTATACGATTATTTAAAGCTTGTTTATCTGCATTTTTAATAACAAGTAAACCAGGGTGCCTTTTTAACACGCGACTGCTTAAGCCCGATTTTTTATAAATGTCAGAAAAGGAGTTTAAAATTGCCTTTTGAGCCGGCGCTCCAGTTATTTTAGAGACAAGTATGGACTCAGGAACCTTATTTTCATCTAAATTACTTACATCAGGTAACTGATAGTACTCTGCTCTGGAAAACTCACATTCGTTTAATTCCTCAATTAACCTTAAAGTTAATTCGTTCATTAAATCAAACTGACTCCTAATTTGCACTTTAGTAACCACGGCACACCTCAAAGAACACATCTTACTAACTCCATATTATTGCATGCACTTTGCATTGAGTAAATATTTAATAAAAATAATACTCGGTGTTCAGATAGAATTGAAAGCAAATAATGTATGATGTGTTCTTTCTGGGGTAAATGGTTCTACTTATTCCTGTAATTTAGTACTGTTTTATTGATTAAAGAGTTAGTCCGCTTAGAGCTTAATTGCCCATATAGTGTAATAAATGAGAAATGTAAAATGAACTTGGTGCGGTTGTATTCTAAATAATAGTGTTAGTTTTGGTTGTTTCTCTAATTAGTGATTAATATTATAACGTGTTTTAACTATGGGTTTATCATCCAAAAGCGTAAAATGTCATACATGATTTTTGCATGAGAGCCATTTAAGGCATCACTGGCAGTTAAGTTTTTAGTTATCACAACTTGCTAAATAACGTTGGCGGCAGGGTGGGAAAGTGAGTGGTGAATCAGCAGATTACCTTGTGTCAGTTGTAAGTATATTCTGGCATCAGAATAATCAACAGCGCTATTCTACTAGGCTTAAAGTACATATAAATGAGCAACACAAAATGCCATATCATATATTTAGGCCTGCACATAGTCCCTGTTAGTTAATAATTAATTTAGCGCGTAAAGTTAAGAGTACACTTGATGCAGTTTAAGTATGATGTGTTCTTAGGTAAAATACATATAATATACCCTTGTGCTTTATTTATTCTCAATGTGTTAAAATTGAAACTAATTAACTCTAAATGTATGTTTTAAATCACTTTAGTTTATTTGAAATAAAACTAAAGTGATTGTTATATAACCACCTGAGTTAAGTAAAATTACTTTTATACTTAACTCATAACTAAATAATTGGAAAATAGTGAATTTAGTCCTTGAACATAGGGGTCTGCATACGTTAATTTCTTCTTATCAGGTAATGTAGGAATGAGGAAAAATTATGTCATCGTGGAACCCAAATAGCTGGAGAGAGCTGCCAATACTGCAGCAGCCACAGTACCCAGATCAAGAAATACTTAAATCAGTTGAAGGCCAATTAAAAACGGCTCCGCCTCTAGTTTTTGCAGAAGAAACAAGAAGCCTATTCAAACAACTTGAAGACGTGTGCGAAGGTCGTGCATTTTTACTTCAAGGTGGTGACTGTGCCGAGTCGTTTAGCGATTTTAATGCCGCTAATATTCGCGATACATTCAAAACAATTTTACAAATGGCTGTTGTATTAACTTATGGCGGTAAATGCCCTGTAGTTAAAATAGCGCGTATGGCTGGTCAATACGCTAAACCTCGTTCAGCAGACTTAGAAACAATTAATGGCGTGTCTTTACCATCTTACCGTGGCGACATCATTAATAATATTGAGTTTACAGAAGAAGCGCGCATTCCAGACCCACAACGTTTAATGACTGCATACCATCACAGTGCCGCTACGTTAAACTTATTACGTGCATTTGCACAAGGTGGCCTAGCCGATCTTCATCAGGTTAACCGCTGGAACATGGGCTTTGTTGCTGCAAATCCACTTAAAGAAAAATACCAACAACTTGCAGATAAAATTCAAGACGCACTAGAGTTTATGGAAGTGTGCGGAATTAACTCTACAATTGCGCCAAGCTTAAAAGAAACCGATTTATACACTTCTCACGAAGCTTTACTACTTGGTTACGAAGAGGCACTAACACGTCGCGACCATTTATCGGGTGATTGGTACGATTGTTCTGCTCACTTTGTTTGGATTGGTGAACGTACACGCCAACTAGACCACGCACATATTGAGTTCTTTAAAGGCATTAAAAACCCAATTGGTGTTAAAGTTGGCCCAGGTATGGACCCTGACGACCTAATTCGTTTAATTGACGCATTAAACCCAGATAACATTCCTGGTCGTTTAACGCTAATTACACGTATGGGTGCAGACGTACTGCCAGAAAAACTCCCAGCACTAGTACGAAGAGTTCAACAAGAAGGCCGTAAAGTAATTTGGAGTTCTGATCCAATGCACGGTAATACTGAAAAAGCGACTTCAGGTTACAAAACGCGTAACTTCGATAATATCATGCGCGAGATCAGTCAATTCTTCGCTGTACACAAAGCTGAAGGTTCATACGCAGGTGGTGTTCACCTAGAAATGACAGGTCAGCACGTAACAGAATGTACAGGCGGTGCTTACGGTTTATCTGACGATGACTTAGCACAGCGTTACAAAACACAGTGTGATCCACGCCTTAACGCCGACCAAGTATTAGAGTTAGGCTTTTTAGTAGCTGATTTACTAAAAGACGCACGTAAATAATATTTATTGATACAAAAAAAACCGCTTAGTTGCGGTTTTTTTATTTCAAATTTGATGAGTAAGTCAGTACTTACGTCGCTCCAAGTCTGTTTCTATCAGTATTTTTGCAGAAATCTCTTCAACAGAATGATGCGTAGAATTAAAGTAAGCTATTTTGTGACGCTTATACAACATTTCTACTTCGCGCACCTCAATACGGCACTGTTTAATTGAAGCATACTTAGAGTTAGCCATACGTCGATGCCTTATAGCCGCAAGCCTCTCAGGGTCAATCGTCAGTCCAAATAACTTATGTTTATAAGGGACTAAACATTTAGGCAAACCTTCATTATCTAAATCTTCTTCTGTAATAGGGTAGTTAGCCGCTTTAATGCCGTACTGCAGTGCTAAGTATAAGCTTGTCGGTGTTTTACCACTTCTGCTAACGCCAATTAAAATGATGTCTGCTTCGGAAAAGTTTTTAATATTTCCACCATCATCATTCATAAGAGCATAGTTAACCGCATCAATTCTAAAATCATAACTTTTTTCGTGGATAGAATGCGTACGATGCATTTTTGGAACAGGAGCTACATTGAGCTCTTTTTCTATTTTTTCGCTATACGTAGTTAAAAAATCATACGTAACTGCATCAGCCGATTTTATAATTTCACTTAAATTGTGATTTACAAAAGTAAAAAACACGAAAGGCTTTTCACCTGTTTTTGCAGCGGTTGCATTAATTAAAGCTTTAATTTCGTGCGCTTTTTCTTCAGTTTCTACAAATGGAATTGTTTTATGATTAAAATCGATAGGAAACAACGACAAAGTCGCATGCCCAAATACCTCTGAAGTAATTGCTGTTCCATCTGATATATAAAAAGCAGTTCTCATAATTAACCTTTTTATTGCGTTTAAATCCCTAAAATGGGTTTCCCACGGTTTACGTGAGGACTGTTGCCAGTGTAGAATGATGACGACCTTTATAAAAGGTTTTCTTTCTTAACTCTCACAGTTAGACCTACAATTTGTTTTTTTTGGAGAAAGATCCGTGCAAGAATACGTTCTCTGGTATCAAGAGCTTGGTATGCAAGATGTTCCTCGAGTTGGCGGTAAAAACGCGTCACTTGGCGAAATGATTTCAAACCTCGCAAACGCAGGTGTACAAGTACCGGGTGGTTTTGCAACTACCGCAGATGCTTTTAATGAGTTTCTAGATCAATCAGGACTCACCGCCAAAATTCATGACATCCTAGATACACTTGATGTTGATGATGTAAATACACTCGCTAAAGTCGGTGCCGATATCCGCCAATGGATAATCGACACACCATTCCAACCAAACCTAGATCAAGCCATTCGCGACGCATATAGCCAACTCCATGGCGATACTGCAGCAGATGTTTCATTTGCAGTACGTTCATCAGCTACCGCTGAAGATATGCCAGATGCATCATTCGCAGGCCAACAAGAAACTTTCCTTAACGTTGTCGGTATCGATTCAGTCATGGTCGCTATTAAACACGTATTTGCTTCATTATTTAATGACCGTGCAATCTCATATCGTGTTCACCAAGGTTACGATCACCGTGGTGTAGCGTTATCAGCAGGTATACAGCGCATGGTACGTTCAGATAAATCAGCATCTGGCGTAATGTTTAGTATTGATACAGAGTCTGGTTTTGAAGACGTTGTATTTATTACATCAAGCTATGGCTTAGGTGAAATGGTTGTACAGGGCGCGGTTAACCCTGATGAATTTTATGTTCATAAACCAACACTCCTTAAAAACAAACCTTCAGTAGTACGTCGTAATATTGGTTCTAAAGCCATACAAATGATTTACTCAGAAGATAAAGCACATGGTAAGCAAGTAGACATCGTTGATGTTGACCCTGAGCTTTCTAATAAATTTTCGATTACAGATGAAGAAGTGCAAGATCTTGCCAAACAAGCTGTAATCATTGAAAAACATTACGGTCGTCCTATGGACATCGAATGGGCAAAAGACGGAAACGACGGCAAACTATATATAGTTCAAGCACGTCCAGAAACTGTCCGCTCAAACGAAGACTCAAACGTAATGGAACGTTTTCAATTAAATGGCACAAGTAATGTACTTGTTGAAGGCCGTGCAATTGGTCACAAAATTGGTAGCGGTGTTGTACGCGTTCTTGATTCAATCAAAGAAATGGACCAGGTACAAGTAGGCGACATTTTAGTTACCGATATGACCGACCCTGATTGGGAACCAATCATGAAACGTGCAGCAGCGATAGTTACAAATCGTGGTGGCCGTACGTGTCACGCGGCAATAATTGCACGCGAACTTGGTATTCCAGCAGTTGTTGGTTGTGGTAATGCAACTGATTTAATTAAAGCGGGACAAGAAGTAACAGTATCGTGCGCCGAAGGCGATACCGGCTTTATTTACGAAGGTATTTTAGATTTTGAAATACTAACGTCACGCGTTGATAAAATGCCAGAACTACCAATGAAAGTAATGATGAACGTGGGTAACCCCGATCGCGCCTTTGACTTTGCACGCTTACCGCATGCAGGTGTTGGCCTTGCGCGAGTTGAATTTATTATTAACCGTATGATTGGCGTTCACCCTAAAGCGTTATTAAATTTTGATGCGCAAACCGATGCATTAAAAGCAGAAATTACTGACATGATTGCCGGTTACGAATCACCAGTAGAGTTTTACATAACAAAACTGGTTGAAGGTATTTCAACGCTTGGTTGTGCTTTTGCACCGGAGCGTGTAATTGTGCGTATGTCTGATTTTAAATCAAACGAATACGCAAACCTAGTTGGCGGCCAGCAATACGAGCCTGAAGAAGAAAACCCAATGATTGGTTTTCGTGGCGCCGCACGTTATATCTCTGAAGACTTCCGCGATTGTTTTGCACTAGAATGTGAAGCTATAAAACGCGTAAGAAACGACATGGATATGGCAAACATTGAAATCATGATCCCATTTGTACGTACCCTTGAAGAAGGTAAACGCGTAATTGAATTACTAGAAGAGCATGGCCTTAAACGTGGTGAAAATGGTCTTAAAGTAATCATGATGTGTGAGCTGCCTTCAAATGCATTACTTGCTGATGAATTTTTAGAAATGTTTGATGGTTTTTCTATCGGCTCTAACGATTTAACACAGTTAACGCTTGGTCTTGATCGTGATTCAGGTTTAATCGCACATTTATTTGATGAGCGTAACCCAGCAATTAAAAAACTACTTTCTATGGCAATTAAAACAGCTAAAGAAAAAGGCAAGTACGTAGGTATTTGTGGTCAAGGTCCTTCAGATCACGAAGACTTTGCTGCATGGTTAGTAGAGCAGGGCATTGACTCTGTTTCACTCAATCCAGACACAGTAATAGAAACATGGTTATACCTAGCTAAAAAATTAGCAAAGTAATAAATAGGTAAGCTATAAAAAATGCCAGCAATGTATTGCTGGCATTTTTTTATACCCAATTAAAAGTTAAATTAACGGGCTAATTTTTTATCTAAATAAGCACATGATTTAGTTAACGCCTTTTGGCAAAGTGATAAGTAATGTCGCGCTTTAGGGTAATAAAACGAAAAACACAATAAACCCGCCATAAAAAATATAAGTGATGGTCCTGGTACAACCGCAAAAAATAACCCTAGTAAAATAAATAGCACGCCACTGATCTGTAATAGTAATTTTTTCATATAACACACCTCATTACTCGTTAACTTGAGTATAATTTAAGCTGCATTAAAATCGACTAAAAGAGTGTTACAAACTGTAAAATCTTCAATTTCTATTCGCCATCACCATGATATAATTAGTCAAATGCCCTAAAATATCGCCGTCATGATAGCAACAATTACACAGCAAGATGCCGCGACAGAACTTGTCGCAAATTACCTAAACACCATTGCAAGCCAAGGTTTTAGTGGAGATACCGATGCAAGTTATGCAACGCGTATTACTGCTTCAACCGATAACAGTGTGTATCAGGAAATACCCCAAGGTGTTATTTTTCCAAAAAGTGAAAAAGATATTCAACTCGCACTGCAAACTGCATCTCGCGACCCATTTTTATCTTTAACTTTTGGCCCTCGTGGTGGCGGAACAGGTACTAACGGTCAATCGTTAACACCAGGTATTGTTGTAGATTTGTCTCGCTATATGCGCGAAATCCTCGAAATAAATGTAGAAGAAGGCTGGGTACGCGTTCAAACCGGCGTAATAAAAGATCAACTTAATGACTTTTTAAAACCTTATGGTTTTTTCTTCTCGCCCGATTTATCTACCAGTAACAGGGCAACTATTGGTGGCATGATAAGTACTGACGCCTCTGGGCAAGGTTCGCTAGTTTACGGAAAAACAAGCGATCATGTTTTAGGGCTTACAACTTATTTAGTCGATGGTACACCTATGTGTACCTCACCAATAGACATCGACAAAGCAAAAATTATAGCCGAGCAAGACTCTCTAATTGGTAGTTTATATAAAACAGTTTTAGATATTTCAGTTAATGAACGCGCAGCTATTTTAGCTAAGTTTCCACGGTTAAATAGGTTTTTAACCGGCTACGACCTAGAGCATGTGCTAAGTGATGACTTACTTACTTTTGACATGAGCCGACTAATAACAGGTTCAGAAGGCTCATTAGGTATAGTAACTGAAGCTAAATTAAACCTAACACCGATTGCTGAATTTAAAACCCTTATAAATATCAAGTACGATAGTTTTGATTCAGCACTTCGTCATTCACCGTTTTTAGTTGATGCACGCGCAACATCGGTAGAAACCGTTGATAGCAAAGTTTTAAACTTAGCGCGTGAAGACATTATTTGGAATTTAGTATCGGACTTAATAACCGACGTACCAAATAAAGATATGCAAGGCCTTAACATGGTCGAGTTTAATGCAGTATCAAACGATGATATAAAAGACAAAGTAGACACGCTTTGTAAACTTCTAGACGAATGCGTAGCAAATCAAACTAATGGCGTTATTGGTTATCAGTTAACCAGTGATAAAAGCGATATACTTAAAATTTACGCAATGCGTAAAAAGTCTGTGGGTTTATTAGGTAATGTAAAAGGCAGTCAAAAACCACTCGCCTTTGCAGAAGACACCGCTGTACCCCCTGAAAACTTAGCAGATTATATTGTCGAATTTAGAGCATTACTCGACAGCCATAATTTACAGTATGGTATGTTTGGCCATGTTGATGCGGGGGTTTTACACGTACGCCCAGCACTTGATATGTGCGACCCAGAACAAGAAAAACTACTTAGAACTATTTCAGATCAAGTAGTAAAACTAACCGCTAAGTACGGTGGTTTAATGTGGGGCGAACACGGTAAAGGTTACCGAAGTGAATATAGTCCTGAATTTTTTGGTGAGCATTTATATACTCAACTTCGTAAAATAAAGACAGCTTTTGATCCTAACAACCGTATTAACCCTGGTAAAATATGTACTCCTATCGATAGTGAAGACTCACTAGTTAGTGTTGATGGACAAAAGAGATCGCACTTCGATAAGCAAATATCAATAGAAGTTAAAACCAGTTTTAACAATGCAATGACCTGTAATGGTAATGGCATATGCTTTAATTACGATGAAAATTCACCTATGTGTCCATCGTATAAAGTAACTGGCGATCGCCGTAATTCACCAAAAGGACGCGCAAGTTTAATGCGCGAATGGCTTCGATTACAAGAGTCAAAAAATGTAGATTTACTCGAAGTAGAAAAGCAACTTAACAAAGGTGAAGTAATCACCTGGTGGGAACGTTTTGTTCATAGCCGCGAAAAACGAAAAGGTATTTACGACTTTTCTCACGAAGTAAAAGCGTCAATGGATGAATGTTTAGCATGTAAAGCATGTACAACTGCATGCCCAATTAAAGTAGATGTACCCACTTTTCGTTCACGCTTTTTAAATTATTATCATAGTTATTATGCGCGTCCGCTAAAAGATTACCTTGTTGGTAACATAGAAAACAGCGCGCCATTAATGGCAAAGTTCGCTAAAGTCATAAATCCAATTGTTAAAACATCATTAGTAAGCAATGTTATTAAAAAAACAGTTGGCTATGTTGATACACCACAGTTAAGTATTCCTGCACTTTCAAAGCGTATTACTAAAACACAAAAATTTGATTTTGATTTATTAAATAAATTAAATGCAGAGCAACAAAGTGAATATGTATTAATAGTACAAGACCCATTTACGAGCTTTTACGAAGCCGAATTAGTAGAAAGTTTTATTACTTTAATAACCCAACTTGGCAAAAAACCAATGCTATTACCTTTTAAACCAAATGGTAAACCGCAACACGTAAAAGGTTTTTTGCATGAATTTAAAGTTACAGCTAAAAATGCAGCTGAGTTTTTAAATAAATTAAATGATATTAATGCACCCCTAGTCGGTTTAGATGCGTCACTCGTTATGTGTTACCGCGATGAATATAATACAATTTTAGAAAATAACCGTGGTGAATTTAATGTGCAACTTGCCCATGAGTGGTTAGAAACACAATCGTTTAAATCACTAAGCGCAAAGCAAAATACAGATACCGAATTTACATTACTGAGTCACTGTACTGAAACAACTGCACTGCCAAAAGCGGCAAATGTTTGGCAAACAATTTTCAGTGATATTGGTTTAACATTAAAAACAACAAATACAGGTTGCTGTGGAATGGCGGGGACTTATGGCCACGAAGCACAAAATCAAGATAACTCACGTGCACTTTACGAAATGAGTTGGAAACCAATTGTAGATAAAAATAAACCAGAGCAACTTTTATCTACGGGATTTTCTTGTCGTAGCCAAGTTAAACGTTTTGAACAATTTAAACCAAAACACCCAATTGAATTACTAGCACAGGTTCTTAAATAACTTTATAAAATAAGAGTGCTTAAATAAGGTCACTTATATAAGAGTACTTAAATAGTTTTATCTAAATACCAATTTAGTGAATTATTCATTAAATACAAAAAGGCGCAACGATTAACTTCATCAGTGATGAAAATAACCGTTACGCCTTTTTTAATACGTATTCTTAATTTACCTAGTTTAAATAATTATTTTTTAACAAAACTATCGGCAATAGGTTTAGTGCTAATACCATGTATAAATACACTAAACAAAATAGTCGTCATTGCTATCGTCGCTATTTGATATTTGTTTTCTATTTGCGTATCTATCACCATCAATGTAAAAACAATTGATGCTAATCCTCTTGGTCCAAACCACGCAAATGTAAAACGCTCTTTAATACTCAATGCCGTAAACTGCAGAGACAGCATAACTGGAATTATTCTAATCAATGTTGTACTTAACAAAGCGTAAATTATAATCTCAGTATTTAATTTAGGAATAACTAAGTAAGCACAAACAAACCCGAACAAGCACCAAATCATTAACGATGTGAAATCTGCGATATGCTCTGAGTCTTCAATTAATTCTGTTCTAACTTCTTCGGTCGAAAATTTATCAAATAATAAACCTGCAATAAACACCGCAATAAATCCACTGCCATGAAAATATTGAGTCACAGAAAACACAGCCATAGCAAAACCGAGTAATAAAAACGGACTGGTATTTTGTGCAAAGTAATGACGTTTCATTGCAAAGTTTAAACTCGGTATAAAAACAACAATACTTGTAATAGCTATTAATAAAGCCAAGCCAAGCTCTCGGCCAAACACACTTAGTGTTTGTGTTGCAGTAATAGCTGAATCAGGATTTTTAGCGAGTAATATAAATATTAAAAATATAGGTACGCATAATCCATCGTTCAAACCACTTTCAGTATTTATTCCTTCGCGTATTTTTTCAGGCACTTGTGTACTTGCTAGTAACCCTTTACTTAAAGCTGCATCGGTAGGTGTTAAAATAATAGCGAGCAACGCTGCTTGAATAAGTGAAAGCTCAGCAAAGAAAAATAAAGCAACAGCAATACCAAGTAACAAAGTTAAGGGTAGGGCAACAAACAACAGTAAACTAGGATACTGAAAACTATGCCTTAATACACTCAACTTTGATTTAGCTGCATCAGAAAATAAAAAAATACTTAGCGTAAGCTCTATAAATGGTAATAAAAGATCAACGCCTTCTTTTATTTTATCCCCTTCGTTGGGTAGCATTGAAGCTAAACATATTCCGCCAACAACAAAAAACATTGGGCCTGTTACTTCTGTTTTTTCTAACTGGCGAAGTGTTAAAGAATAAATTAAAAATAATCCGCCTATAAATGCTATTACTAAATACTCCATTAAATTTTCCTTTTAAGTCCTGACTTTGCTCGCTCTTTAATATTTGTTTGAATATAAATTTGATCGGTAGTCGCAATTTTAGAATGGCCTAAATCTTCTGATAAATGTTTAAGCGGTCTGGTTTGCGCATCATGTGTAGCACCTGTATGACGAAGCCAATGTGCAGTTGCAGCGCCAAGTTGTTCAGCGTCATCTTTAAAACCATCATCAAGTAATGATTGCTGAGCATAATCAAAACTTTGTTGAACTAAACGCCTAATTTGCCTTACGGTCATACCACCTTGACCGCGAATTTTATGAACTAACGGCTCAGATTCATCAACCCGAGGAAGGGCAGGTAGACCTCGATATAATCTGTATCGTTTTAAATATTCAACAAAATCATCACTTAAGGTTACATCTCGTAATTTATTACCTTTACCCATTATACGTAAAAACCAAAATCCATCATTATCTTGCCAAAAATGAGACATCACCGGCGACCATTGTGGGCGCTCAGATAATTCTGAAATTCGTAAATAAAGACCTTTTAAGCAGGCAAGCGTAAATAAGTTTCGCTCTAAATCAGGGTTATGTTCGCATAAATCACGCGTTACACCAAAAACGTATTCCCATTGAATATCGCTTAATGTGTCTGGAATTTGAATTTGTGATTGAACAACTAAGTACGGACTATTTTTTTTAACAACAGGGACAAAGTTAGCAAATGTTTTTTCTTCTAGTAAGGCAAACTTATAAAATACATTTAGAGCAGTAAACATAGACGATAAAGTTTGCTGACTAGCAATGGATTCTTTAAGCATAAAAGGGCGCCAATTTTGGTTTAATCGACGAATTCCTTGCTCATCTTTATAACGCCATTGCACTGAAGTTGCAGCCCATGCTTTATCGGGTTCAACCATAAAATCAACGTAAGCTTCAATATCTTCACGTTTTAAATCAAATACTGATTTTTCTGCTATTAACCACGACCATAAATAAAAGCGTTCAAGCTCATTTCGAAAACGACTATAAGTGGCTTCTGACTTTCGGCCATAAACATATAAAAACTGATACAAGAATGTCAGATCAGCTTTTGATTCAGTTACAGTCAAGCCAATTTCCTGTATAAAGGATGCAAGTTCTGGGTATTCTGAATTGAGAGTACCGTCATCTAGATGGGCAATTTGATATCTTAATTGTTTTAACGTATCAACCAAAGCAACAAGCATAATGTATAAATATTCAATTAAATAATAGACTTACAGAATAACGTTAAAGTCCGATACTGTCTAGTATTGGACATAGTAAAGCTCTAATTATTTTAATACCGTGATTATTCTATGGTTGTTGGTTGCTATATCTTATTAAGGAAAACATTATGAAAAAACTAATTATACTAAGCGTACTTGCTTTAACTGTTGCGTTAACTGGGTGTGCTACTACAGGTAGTGCATCACCAAGCGAAAAACGTTCACTTGTACAAAGTATGAAAACAAATACATTAGATAAATTATACGCTGAAAAACCTGATGTTAAAAAACAAATTGCTAATTCTGCTGGTTTCGCCGTTTTTGATAACGCTAACGTAAATGTTGTTTTAGCTAGTTTTGGTGGCGGTTACGGCGTAGTTAAAAATAATCTTACGGGTAAATCGACTTACATGAATATGGGCGAAGCCGGTTTAGGGCTTGGCTTAGGTGTAAAAGATTTTAACGTTGTAATGGTTTTTCATAACCAAGCTGCATTAAATAGATTTATTGAACATGGTTGGGCATTTGGCGGAAACGCTGATGCGGCTGCAAAATATGAAGATAAAGGCGGTGCACTGGTTGCTGAAGCAATTGCAGATCAAGTTACTGTGTATTCTGTAACCGAAAATGGCCTTGCACTACAAGCTGTATTAAAAGGAACTAAGTTTTGGGTAGATTCAGAGCTTAATTAACCACCAAATTACTCTCCTAAAAGCGAGCTGGTTTGTATAATCACGCTCGCTTTATTATAATCCAACCAATTTAACATAACGTAATTTATGGGTTGTTACTGTCTGCTTTATATTATCCCTGCCTTAACTTTCAATTAAGTTCTCTTCATTTTATTTTTGCAAAAACGTTCAGTAAGCTCCAGTAACCCATCTACTTCCAATACATCTAATCCTAAGTTTTTATACGAGTTATGAATTTGACTTACTGTCAGAGGTAAATAATTTAAATCTTTTTGATTTCTACCGAAATCAAATAATCCCGTTACTCTTGCATGTAATTTCCCTAAAACAAATATATTACTCATTAACACTTCGGGAGACTTCATGAACTCTCTGGGAGATTTAAAGCCATCTTTCACACATTTCATTCTTGAATTATGCACTTGTAATGTAACTAAAATTTCTGATAGATAATCACCAATTTCAGGTTCACCTGAATGTATGCAATCTCTAAAGATAGTTCTATGGCTATTTGGTAACTTCGGTAATTCTTGGTTTAATTCTGAGGTGCATTTATCATTTTCTTCGTTTTCTCTTCTATATGCTTCTAACAATAATTTTGCACTTAATTCCAAGTAATTAGTCAGTTCACTTAATACTTCAGGTAGGAATGCTTTAGATGCAATAAAGTCGCGCTCTTTCTTTTTTTTGTCATTGTATTGAGTTGTATATAGGGCTATAAAACTAGCTAACAGTGCTATTAAAGCTGCATTTAAAGTTTGCCAATCTTTAAGTACCTTAATTAAACCCTCTAAACCATTATAGAACAAAGGTTCTACAAACATAAAACCTATATATAATGCTATTACTGAGCCCGATGAAATATAAAAGAATATTCCTCTTACTATTTTCATTAAAATACCTCTTTATATTCCATAAGTTATTTTTCGTGTTTAACTATCACTT